>JBCDIK010000006.1:0-43743 GCA_038749065.1 Pseudomonadota bacterium | reverse complement strand
ATGCCTTTACCCAGGCGGACGGCTCGACCACCCGGCGCTACGGTGGCACCGGGCTCGGCCTTGCGATCTCACGACAGCTGGTGGCTCTGCTGGATGGCGAGCTGACCTGTGACAGCACGCCGGGGCAGGGCTCGCGCTTTGTCGTGAGATCGCAAGGCCGAGCCCGGTGCCACCGTAGCGCCGGGTGGTCGAGCCGTCCGCCTGGGTAAAGGCATCGAACAGGCTGGCCATCGCCTGCGGCTCAATCCCGATACCGGTATCGATCACTTCCAGGACCAGGACCTGCGCGGCGCCGTGTGCATCAGCGGCGTCGTTGGCTCGTACATTGCCGCGCACCGTGACCGAGCCCTCATGCGTGAACTTCACGGCGTTGCCGATCAGGTTCAGCAGGATCTGCCGTAGCCGGGCGGGATCGACGCTGGCCAGCTCGTAGCAGGGCGCTGCCAGCACCGGCGACAGCGCCAGATCCTTGGCCAGCGCCTGCTGGGACAGGACGCCACACACCTCTTCGACCAGGTCTGATGGCCGACAGGCCGTACGATCGATGGTCAGCTTG
This sequence comes from Pseudomonadota bacterium, assembly GCA_038749065.1. Taxonomy (GTDB): domain Bacteria; phylum Pseudomonadota; class Gammaproteobacteria; order Pseudomonadales; family Azotimanducaceae; genus CALHVX01. The sequence continues at coordinate 43,187 of JBCDIK010000006.1, read as the reverse complement.
CCCGCTTCGATCCGCGACAGGTCAAGAATGTCATTGATCAGCGACAGCAGGCCCTGGCCGGAGCGATGCGCCGTCTCCACGCACTCGCGCTGCTCATCATCGAGCGCCGTGCCTCGGACCAGCTCCAGCATGCCGAGCACACCGTTCATGGGCGTGCGGATCTCGTGGCTCATGTTCGCCAGAAACTCGGCCTTAGCCTGCGCCGCTGCCAATGCCGCTGCGTTCGCGCGCTCCAGCTCGGAGACGTTCTGTTCCAGTGTGCTGTTGATGTCCTGGAGGTCGCGCGTGCGCTGCTGCACCTCGACTTCCAGGCGGCCGCGCTCATCGCGAATGTAACGGTCGCGACTTTCTACTTCTTCGAGTAGCTCGTTGAAGCGGGCATAAAGCTCCCCGACCTCGTCATCGCTACCGTGGCTCACCCGGCGCCCGTAGTGTTGCTCTTCGCGGAGCGTGGCCATCTCCGCGCCCAGGCGCCCGATCGGGCGCAGCAGCTGGCGCTGCATGGGGATAGAGATCAGGTAGGCACAGATCAGACAGGCGAGCAGCGACACGATCACCAGCAACACGAGATTTTCGCGCGCCGCATCGAGCCGTGCGTAGTTCGCCAGCACCACCACGTGACCGATGATGTCACCATCAAGGCGCACCGGCTCCGTCGCGCGCAGGTAAGACGGGTCAAAGACAGTGGCGCTCGCCGAATCCACCGGGGGGCGGAACTGCGCCGGCTTGAGCGTCTGGTCATCGGTAGCCTGCGCCAGCAACTCGCCAAAGGCATCGTAGATCAGGACCGCTTCGACCCCTTGCACACTGTGCGCGCCGGCCACCAGGCGGGCAGCAAAGGCCTCATCGCCAAAGGCCACTGCGGCACGTCCGCTGAGCGCGGTCATCGAGGCGATCTGCGCATACTGATCACTCATGCGCTCCCGGATCGTACGGGTCTCCAGCAGCGCATAGACAATCACGACGGCACTCACCAGAACGCCCGACAGAAGCACAAACAACAGCCGCAACCGGCCACGAATCGTCATGCGGCTGAACAGGCTCATCGATGAACGCTCCGAGCCAGGGCGAGCGCTTCCGCGCTGAGATCGAGCCCCGCTTCCCGCAGGCGCGTCAGATGCACATCGAAGACCAGCTTCTTATCGACCACGGCCAGCGCGATCATGCCGCCGGCGTTCAGGAAATCCGGGTTCGTGCCGATGGTCAGGATGCCGCGCTCCGCCGCAGCAAGGGGCACGGCGTCCACGCCGTAGACCTGTACATCGCAGCGTGACAGGCGCGCCGCCGCGGCGTCCACGTTGAGGCGGCGGCCTGCCACCGGTCGGCCGCTCACAGAGCGCAGCTGCTCAGCGACCGGCGACGCGTTCACCAGACACAGGCGCAGCTCACGGTTGCGGTGCGAGCGCGGCCAGCGCACAAATTTGGCCAGGTTGTAGATCATGGCCGCCTGCAGCCGATCAGCGCCCGGCGGCGGTGCGGGCCAGGCGGGGGCTGCGATCAGCAGCGCCAGAACGAAGGGCAGCAGCGCGCGGCTAGGGTTCATAGCGCACCTGCAGGGCAATCGAACGCTGCACTTCTGTGGCCGGAACGTTGTCGAACGCGTCATCCAGCTCCAGATGACGGGCATCCCCCAGCTCCTGCGCCAACAGCGCGAGGCGCAAACGGGAGACCGGCGCCCAGGACAGCCGCAGATCAAAGGTGGTGTAGCCCGCCACCGCGGGATTGCTCAGGCGGCTGACCCGACGCACCTGGCCGTCGAACTGCCAGCGGTTACCAATGCTGTAACGCCAGGTGAGCGCCGCACTATGCCGCGGACTCGAGCCCGAGAGCAGAGCGCCGTTGAAGTCAGAGATCTGATCGCTGCCGCTGACGTCGAGATCCAGGTAGGCGTAGCTGGCCTGCAGCTCCAGCGCTTCCGCCGGCACCCAGCGCAACGCCAGCTCAGCGCCGTGGCTGCGGGCCTGCCCATCGTTGCCGCTCTTGGAGGACGCCACGAGGTAGGAGGACGCCAGAAAACAGTTCGGCTCGATAAACACGGATGCGCCGTCGCTGCAGCGCACGTCTTCGAACTGCGGCAGGATGAAGTCGTCGTAGACGTTGTAGAAGCTCGCAAGGTCCACGCCCCAGCGGGCGTTCGGCTGCCAGCGCACGCCGAACTCCAGCGCGTCGAGCACTTCGTTATCGATCCCCTGCTGCCCGCGCAGCTCCCCGATCAGGGGAATCTGCAGCGGAATCGGTGACAGTTCAGCCAACCCGTCAGGCACGGGAAAGCCCAGGGCGACGATGCTGTTATCAGAGATGGAGGGTTTACGCGTCGCCCGCGCCGCGGACAGCCACAGGTACACGGGCTCTGCGGGCGCCCAGCCCAGAGCGATCTTGGGCTGCACGGCCCGACCGCCGCGGGTGTTGTCCTCCAGACGCAGGCCGGCGTTCAGCGTGAGATTGAGGGCATCTATGCGGTGCTCGCTGTGCGCATAGATCGCAAAGTCGTCCTCGCGACCGCGACGCGGCTCGAAGTTAAGCTGCGCCGTACCCTCGCTGCGGTACCGTAGATGCTGATACTCGAGACCCCACACCAGCAGCTGCTGCGCCGAGGCGCGATGAGACTGCTGGTAGCTGAGTCGGTAGGTATCGAAGTCCACACTGAGCGGTGTTGCCGCGTCCGTGTCGGAGTGGTTGGAGAAGAACTGCAGCTCGTGGTCACGGCCGCCGTCGCCGGCGTAGCGCCAGCGGGCCAGCAGATTGCCCACGTGCGCATCGCCCTGCGCCGGAACCACCTCCGGGGTCAGCGTGAGCGGGTCCAGACCTGAGAGATAGCGCTCCAGATCGCGCTGCAGCAGGCTACCGCTGAGCAGCAGAGACTGGCGCTCCGTCAGCTCGCTGTCCCAGCGGAAGCCGCCGTAGTGGCTGCGATTGTCACGGCCCGTGGAGCGGAACCCTTCTGGCGCGAACAGATCACGCTGCGCGAATTTGCCGAACACGCGGTAGTGGTGCCGGTCGCCCACCGAGTCGCCGTAGCGCAGCTCGGCGATCCGGTGATGATGGGCGCCGCTGACCGACACCGCCATGCCCGCTGTGTCCTGGGCCGGCCGGGTGATCACATTGATGACCCCGTTAACCGCGTTAGCGCCCCACAGCGCAGCACCCGGCCCACGGATCACTTCGATGCGCTCGACGTCCGCCAGCAGCAGCTCCTGATTGTCCCAGGTCACCCCGGCAAAGGACGGGTCATAGACGGTCCGCCCGTCGATCAACACGAGCTGCTTGTTGGAGAAAGCGCCATTGAAGCCACGGGCACTGATGGCCCACTCATTGTTATTGGTACGGCTCACGAGCAGCCCGGGAACGCCACGCAGCGCTTCACCGAGGGAGGTGGCGCCGGAGCGCTCGATGTCGCGGGCGCTGATGACGTGCACCGCCGAAGGCACCGAGAAGCGATCCTGCGCGTGGCGCGAGGCAGACACGATCTCGACGTGCAGCAGCTCTTCCAGGCTGAGATCGAAGGGGTCGATCTCACGCGCATGCGCGGTCGCTGTCAGCAACAGTGCAACACAGAGCAATTGTCGGCAGGCCGGCATGCAGGGCGCGTCTCGCGGAGGTACTCCTTGAGCCTAGGTCAGGCGTAACGCCTGTCGAAAACAACCCCGGAAGATGCGACAGGCGTCCCAACGCAGGGGCGCGTCAAAGTTTCGACGGCTGTGCTTTCCGGCTACAGTACTGGCTCGATCAAGGGGGAGTGGGGCGATGGATCTGTTTGCGGTGAACTGGATTGCGGTGGTCGGCGCCGCGGCCTGTGGATTCATCGTCGGCGGCATCTGGTACGGGCCGATCATGGGCAAGCGCTGGATGGGTGCGGTCGGGCTGACCGAGGAAGACATCCAGGGGGGCAACATGGGGCTGATCTACGGCGGCGCTTTCGCGTTCAGCCTGCTCGCCTCCTGGACCCTGGCCCATACCTTCGCGACCTACGCGGTCGATCTGTCTTTTGCGGTCAAAGTGCTGACGGCGGTCGGGGTCGCCCTTGGCTTCATTGTTCCGGCCATCGGCACGAACTACCTGTTTTCCCAGAAAGGGCGGGCACTGTTCTTTATTGACGCCGGCTACTGGCTGCTCTTCTACACGGCCATGGGCCTGGTCCACGCGTCGCTCTAGCGCGTCAGGCGTCGGCGCTTCCGGCTTCGACGTCGCTCCCGGCCCAGGCGACGGTATCCCACAGCGCCTGGTGAATGACCTCCGCGCTTAAACCCAGGTCCGCCAGTGCGTCCCAGTTCACCTGTGCGAAGCGACCCTCCTGTAGCTGGGCGGCCGCTTCCAGCACCGTGCCGATAGCGCCGCTGCGCTCGAGCAACGCCCGCTGCATGTCGTCGCTGACGGGCAGCGAGGGCAGCAGCGTGTGCAGCTGCGCGTCGAAGTAGGCATCGCAGCAGGACAGAATACCGGCGGTGTGAAACACATCGCCGCTGATACCGGTGGCACTGAGCATGCCGAGCTGCTCGCACAGGTGCGCGCGAAAGCTGGTGTAGGCCTCGAGCTCCTCAGGCTTGTGGCCCAGGTTCGACAGCGCCACCAGCGTGGCGAAGTTCTGCAGTCGGCGCAGGCCGAGCATGGTGATCGCCTGCGCGATGGTATCGATGGGCACTGCCCGCCGGGTAGCCGCGCTGTTGGCCAACCGCAGGACCTTGAAGGTCAAACCGGAATCGTTGCCGATGATGCGAGCCAGCGACGCAGGGGCCAGATCCTCGTCCTGCAGCGCGGCGATCATCGGCAGCACTGCCTGTCGATTCAGGCCAGCAGACTGACCCTGCACGGGCTCCGGCCGCGCAAAAAAGAAACCCTGATACCAGGTAAAGCCGAGCGCGCGGCAGCGCTCGAACTGAGCGTGGTCCTCAACCTTCTCGGCGAGCAGCGTGACATCGAATCCCTGCAACCGGGCGACGAGCGGCGCCAGCTGCTCAGCCGGCGTGTCCAGCACGTCGACCTTGACGATATCGACCTGTCGCAATAGCGCGGTCATCGCCTCCGTATCGACGTAGTCATCGAGCGCCACGCGGTAACCCATCTCCCGGATCTGCCGGACCTGCGCCACCACCTCGGCGGTCGGCGGAATGTCCTCCAGCAGCTCGATCACCACGGCATTGGGCTCGAAGGGCGGCAGATCGTAGAGCATGGACTCGGTGAAGTTGACGAACGCCGGCACGGAGTCCGGCCCGGATCGCAGCAGGCCCTGATCGAAGGCATTGAGCAGGACCGTGGCGCTCGCCTGGTCGCCCCCCACGGTTTCGAAGTCACCACGGAACAGCAGCTCGTGCGCCACCAGGTTCAGCTGCGCATCGAAAATGGGCTGTCGCGCCAGCAGCACCTGATCGCTCGTCAGCATACGTTGGTACTGCGCCATGGGGTGATCCACTGAACCTCTACTGGCAGTGTAGACACGCTATTCCCCGCTGCCGTCGACCCGCTGGGTCTGTGAGCGCCGCCACCGCCCGGGCGCGATGTCGAAGTGCGCCTTGAACGCCTTGCGGAAGGCGGCTTCCGACTCGTATCCCACGCGCTGGGCGACTTCCGCCATGGAGACATCGCTGTCTCGCAGCAGGGCGGCAGCGCTCTGAATGCGCCAGTGCTTGACGTACTGGCCCGGTGCCATGCCCACCTGATCGCGAAAACGCGCGGCAAAGGCGCTCTCGCTCATGGCCGCGAGTGCCGCCAGCTTGGGGACCGACAGGCCCTGCTCGGGCGCGCTGTGGATCTGTGCCAGCGCCGGGCCCAGGCGCGGATCGGCCAGCGCGCCGAGCAAGCCAGAGAGGGCGCCGGCGGCCATCTCTCCCCGCAACATATGCACGAACACCAGCTCAGCCAGACGATCGACGGCCAGCGTGCTGCCCGGGCCAGGCTCGGCCGCTTCGCGCATCCATAGCGCGGCTAGCTGTCGCGCATCGGCGCTGGCAGCCTGGGCGACCTGCAACACCATGACCGCCGGAAGACTGTCCAGCAATGGCGCCGCGGCACGTCGGTCGAACTCGAAGTAGCCGCAGACCAACCGGGTCGTCGGGCCGTGCATCTGCGCGGGTGGCCCCTGGTTGATGTGCGCCGGGTCCGGCGTTTCGGGGCTTGCGGCGAGCAGGTGAGGCGCATCTCCCGGAAACAGCACCAGCTCCCCCGCCTGCAGGGGCTGCGGCTGCGCGCTCTCACCATGGAGCCAACCTTCGCCCTCGCTGACCAGATGGAAGGGCACCTGCCGGCTGCCGGAGGTATCCACCGCCCAGCGGCCGCAGTACTCGCCACTGAAAAAGACCTGGGCACCGAAGGCCACACGCCGCAGGAGATCGCTCAGCCGGTCCTGAGCTTCAGCGGGATCTGACACGTTTTCGACCGATACCGACATGTTTCAAAACAGCGCGCAAGCATAGAGTGCCAGCCAACGCTTGCACAGCTTCAGCCTGCATGGAGAACGACCATGACACACAAAGATCAAGCCACTCCGGCCGGAGCCGCGGTCACAACCCTGGCGCCCGCGCAGTTCGAAGAGACGATCACCGCGGCCAGCGTGCCCGTGCTTGTCGACTTTATGGCCGACTGGTGCGGCCCTTGCCGCACCCAGGCGCCGCTGCTCGAGTCCTTCGCTCGCAACCATCAGGGCTCGGTACAGGTGCACAAGGTTGATGTGGACCAGGCCAGCGCGATCGCCAGCCGCCTGGGTGTCCGCAGTATCCCGACGCTCATGCTGTTCGCGGGTGGCGCACCAGTCGCGAGCCGAGTCGGTGTCCAGTCCGCCAGCGCGCTCGAAGCGCTGCTGGCGGAAGCGCAATCGGCGTCCGAGTCGTGATCCTGGCCTAGGCCAGTTCGCGCAGCACCGCGAGCGTGGCCTCGGGCTCGGGCCGGTAGGTGTAGTCCGGATCGACATCCACGGCGCGCACGATGCCGGCGGCATCAACCACGAAGCGCCCCGGCATGGGCAACGTCCAGCTGTCCTCGCCATTGTGTACGGGCAGGTTGATGCCGAACTGCTCGTACAGCTGCGCCAGGTCCGGCGGCAGCGTGAACCGCAATCCCAACGCCGCCGCGTACTCGCTGCCTTCGTCCGTCAGCAGGTCAAAGTGCAGCTCGTTCTCGGCGATCATGGTCTCGCTGTGCTGCGGCAACTGCGGCGTGATGGCCACCAACTGGGCCCCGGCCGCCTCGATCTGCGAAAGCACTGCCTGCAAAGCATACAGCTCTGCCTTGCAGTAGGGTCACCAGCTTCCGCGGAACACCGTCAGGACCATGGGCCCTGCGTTGCGTAACGCCAGCGACGACACCGGCGTGCCTTGCTGGTTGATGAGCGTAAAGTCCGGCAGCCGGTCACCGATCTTGATGACGCCGTCTAGAATGCCGGACTGACGCAAGTCTTCTGTGGCGCGGTGCATGATGGCCGCGGCCGGTTCGGGAATGCGCTTGGCAGCGCCTTCGCGCATCTGGGTCAGGGTTTCCGCCAGAGACATAGGTTTCTCCTCGATCACCGCTCGAGCATGGTCCTTTGACGCCCGCCCCGCAACCGCGCGCTGTGATCCGCCACGCGGTGCGCCGGGCCAGTTCGGGTACCATGCGCTGACCGAGAACGGTAGCCATGACGAACCGCGAACCCCCTCCGCCAGCGCCTGCACCCCTGCCCCTGGCCGCGCGAATCAAAGCCAGGTTTCTTACCGAGCAGCAGCGCTGGGGCACCCTGCGTGCCCTGCACACCATCGGCGCGCCGGTGGTGAGCAATCTGACCGGTATCCACCTGGCCCACGTCTTTCACCGGACCCTGGTGGTCGATGTGCACCTGCGCACGCCGCCGGAGGGTTACGACGTCCGGGAACTGACGGAGGAAGACTACGCGGCGCTGCCCGGGATTCCGGAAGCGGAATGCACTGCAGACTTCGTTGCCGAGGCCCGCCAGAACGGGGGCTTCTGCGTGGGTGCCTACCAGGGTGGCGAACTGGCCGCCTACGTGTGGCGCGCCTTTCGGGAGGCACCCGCAGAGGACGGGTTCCGGGTCCGCATGGGTGATCGCGTTCGCTACGGCTACAAGGCCTTCACCATGCCGGAGCATCGCGGTCTGCATCTGCAGTCGGACATCTCCTTCCGCTCGGAGCGGCTGTGCCTGGAGCGCGGGTGCGATCAGGGCATGTCCTATGTCGAGGTGCACAACTACCCGTCCATCGCCGGCGACAAGCGCCGCGGCAGCGTGGCGGTCGGTTTTCTCGCGTGGATGAGCAAGGGCAGCGTGCGCTGGTGCTACACCTCTCCGGGCGCTCGTCGAGCCGGCTTCGAGCTGTTCGATCCCCGCTAGGGGCGCTGGGCTTCGGTGGGGAGCAGCGCTGTGTCGATGCGCAGGTCATTCTCCAGCGTGCGGTGCACCGGGCACCGGTCCGCGATCGCCAGCAACGACTGCCGCTGCGACTCATCAAGTGGACCGATCAGGGCGATGCGTCGCTCAAGCACGTCCACGCGGCTGCCGTCGTTCTCCGCGCAGGTTTCGCAGTCCTGAAGGTGTTCCCGGCGGTGCGCCAACTCGATCTCGACCCCCTCAAGGGGTAACCGCTTGCGGTTGGCATACATGCGCAGCGTCATGGAGGTGCAGGTGCCCAGCGCCGCCAGCAGGTGCTCATAGGGATCGGGCCCTTCGTTACGACCGCCCACGGAGGCCGGCTCGTCGGCCAACCAGCGATGATCGTCGCTGCGCACTTCGGTCAGAAAGCCGGGCCCCAGCTCTCGCACTCGCACGGTGCCCCGGGGCACCGGCGCTGCCTCGATGACCGCCGGCGCGGGCAGATAACGCTCGGCCCAGGCAGCGATCAGCGAGGCCACATAGTCGGCATCGGGGCGCGCCGTCAGCAGGTGGTCCGCACCATCGAGGGAGACAAAACTCTTGGGGTGTCGCGCGGCGCCGAAGATGCGCCCCGCTTCATCAACGCTCACCACCGCATCGAGCGGGGCGTGCAGCACCAGCAGCGCCTTGCGCAGACCGCCAAGGGCGTCCGGCAACGCCGCGCTGTGGAATCCTTCGGCAAAGTTGCGTGCCACGGAAAACGCGCGCCCACCGAGACTCACAGTCATCCGGTCCGGCTCCGCGGCGTCCGCCTGCGCCGCGCCAAACTGGCGCACGACATGCTCTGCGGTCGCCGGTGAGCCGATGGTGACCACCGCTTTCGCTTCGGGGATCTGCGCTGCCGCCTGCAGCACCGCGGTGCCGCCCAGGCTATGACCGATCAGTAAGGCGGGCGCTTCCAACGTCGCGCGCAGATGGTCCGCGGCCGCAACCAGATCATCGACATTGGCGGCGAACCCCGTGTTCCCGAAATCGCCCTCGGAGTTACCGAGGCCGGTAAAGTCGAAGCGCAACACCGCGTAGCCAAGCTCCGCCAGCGCCCGGGCAATGCGTGATGCCGCGAGCGAGTTCTTGCCGCAGGTAAAGCAGTGCGCGAACAGGGCCACGCCCCGGGGCGGGTCCGCGGGCAACGCCAGGGCTCCGGCCAGCGACAGGCCCTGCCCGTTCGAAAAGGTGAGTCGTTCGCTGCGCGCCATGGTGTTCGCCTCGCTGGTGTCCCGCCAGCATAGCGAAGGCACGCGTGCTCACCTACCATCGGGCGCTCTTTGAGCAACAGCACGGACCTATGGCAAACGTTCCGCTCGAATCGCAGCGCCTGCGCGACCGGCTGACCCTCTGGATCGAAAGCCGCCCGGTGCAGTACGCCATCACCGCGCTGATCGTGCTGAACGCCATCGCTCTGGGCCTGGAAACGTCCGCTGCGATCAATGACCGGATCGGCCCGGCGCTGACCCTGCTGGAACAGAGCGTGCTGGCGGTCTTTGTGGTCGAGATCCTGGTCAAGCTGTACTGCTACCGGCACCGGTTTTTCTACAGCGGCTGGAACCTCATGGACTTTGCCATCGTCGGGATCTCGCTGCTGCCGGCATCGGGGCCATTGGCGATTCTGCGCAGCCTGCGGATCCTGCGCGTCCTGCGCCTGCTCTCAACGGTGCCACGCCTGCGCGCGCTCACCGAATCGCTGCTCGCTGCCCTGCCGAGCATCGGCTGGATCCTGTTCATGCTGAGCCTGGTGTTCTACATCTTCGGCGTGCTCGGCACCGAATTATTCGGGGCGCGCTTTCCGGACTGGTTTGGCACTTTGGGCGCCAGCCTCTACAGCCTGTTCCAGATCATGACTCTGGAGAGCTGGTCCATGGGGATCGCGCGCCCGGTCATGGCGGAGTTTCCCTGGGCCTGGACCTACTTCGTGCCGTTCATCCTGATCTCGGCGTTCACCATCCTGAACCTGTTCATCGGCATCATCGTGAACTCCATGCAGTCCCTGCACTGGGAAGAAGAGGAGCAGAAGCGCCTGGAGAGTGAAGAAGCCGCCCACGAGGAACGGGAAGACCTCATGCGGCTCGTGCGCGAGATGGCCGCGCGTCTGGAGCGCATGGAGGCGCGGGAGCGCGCCGGCAGGTCGCCGCCGCAGCCTTAGCGTTCGCCGAAACCCCTAGGAGCGCGTGAGGCGGAAGGCAGCGCCCGCTGCCAGGCCCTCCGAAGCGGGCGGCAGGGAGCCGACCAGCTCCGGGTAGTCGGCCCGGTACCGGTCGAGGTACGCGCCATAGGCCGCCGACGCCGTATCGGCCTCCCGGACCGCCGTCAGCGCATAGGCCGCATCGCCCATGCGCAAGGGAACGGCCGGATTGGCGCTGGCCGCCTGCACCCAGCCGCTGTCCGCCTGGCCGAACACGTAGAGTTCATTGTTATGGTTGACCACCCAGATATTCACCACCCGCGGCAAAGACCCGCCGGTGGTCTTGAGCTGCACGGTCATGGGAATGGGCACGTCGGCCCACTGCTGTGGCGCAGCGGTCTCGATGCCGCCAAGACGTACGCCCGGCATGGGCCCGATCGGCGCCAGATACGCGGCGATCGCGGCACCGATCAGCAGGATCAGTCCTATGATTCGAAGCATCGGTTAGGCTCCCTGTCGCTGGGTCTGATGACTGCGATTAAGCCCGACCGCGCGTCCCTTTGCATCCCTGCGAACTTTCGCTAAGTTGTCGTTCCCGCGGGAGACGGAAGCGATTTTGGATACCGAGCCCGGCAGCCGCCGTTCCTCGCGCCGCTACCTCACCGCCCTGTTTTCTGACTTGAGCCACTCCACGGCCCTGGCATCGGCTTCGGACCCGGAGGGCTTTGCCGCGCTCCTGGACCAGCTGAATGCGCTGTTCGAACGGGTCATCGCGCGCCATGGCGGGACGATCCTGCAGATTCGCGGCGATGGCGTGTTCGCAGCCTTTGGCCTGACGCCCCAAGAGGATGCCGCCCGCCGCGCTGCCATGGCGGCGGTCGAGCTTCATGGGGCGGTACGGGCTCTGAGCTATCCGGACCTGCCCGCCGGCCAACCCCACCTCACGCTGCATAGCGGCATCCACTCAAGCTACGTGGTCGCCATCGAGGGTGATCAGGTCTCCGGCCGACTCACTCTAGTGGGAGAGGCCGGCAACATCGCCGCCAAACTGTCCGATGCCGCCAGCGCCGATGAAATCCTGATCACGGAAGCAAGCCTTGGCTCCTACCAGCCCTGGTTCGAGGTTGCCGGCGCGAAGAACCTGACCCTGACCGACATGGACACACCCTACCCGGTGCTGCGTATCGTCGCCGTAGCCGGAAATCCCGAGCCACGCCAGTATCGGGATCGCACGCCGCTGCTGGGCCGGGGCGCGGCGCTGGTGACGCTGCAGGCATCGCTGGCCGCCAGTGACGGGGGCGCGGCCCGAATCGTCGCCATGACCGGTCCCGCGGGGATTGGCAAGACGCGCCTGGCGGAGGACTTTCTCGCGCCGTTGCGCGCCGAGGCGCATCTGGTCCTGCGCGGCTACTGCGAGGCCGGACAGAACGCCGAGCCGCTGCAGCCGATCCTGCAGATCCTGCGCGCTGCGCTCATCGGGCCCGCCGACGTGAGCCTGAAGGACCGGCTCAGCGCGCTGGACGAAGCCCTCGCCACGCATGGTGAGACCTTTGCCGCACTGCTGGCCCCGGCCCGGGAACAGCGCAGCACCGGCGAAGCCGCACTCTTCGGCGCGGTTGTCGCCCTCTTCGACGTGCTGTCCCGGAACCGCACGCTCGTCCTGCTGATCGACGACTGGCACTGGGCGGACGACCTGACCGTCGCCACCATCAACCACGCCCGCACCCACTGCCGGGGGCGCCTGCTGCTGCTGCAGTGCTCGCGAGAACCCATGGCGTCCATCCACGCCAGCGAGGTGCTCGAGCTGGCGCCCCTGAATCGCACTCACGGCGCGCGCATGGTTGAGTCGCTTGCCGGCCAGGCCGATGCGGAGCAGGTCGACGCGGTGCTCGACGCCTCCGGCGGCAACCCGCTGTTCATCGAGGAACTCTGCCATGCGTTGGAACGGCCCCTGGCAGCCCCCAACCGCGCCCACTGGCAATCCGCACCGGTCCCGAACCGACTCGCTGCTCTGATCGCGTCGCGCATCAACCGGCTCGGCCCGGCGCAACGCGACCTGCTGCAGACCCTTGCGGTCATGGGCAACGTCATTCCCCGGTGGCTGTTCGACGCGGGCACCGCCGGCCTCGATGTGGCGCCGCTGCTGGCTGACCTGGCAGCGGCGGATCTGGTGTACGCACTGCCGGATGATCCGTCCCTGCGATTCAAGCACGGGGTAACGCACGATGTGGTGCTGGACTCCATCGACGGCGAGCGCCGCGCCCTGCTGCACGGCGAGATGGCGGCGATCATCGAAGCCCTGCACCCGGAACCGGACCGCGGCGGTGTGTCGGAACGTCTGGCGTACCACTACGGCCACACCGACGCCCATGGGTTGGCCGCCGACTACGCGGAAGCCGCCGGCGATCGGGCGCTGGCGGCGGGCGCCACGGACCGCGTGCGCGTCCAGTACCAGGCGGCGCTCGCGGCGCTGGACCGCCTGCAGGGCGAGGACGTGTATGAGCGCTGGGTCGCCATCGCCAAGCGACTGGCCCTCGCCTGCCTGTTCGATGCGGAGCCGCAGCAATGCGAGATCTACCGGCAGATGATCCGCCGCGCCGTGCTGCGCAGCGATACCGCGAACGAGCTGGATGGTGAGTACTGGCTGGCCTATCTGAATTACGCGCTGGGCAACGCGCCGGAGGCCATCAAGCATGTGGACCGGGCGCAGTTTCTAGCCGGTCACATCGGCGGCGCTGCGATGCAGACGCAGGTGCTCTCTACCTGGGGCCAGTCCCGTGCGCTCGCCTGTGACTACGAGGCCGCCCTCCCGGCGATCGACCAGGCCCTGGCGCAGCAGGCGCCCTACAAACAGAAGCCTGGGGTCGCCTTCGCCTATGCCTATACGCTGGCGGGCAAGAGCATGGTGCTCGGCGACCAGGGCGACTTTCCCGGGGCGCTGGCCTGCCTGGAAGAGGCGGAGCTGCTCACCCGAGGGCCGGTACACCCGGTGCACGGCAGCATTGTGTCCATGAAGACAGCGGTCCTCATCTGGCAGGGCAGCTGGGCTCAGGCAGAGGCAGCGGCACTGTCGAACATCGAGATCGGGACCCGTACCGGTAGCCGCTACATCACTGCCGCGGGCCGGGCGCTCCTTGGCTATGCGCGCTGGCAACAGGACGCGAGCGCTCCGGTCGACGATGTTGCCCGGGCCCTGGCCTGGATCGAGCGTCACCATCAGGCGATCTGGACGTCGCTGCACTTCAGCTGGCTGTGCGAGATGCTCGTCAGCCAGGAGCGCTACGAAGAGGCACGGCGCGCGGCGGTGTGGGTCCTGCAGCGCGCGCGTAAACGGGAGCGGCTTGGGGAGTCCGTGGCCTACTGCGCGCTGGGGACCATTCCATCACCCGCCAGTCCTCATGCCGCGGCGCGCTGCTTTGATCGCGCTCAGCGCTCTGCCGAACTGCGACAATCCCGCCGGGAACAGACGCTGGTGACCATGAAGCGGGCACTGCACGAGGCGAGCCGCGCAGCGCCGGACACCACGCTGCGCAAACTCGCCGAGTGTGAACAGCGCTTCAGCGAGCTGGGCATGTACAGCTACGCAAGCCGTGCCCAGCAGGCACAGCGCGGCCTCAAGCGTCCCGCTGCATCCTGAATCCTCAGGTACCGGGCGCAACCGGATCGAACAGCAGCGCGCCGTCCGCGGGAGCCCGGCGCAACGACCCCGGCGCGTCGAACAACGCGGCGATCATCCCCAGCAGCGTGCCGACCCCCAGTTTCTGCCCGGGGCAGGCGTGGGTCGGCAGGGGCGTGGCGCCGAAATCGCCGCCGAACGCCGGCGACATATCCGTGTAGCCGGACTGCGCGGCAGCGCTGACAAGCCCGCACACGACCAGCTCTCCGGCTTTGATCGATTCACCGCCGAGCCTGAGATCGTGCGCTGCGCGCCGGTGAATCATCGCCGGAATCGGGCGCCGCGCGATCCCCCGCGCGAGCGCCGGGCGCAGCCGGTCAAAGGCGGCGGCGGCAGACGTTGCCCCCGACTGCCGGGCCTGCAGATAGTCGTTCTGCACCCGCCACAGGTCCTTGTCGCGCACCCACTGACGCATGGTGAAAAAGAAATTGCCGGAGGCGGTCGGCATAAAGCCGAGCAACGCGCCCAGAATCACCGCGGCGAACTCGTCGTCCCGCCCGTCTTGTGCCAGGCACTGATGCAGCTGCGCCAGGATCGGCTGGTCTGCCAGCGCACCGGGCGTTGCGAGTAACGCGGTCGCGTAGCGCTCCACACCCTGCCGCAGGCGCTTGCCATCACTTTCCGCACGTTCGTTGACCGCTCGCGCGGGCTGCGGCTGAAACACGTAGCGCGAGGATGAGATCACGTGGAACGGGCAGTGCGCGGTCTCGTCTCGATATGCCGGCTGGCCACCAGCAACGATAAAGGGCGGCGCCGGTGCGGCGCCCCCGCGACGCTGCCGATTCAGTTTCTGCAGCAGGGTTTCGCCGTCGGGCACGCCAAACCAGTGCTGGGCGACTTCGGCCAGAAGCAGATCGGCATACTTGGGCATGGGGATCGTCGCCTGGCCGCTGATCGCGCCCATACCAGCGAGCAGATCACTGCCAAAGCGATACGCCACCTCGAAGGCTTCCGGCTCGCCGATCGCGTAGAGCACGCGATTGGCGCGGGCCGCGCTGACGGTATGCTCTGGCGGATCCTCGCCCAGGTAGTTCTCGCCAACGCAGTCCGCAAGCCGTTCGCGGTAGCCGGCCACAGAAAACGATTCGGGCTCACTGAGCACCTGCGTCAGTAACGCAGCATCTCCCACGAGCACCCCGAAAGGCGTACGCAGCACGCCGCCATGATCCTCGCGCACAACGCGCCACAGCGCCTGATCCTGCTCGTCGTCGAGCGCATCCTTTTCTTCCAGTGCCCGCTTCCAGGCGAGCCTTGCGCGCTCGGCGTCTGCCGCTTCCGTCGCGCGCAGCGTCGACAGCAACGCGCGGCCTTGCCTGAGCTGCTCGTCGGTGGTCGCGGGCGGGCTGTTCACCAATGCTGCGAGGCCGTTCCGACTTGGCACGAACAGGTACAGCCCCCAGTCCAGGTGTACGAAGGGCTGGTCCCCGAGATCGAGCATGCCGCCGCCTGCAAGCGGATAGCGGCGCGCACCCTCCGGGCCAGGAAGCCCGGTAATCGGGTCGCTCTGTGCGCTATAGGGCGCGGTCCGGTTGCCGCCGCTCAGCCAGCGTTGCAAGACCTCGAACTGTTCCGCGAGACTCGCGTTGTAGGCCGCAAAGAGCAGGCCGCGCGGCGCCTCCGCGGGTCCCTGCGCCAGCGTCGGACCAAAGGACATGCCCCGGCGAATGACCCGTGGAATGAAATCGCCCGCATCGCGCGGATTCAGCCGGCGGGCGTGGGAGAACAGCGGGCACCGCCGGCCCGTTGGATCGTCCTGGTAGTCGAAGGCGTTCGGTCCGCTGTGCGGTGCCAACGGCGTACCGTCCCGTTCCCGTCCCATCAGCCAGGCTGCGAGCCGCTCGCGACCCTGCGCGCCGTGACCGGCCAGACCATCATTCATGCTGAGCGCCTGCTCGAAGGCGGGCACATCCTGTGCCAGTTTTCGCAGCACCAGAAACGTGCCGTCGCGAAGCAGGGGCTGGTTGAGGGCCTCGGGTACCGCGTCGGCTCGCGCATTGCGCCGGCCCAGGAAAATCTCGCCCGGTGCCAGGGCCTCCTGGTCAGCACTGTCGCCGCTGGTGACATCGGGGTTGCTGAGGCCGTCGCGAAAGCCGAAGTGTTCCAGCGCGGCGTCCCCGGTACCCAGCGAGTAAGTGGGCTGCACGTGCAGGATATGCGCGATCCCCGCCGTGGCCTGCGCGAGGTCGTCGAGCACCGCCGCCAGGGGCGCCGCGAGCGACGGTCCCCGTTCATCGTCCGCAACCTGGGTGCGGAGCTGAACAACCAGATCAATCGATTCCAGACTGACCGCCTGCAGTGGGCCCGCTGCCGGGTCCGGCGCGGGATAGTTCCGTGCCGGCAACACCCAGTGATCCGGATGATTACTGCGCAGATCGCCGATCAGCCCGGCGCGCGCAGCCATGCCTTCACGAAAAGCCGCGGGGAAATCCCCCAGCTGCGCCGCCGATAGCTCCAGGCGCTTCAGTCCTTCGAAGCTGAGCGCGAGATTGCGGAACACACCGTCGGGGCTGTCGTTGCCCCAGGACAGATCAGCCGCAAAGGCGGCGAGCCATTCGCGTGCGCGGGCGGGATCGCGGATCTGCAGCAGCACCGTGCAACCCACGTTGGCCCGATAGGGGCTCAGGATCCCACCCTGGATCTGCGCCGCGGGCGGTGCGCCATCCGCGCCGGTGTCCGAGACCGGCGCGCCCGCCTGGGGCTGCCAGTCCTCAAACCACGCCAGTTCCGTCGCGAAGACCGCGCCCAGCACCCGCAGCGCATTCGTCTCCCCGTGCTGCCAGTCACGCCGCCGCGGAAACTCGGCCACGGGCAGCACCGCACGCGCTGCCCTCAGCAAAAAATCGTGATCATCGCTAAACCGCGGGTACAGCTCGGAGAGCGCGTGGAAGGCGGTGACCGCCTGCACTCCGGTCTTGATGTACTCCACGTAGCCCGGGCCATCGAGTGCTGCCCGGACTGCCGCTGCCCGCTCCTGCGGCGTTGGCGCTTTGAGTTCCCCCAGAGCCTGGGCGGACAGCGTGCCGCTGCGGGCCCGCGCTTCCAGCGCTTCGAGATAGATCACATCGCTGACTGTGCGCGTATTGGCGAGGTAATAGGTACTGGTCTCGACCTGGTAACGCCGGATCCAGGCCGAGAACGCAGCAAAGCCGAGCTCGCTGCGATGATGGTCCCGATAGCCCTCGCAGTTACACAGAATCAGATCGAAGATGGCCCCGAGCTGATCCCAGACCAGTCGGATGTAGGGCTCCCAGGGCCGATCGAAGTGGACGGCCAGCAGCAGCTGCCCGTCGATGATCGCGATGGTCACACCATGGATCGTGCGCAACCGATCGACGATGTCGGAGAACGGCTGTTGCAGCCGGCTCTCCCGGGTCAGCGCGCGCAGATCGGAAAAGAGCTTGGAGAAGCTGCGCAGCCGGCTTTCATAGCTGCGCGTCGCAAGTCCTGGGGCAAAGCCCTGCCGGATGGGCATCACCATGCACAGCTCTGCAGCGCCCGCGAGGGACTTGCTGTACACCGGGCGGGAGACGGCGTGGTCGGAGGTCGGGGGTTCAGGCGAGGACATGGCGAGCGGACTCAGTCGTTCCGGGGAAGATCGTCACCACGGATGATCAGCTCCAGCGCCTCCCGCGTGAACCGCAGGGTGAGGTCACCCTCGGCGGGATTCACGGCGATGCACGGCACACTGGCCGGCGGCGCTGGTGCAACCAGATCGTCGGTGAGCAACACGAGCGCCCGCAGCTCCCGGCAGCTGCCGGGGGCGCCCCGGGGCACGCGGACGCACTCGACCCCACGGCCCCAGATGGGCAGGAAGTCTTCCTCGATCTGGCGGTTGGCAGCCAGCAGCGCCGCATCGAGTGCCTGATCACAACAGGAAGAGCGGTTCACCACCCCCAGCTTGGGCCACATCATGTCTGTACTCGGCACGTGCGCAGTTCGGTACCATTGTGCGATCCCCGCCATGCGCTTGCGGTGCAATCTTGCACCGGCGAGGGGCACGAGGCGCTGGGCCAGTACGGGATGGAAGGGAGCGCCGCGCCGCGGCAGCGGATGAACAGCACAATCGACCAGGCGCTACCGAGCGCCGCCAGGGAGGCCCTGGATGCCTGCACCCGGACCCGGCGCTACGGCCGTGGCGAGGCGGTGGTGCGGGTCAACGACGCCAGCCGTGACCTGTATCGGGTGATGTCCGGCTCTGTGCGCGTCAGCCTGATCGCTTCGACCGGGCGCAGCATCACGTTCCAGGTCCTCACGGCGGGCGCCATGTTTGGCGAGGTCGCGGCGATCGACGGCAGCCCGCGCACCGCCGATGTCATCGCCGAAGGGCCCTGCCGGATCGGCTGCATCAGCGCAGCGGATGTGCAGGGGCTGTGCCGCGATCATCCGGAGTTCGCATTCATGCTCCTGCGCAAGCTCGCAGCGCTGAACCGGCGGCTCACGCAGAAGGTGTTCGAGTACCACACCTACGATGTGCGTGGCCGGGTCTGCCTTGAGCTGTTGCGCCTGTGGCAGGAGCGATCTGCGGGCCCTCTGACCATCACCGATCGGGACATGGCCAGCCGCGTCGGCACGACGCGGGAGAACGTCTCCCGCATCCATGCGGAGCTGCGCCAGCAGGGCTTGCTGGACCGGTCAAAATCCGAGATCAATGACATGGATACGGACGGTCTCACGCGGCTGCTGGCGGATTGCGAGTTTCACTGACCCCGCGGATCTGCGCCAACTGCAGCGACGAATTCAGCGCATCTGTGCCTTATTGCACCGCGAGCGCGATCAACCGGGACTAAGGTGGCCCTGGTACGTCGGAGCTGCACGAGGGAATGAGCCGCTTCTCGCAAGACCGAGCGCCATAGGAGCTATGGAGCCCGGCGTATCACTTCTCTTATGTAAACTCCTCCCGCGCCGCCCACACCGCGTGCGTGCCGCTGGAGATCTGGTGTGGCAGCAGAATCCGACACACCGGCCCGGCACTGATATCCGCCGCATCAAGGATCAGGCACTCGGAGCCGGCCCGATTCAGGTCGGTCACGAACGACAGCAGGTAGCCATCATCCTCGCGCATGGCACCGATCCGCGGCGCAAAGGGCGCTTCGCTGCCGTAGCGGTTCTCGCCAAAGGCCAGTGACTGCGACTCGCCGGTCGCAAGATCATGGCGCACCAGGCCGTTGAACAGAAACCAGTTCGGCTCAGTAGTCGTCGAGTACAGGTAGCGCGCCTTGCGCCCGGCGTAGTGCTGATTGATCGTGCCGAACTCCAGATTGCGATCATCCAGCCGCTCTTCACGCGTCGCGCCGGTGGACAGGTTGAACCGCCATCGATGCAGCTTTGGCCGGAACGAGGCCTCATCGACCCCGGCGAGCAGCTTGCCCATCTTCGGCTCGAAGCCGGGCAGCGGCTGCGGGTCCGGCTCCTCCTGGAAGTACCCTTCGACGACCACTTCGTTGCCCTCTTCGTACGCATTGGTCCAGTGCAGCACGAAGGTGGGCGCGGCCTCGAACCAGCGAATCTCCTCAGGCGATCCATACCGCGGCACGATCGCGAATCGCGTGGGCAGATCCGCATGAAACATAGGCAGGTGGTAGCCGGCTTCGAGCAGCTGCGCATTCCAGAACAGCGGCAGGTCCACCAGGATCGAGTAGTTCCGGGTGAAGGCCATATCGTGCGGCAACCGGGGGCCCGGCAGTTCCACAGGAATCAGGTGCTTGAGCTGCCGGTCCGCGCCGACCACGCCGTAATGCATGTACGGCGGCTCCTTGCCGTAGTTGAAAAAGAGCAGCTCACCGGTCTCGAGGTCGACTTTGGGATGTGCGGAGACGCCGTGCGTTGGCGACCAGGGCGCGGTCCCCCGGGGGTCCAACGTCTGCGCATCCAGCAGGTAGCCTTCCCCGCACATGTAGTGGGTCGCCAGCACCTCACCGGCATGCACGACCACGTCCGTCGACGCGCCGTCTTTCATCGCACCTCGAGCCCCCCAACCGGGGCGCTCCGACTTGCGCGGGTCGCCAGCAATCCCCGTCCACAGCGATCGACCCGCTTCCTGTTCTTCCATGAAGCCCCGGGTCTGAACGAAGCGGTTCCGGTAGGTCGCCTGTCCCTCATGCAGCCAGAGCGCGTGCAGCATGCCGTCACCGTCGAAGGGGTGATAGGTGCCGATCGCGTCGTGCACGGGGTTTTCCGTGTTGCGGATGTAGACGCCGCTGAGGTCCTTCGGAATCTCGCCGATGACCGTGAGATCCGTGCCGTTGACCTCTTCAAACTGCGGCGTCCAGGCACCGCCCAGATACGGATGATCGCTGGCGGTGAGCGTTGGCTTAACTTTATTGACAATTTCGACGTTCATCCGAAGATACTAACCATCGGTCAGTATGTATACAAGGACCCTTGTCGCACTTCCGCGCTGCCCCTACGCTGCTCGCGTGCCTACCCAAGCTGAACGTCGAAGCCACACCCAGCGCGCCATCGTCGAGGCCGCCTATCGCGCCTATGAGCTGGAGGGCGGGCTGGACGTCGCCCTGGAAACCATCGCCGCTGATGCGGGGGTGACCAAAGGCGCGATCCACTATCACTTCGGCAACCGGCTGGGCCTGCTGGCGGCGGTCGCGGTCTGGGTCTTCTCGGAGCTGGAGACGCGGCTCGAGCAGGCCCAAGCCACCCGTGACGTGGCGGTCTACCTCACGGCCCTGCTGCAGGCCCAGGCCAGCGCCCAGGGCCGCATCCTCTACACGATCGGCGATACGCTGGCGCAGGCCGGCGAGCTGCAGCCAATCGACCCCTTCGACTATCTGCGCGAGCGCCTGCAGGGCCTCGGCGTTGCGCCGCACGCGCAGGTCACCGCAGCCGCGGTGTATCAGTTCGGTCGGCAGCTCGCCTACGGGCTCAGCGAGCCTTGCGAAATCGACGCCATGGTGGGTGCGCTGCGTGACAGCGGCGTCCTCGATGGGAGGCCCAGGACGATCCAGCCGTCGGCGGGCTAACCGAAGGTTCACACCCGCGCGACGCACGGTTCACCCCCGCACCCGCATCGTCCGCACACTACAAGCTGTACCTACGGGGGAATTTTGTTGATGAAGTCGTTCAAACTCTGCCTTGGCGCGCTGGCGGCACTGCTGTCCGTCACCGCCCAGGCTGCACCGATCGTTGATGGGCTCACTGAAGTCCGCCTCGATGAGCCTGTTGCTCTCGCCGTGCTCGACGCCGGGGTCACGCCCAGCGCTACGGGAACCGGCACCTTTGATCTGAACAGCCTGACCTTCGGCTTCCCGATCACCGGTGGCGATCTGTCTGAGGCCGTGATTCCGGGATCCACCATCGAACACGATGGGAGCGGTATTCTGTTTACTGCCGGCAACATCAGCATCGAGATCGGCAATTTCCTGATCAACACCACCGACCTGGTGATCAGCGGCTTCGTCCGCAGCATCAACCCGGCCACCGGCAGCGCACTCGACCTGGCCGGCGGCGTGCCGCTGTTTGACCTCAGCACGGGCAGCAATGTCGCGGGCTTTCCCTTCATTCTCTCGCTGACCGGTACGGCTGCTGGCGCGCTCAACGCCACCTTCGGCACGGACCTGTTCAGCGAAGGACTGCGGATCGGCACCGCGGCCACCGGCCCGATCGTGGCGGACGTGCCGGCGCCGGAATCTCTCGGCCTGCTCATGCTCGGCGCTGTTGCGCTCGGGTTACAGCGTCGCCGCCGACTCAGCTAAGCTTCCGCAGCTGACACGCTCAAGCGCCCGCGGGGTCTCCCCGCCGGGCGCTTTTTTTGCCCCAGCGGCGCCAGGCCATGGTTCTCCGCGGACGTAATTCCAGCTCCGACCTCCGGTAGCACCGGGTACGCATCCCGCGTAATCAACGGAGGTCCTCATGTCCTATCGAACCGTCTCGTGCATCCTCAGCTTCTTGCTGGCCCTGGCCGCCGCACCATCCGCAATCGCTCAAGCGCCCTCGGTGTCCCCCTGCCAGAGCGCGCCGGTAACGGTGTTGCCCCTGGAGGAAATGAGCGCCAGCGGCAATGCACGACTGTGCGTGCTCCCGGAGCGGCTGCGCGCTCGCGGCGTCCTGAACGATCTCGTGCCCGGCAATGCCTACACGGTCTGGTGGGTCTACATCGATCAGCCGGGAGAATGCCAGGGCGGTTTCGCCGCCTGCGTCGAAGCCTTCTTCCTGGATGCCAACCCGCGGGCCGTGTTCGGCCTGATGGACTCTGGGATCGCTTCACGGCGCGGCCAGATCTACTTCGAAGACACGCTGAACGGAATGGACCCGACTCGCAACGCCCAGGTCTGGTATCTGGTGTTCGGACACGGCCCGGCAGATCGTAGCGATGGACGACGCCTTGCCAGACAACTCCTGACCCCGGAAGATCCGAACGTCGGCGCGCCGTTTCTGGGTGTTGAAGGCGAGCCCACCGGATACCCGGTTGCCGAGGCGGTGTTTACCGTGCGGTGAGGTCCTGATGGCCCGTTTCCAGGAAACACAGTGGAGCATCATCGAGCGCGCCGGCAATGACCGCGACGCGCTCGATGCCTTATGCCGTACCTATCGCCCGGTGGTCGTCGCCTGGTTCGGTCGCCGCGGTCTGTCCCGGGAAGTCGCGGAGGACTACACCCAGTCGTTCTTTGCCCGGCTCCTTGAGAAAAAGACGATCGACAGCGCCGACCCGTCGCGCGGTCGGTTTCGGACGTTCCTGCTCACCTCGGTTCGCAACTTCTATCTGAACGAGCTGGCTAAACAGTCTGCGCAGAAACGCGGTGGCGATCAGCAACACGTGCCCTACGAAGACGACGGCATTGCATCGGACAGTCCGCAGGATGCATTCGATCGCGATTTCGCCGCGGTCCTGCTTGCCAAAGCACTGCACCGTATGGAGGAAGAAGCCATCGCTGCAGGACGCGGCGAGCTCTTCCGGCATCTCCGCCCTTTTCTGATCGAAGCGCCCGATCGCAACGACTACGACAAGCTGACCGCAGTCCTTGAGATGCGGCGCAATACCGTGGCCGTCGCGATCCACCGGATGCGCGCCCGCCTCCGCGAAGCCGCCCTGGAGGAACTGCGGGAGACCGTCTCTTCCGAAGCGGCCTTTCAGGCCGAGCTCGACGCGCTTAAGCACTCGATTGGCTGAGCGTGGAAGACCTATTACTGGATGCGTTGCCGGACCTGATCGCGACCCTGATCGGCGTTGCGATCGGTGGCCTGGGAGCGCTGCTGGCTGGCCGGGCGGCCGAACGACGGCGCCGGCGCGGGCGCGCAACGACGGTTCTGCGCACACTCAAGCAGGAGATGATGAGCTGTTATCAGATCCTTACGGTCGTTCGCGATGCCGGTGCGCAGCCGCAGGGCCAGATGAACTTCTACCTCAGCACCAGTGCCTGGGAAACTGCGAATGGCGGCGGTGATCTGCCGGAGATCATCGGCTACCGGCTCGCAGCGGCCATCGAGCGGCACTACTCGATGATCTTTCACCTGCGCCACTATGTCATGCAGCAGTCAGCGCTCGACCTGAGTCCTCCGGACAATCCGAACCTGCGCAAACTGCGCAGCAGCTACGCTGCCATCATTCATCAGGGTGTCGAAGCCGCCATGAGAAATCATCCGGCGGCCATTGCCGAGATCGAGGAAGCGCTGGGCGCCGTTGCGCCCGAAGCCTCCGCCGGTCCGCAACAGCGCTGACCCGCCATCGGCGCAGGGCCACAACTCATGCTGCCGGGACCGGATCCTTAGAACGCGTAGCCCACCTGAAGGTAGTAGGCCGCATCTGTTGTGTTGGTGTTGCGGCCTTCAACGAGCTCCTGAGTCCAAAAAGACACGTTGTAGCGGGCGCTCACCTGGTAGTCGAAGCCCACGCCCACGTTGATGAACTCATGGGACATGGTCTGATCGTGGCGATACCAGATCTCGTCCGTCAGCGACGGATAGTCTTCGGGAAAGTCCAGACCGTTACCGATGCGCCCGAGGGCGAAGACCCGTGCGGTCCAGCGCCGGTTAAGGAAATAGCCCAGCTCGGCCTGGAAGCGGTGATGATTGACGTTGATCCCGTCGCCACCCCGCTCCGAGAACGTATAGCCCCACTCACCGCGAAGATAAAAGTTGCTCAATCCGATCGGGGCGCTGATCCCCGTCCCCAGCATGACTTTCTTGAGACCGTCGCCGGCGGCAGCCAGACCGTAAACCTCATAGTTGTGGCTTGGCACCTCGAAGCGGAGGAAGGGTGAGATAGTGATGTCGCGATACTGAAAGTGACGGCTGAGGCCGAGCTCGATGTTGGCGACATTGGTTTGCCACGATCCATCGTCGAGAAACTCGTTGTCCGGGCGGGGGTTATCCAGCAGCAGGGGGTCATGGCGGATGGGGCCGTTGTAGCGCTTGCGAACGATCGGAAGACCGACCTCAACGGACCAGCGGTCATTCAGGTGATACAGCAGATCAAACTGAAGGGTCTGGGCAATGAGGCGACCCAGATCGACCTCGGTCTCACCATCTCCAAAGATGAAGCCTTCCTGCTCAACGTACTGATACTGTACCGACAGGTAGCCACCCTCAGCCCGGGCGGACCCTGCCAGGATCAGCGACAGGCAGATCCCCAGCATCGAGACGACGACTCGCACGCGAGCGAGCATCGCTAGACGTCCGCCCGGATCAGATCGTTGACCAGCGCGATGATGGTGCGTCCGCCAGCGACGGTGCTGAGCGCATGCCCGTAGCGCTGCTGCGCATCCGCCAGGGCCGAGCGCTGGCGCACGATCGGCACAAACTTAGGTGCCTGAACGGCGAACGCCAGCTCCGCAGAGAGTGCCGGAACCTGCTCGAGTGGCGCGATGACCACATCAAAGCGGTTGCCAGCAATGGCCGATGCCATATCGGCGGGATCGGATACAACAATCACGGTATGCCCGGCACGACGCAGGACCCGAGGTGCCAGCGCATTGGCCGAGGCCGCATACACCAGCACGGTGCCGTACACCGATGCGCGATGGTCATGAAACTTGAGCCCGTGGCCGGCCCTGAATTTGTTCTCCCCGCAGGCCGCCGCCGGGCCAGCAGCGACGAGGAACAGCAGTGCAAACCCTGTCGCGATGCGCTCGCTCAGGGAACGTTTTGACTCCAACACGAGATCTTCTCCTCTGATCATTGGCAAAAAAGCCCCGGCTCGCAGCGCAGCGCCGCATAACCTGGGTAACGAAACCATCCCCTTGAATTACCCATCAGCCGCCGCCAGCGCCGGCTCAGCCACGGCAGACGCCATCGTCGCCGCGAACACGATGGGTGGCAGACCGATGCCGCCGGTCCAGTCAATGCTCAGCCCGACCACCACCCGATCCGGAAACGGGTTTTGGATCAGTGGGTTACTGATCGGCACGGTGTAGCCATCCCAGTAGAAGGTGGCTGCGGTCGTCAGCAGCCAGCCAATGGGCACCGGTTCATCGCCCCCGGTCCAGCCGGGAACGTGCTCATGGCTGAAGGCCGTCGCCGTGGCAGAGCTGCCATCGGCGTAGTGAAAGACCACATCCAGATAGCGTGCGCGGCGCGCGATCGGGCCGTACTGGCGGGCGAACATGAGCAAATGCACTCCCGTGCTGCGCTGCGGAGGGACGTCCAGGCTGACGGGGGGCGCTTCGTAACCCACCACACTGGCCTGCTCACCGGGGCGGTTCTCGGCCAGGTCGCCGCACATGAGAACGCCACGGATGTCGTAGCGAACGCCATCAATCTGCTGCGTGCCGACGGGCATCCCGGACATATCGATCAGCGTGTCCCCCAGCTCGTGATTGCGAACGTCCGGTCCACGGGTATAAACCGATCCCAGATCCAGCTGGGCTGGACCGGACAGGGCATCCCTGGGCGGGATCCGCGTTTCCGCGACCAATCGGTCAATCGGGGTGTCCCTCGGCTCGGAACCACTGGCCCAGGGGCCTGGATCCCCAGTCGACAGCGCACCCGATGTGCTCTGGGTCTCCGAGGCCAGCACCCGACGCAGCTTCGACAAATCCGCCGCGGCAGCGGGAATCGGCCAGTAGGCCGAGCGGCCGAGCGCAGTGCGAGCCAGCAGACCGTTTCCAGAGGGTGCAAAAGCGAGCTGCGCGACGCTGTCATGGCCAGAGATCTCGATGGCTAGCGGCGCCCCGACCGGCACGCCCTGCTGATCGTAGAGGCGGACGGCGTGGCGAAACGCGCGCGCGACGAGCGTGCCAGCTTCATTCACCGCCACCGCAGGTACGGGCTGACTCGCCGCATCGTGCGCCAGGGCGATCGCACGGGCTTCAGACTCGAACAGGAAGCTACGCCGCGCTCCCAGTACGACCGGGCGCGAGCCCAGTCTCGCCAGCGCATGCACGCCGGCTTCGCCGAGCTCCGCCACCAGCTCCGGCGTCGCCATCCCCTGCGACCAGCGCAGCAGGCGATCCACGCCAGTGCGCGAGTACTCGCTGAACAGCAGTTCGCCGCCCATGACGCTCATCGCGCTCAACCCGTGCGCTTCCGACGGCAGGACCCTGTGGCGGTGGGAGAGATCGACGTCATCCAGGAGGTCGATCCGGTCCGGGTTCGTCCCAAGCACCCAGATCAGTCCCCCGGCCGGGTCATAGCCCAGTTCGCGCAGCGGGCCAGGAAGGGTGATCGCAGCGCGCTGGACGCCAGCGGCCAGATCCCACAGCTGCAGCCGCTCCTCAAAGAAGCCATCCGCAGCGGTTGGAAACGCCAGCAGCACCTGCGAGCGATCAGGGTTGAGCACCAGGCGCATCGGTGTATCCGGCAGATCGATCCGGCGCGCAGGGCGCCCGGTGCCCGCCTCACCAACATCGAACAGCAGCAGCTGGGCACCGCAGGACACGATGAGCAATGACTCGTTCGCGAGGGTGGCAAAGCCCGGCGCTTGCGGAAGATCAAACCACCGGGAGCGGGGGGCTCGCGTCGCGACATCAATGACCCGGACACGGCGCCCGTCCACAGCGACTGCGGAGCGGCCATCGAACAAGGGCTGCGCCGGAATCTGGCGCGCCCCCTGGGCGGCGAGGAGCGGCGAATGCCGCAGTCGCCACAGGCTTACCAGACCGTTTTCTTCCGCTGTCGCGTACAGGCCGACCCCTAGCGCCAGCGCGCTGGCATGCGCATGCTGCTGTGCATTCAGCGGCAGAGGGTTCGCAGCTGCGCGGACGGCGGCCCGCGGATAGCGGGAAGGCAGGGGCAAACGCCACAGTTCACTACGCTCCCGACCTTGTACCTGCAGCAGTTGCTGCGCGCGCGACAGCACCAGCCGCTCGATGGGAAACGAATGGGTCAGGGGCTCGCTGATCGGTTGCGCCGTGCGCACATCAAAAACCATGGCCTGCCCGGCGCGAGACCCGGCCGCCAGCCAGCGCGCGTCTTCACTGAAGGTCACCCAGGTCACCTCATCGCCCAGCGCCGCCGGTAGATTGACCACGCGGTCTTCGACCAGATCGAGCGCCAGCACCCGACCCTCGACGTCGCCAAGCGCCAGCCAGCGCTCATCGCTGCTGATCGACCAGGAGCGCAGCGCGTAGAGATCGGGCCGGCCGATGCGAGCAACGCGCTGCGTGAGTTCCCGCCAGACGGTCACCGGTTGCAGCGTCCCGTACACAGTCGCGGCCAGCGCTGATTGATCAAACACAAGCCACGGCGCATGCCGATGCTGGGCATTTGAAACCTTCCCGGTCAAAGGCCGCCACGGTTGTGTTTGCCAAAGCTGAACCTGGTCTTCTTCGCGCACCGCGCCGGCAAACCGCAACAGCGCCTGGCGCCCATTGGCGCTGAAGACCGTGTCCAGCAGGTTGTTAACCGCCGGCGGGGGCTCGAGAAACTGGCGCGCCTGAAGATCGAAGACTGCCATCGAGCCGGAAGGGCGTAGAGACCAGTCGAGGTTTTCCTGAGTGAGCACCACCCGGGTCGCATCCAGAAAGCGCAGCTGAGCGACCATCCGGTTCGGACGCAGGCCCACCACGCCGACGAGACTGTGTTGCCCAAGCTCCCTCATGGTGCGAGTGTCATGCCAACGCAGCGTGCCATCGGCGTGCGCACTCGCGAGCCGGGTCCCGTCGGCACTCAGCGCTAACGCGGTGACGCCCGCGGCAATCGGCATCCGGGCCAGCAACTCCGGTGCCCGGGACTCCGCAAAGGCAAGACGCAGCCGATCACCGGATTGCTCTGCCTGCTGTGGCGTCATTTCCTCCAGGTTGGCCGCGAGTAGGTTCATCCCCGCAAATCCGTCACCGCGAGCGAGCGATGCCTGTGCGTTCTGGCGTCGACTCTGCCAGAGCAGGTCTTCGACTGCGGCGCCGTTCAACTGCGCGCGTCGCCACTGCATCGACGTGGAGAACAAGCCCGCGAGCAGGGTCACCACCGCCACGGCCAGCAACCCCGCAACCCGCGGTTCCCGACGCAGCCAGTGTCCGAAGCGGCGGACCGTGCCCAGCGGGCGAGCCACAACGGGCCGGCGCTCCAGGAAGCGCGACAGGTCGGCAACCAGCGCGCTGGCGCTCGAGTAGCGGGCGTTGGAATCGCGGGCCAGTGCGCGACGGCAGATCGCGTCGAGGTCCGGATGAATGCGGCGATCAAGCGCTCGCGGGGCGACCAGGGGCGCATTGAGCACCGCTCGCAGGGTGCTGCTGGTGCTCTCTGCCGCGAACGGCGGCTGGCCGGTCAGACACTCATAGAGCAGCGCGCCCAACCCGTAGACATCCGTCGCCGGCGAGAGGCGGGAATCGTCCAGCCGGGCTTGCTCCGGCGCCATGTAGCTGGGTGTGCCTGAGACTTCGTCGTTGGCCACCTCCATGGAAAGACCCAGCTGGCGTGCGAGCCCGAAATCAGCGACCAGCGGCGTCCCCGACGCATCGAGCAACACATTGCTGGGCTTCAGATCCAGATGCAGGACACCCAGCCGGTGGGCATAGTCCACCGCTTCAGCCACGGTCCGGACGAGTGCGGCGGCCGTTTCCGGCGGCAGGGTCCCGCCATGATCCGCAAGGTGCTCACCGAGCGTCGGGCCGTCCACCAGGCGCATGGTGAAGTAGTTGAGCTCATCCTGCTCGCCGATATCGAAGATCGTGACGATGTTCGGGTGCTGCAGGCGCGCCGCAGCGTGGGCCTCCCGTTTGAATCGCTCAATGAAGTCCTGAGAGGACCAGGGGCCGGCCGCCAGGAGCTTGAGCGCGACCTCGCGCTGAAGGCTGGTCTGCATGGCGCGATAGACCACACCCATGCCGCCCTGACCCGCCTTGCCGAGCAGCTCATAGTCGCCAAAGTGACGTTGCTCGGGATCGGTCAGATCCAGATCAAGGTCGGCAACGGGCAGCAGGCCCAGAGGCTGCTCGCGGGAGGCGATCGGAGCGCTGCCTCCGGGCGCACTCCCAAAGGCGAGGTTTGCCAGGGCACCCGCCTGCTGTAGCAGCAACGACTCGAGCTGGTCGTCGCCCTCACTCACTGGGGCGGATCGAACAGGGCGTTGATCACCGTTCGCTCGGACGCGAGGTCGTCCGGTTCGCAAAGGGTCTGGGTGAGCTCGGCATTGCCGAGCTCCGCATAGCGGGCGCGCAGGCGGCGCAGGGCAATCGTCAGTGCGACCCCGGACAGGCCCAGCTCTGCTTTCAGCCGCTGTCGGTCTGAAGTCTGCGGATCGCGGATCAGATAAGGTGCGAGGGCCAGGAACAATGCTTCGCGGCCGTTCCCCACGGCCTCGGTCTTCAAACGTAACAGCGCCCGGGTCATGACCTCGCGCGCAAAGCGCGCATCGAACACCTGCGCCGGTGGACCCGGCAGATCAGAGTCCCGGGCATAGCGTTTACGGACCGATTCCAGTGCCGGGGCCCCGGGTATGGGCCGCTCCGCCGGTGCGGGATCAGCGCAGAACTGATCCAGCTGGGCGAGTAGATAGACACGAAACCGATCCGGCAACGTCCCTTCTCCAAGCCCGGCAATCAGCCCGTTGAAGAACCCATGTGCAAAGCTGTAGGCGTCGGCCTCAGCAAAGCCCGCATCCCGCAGCTGTGCAAAGACCGGGTAGAAATAATGCGCCGCCAGGCGCTCGAGGCTGCGGCCGCGCTCCCCGGAGGCGTCCTGCAGCCCGGCGATCATCGACCATTGGGTCGGCGGGCTGACGAAGGCAGAGCTCAAGCTGGCAGAGGAGTGCAACGCAGGTTCCGGTATCCCTCCCTGTCGGGAGCCTTAAACACCTATACCGCCTTGGCAATACAAAATTACACGCCTGGCTCATGATGGCCATTCCGGACCTCAGTCCTTGCGCTGCTGGTTGGTGCACCCGGGCATCGCTAGACTGCCGCCATGCCGGAGTCGACGCCCCGAACCGCATCGCCGAGAGACCCGTCGCCCGGGATCCGAAGCTGGCTACGCGACGGCGCGCTGAAGTTTGCCGCCACCCGAGCCGGTGCCTGGTGCTTCACCCGAATCACCCCACCGCTCGACCGATTCCTGCTGCATATCAGCCACGGCCGCTGGAACATTGCGCTGGGCGTCATGCCGATCCTGTTGCTGACCACCACCGGCGCACGCACGGGCAGGCGCTACCGGACGCCGCTGCTCTATCTGCAGGATGACGCGCTCTATCTAATCGCGTCCGGCGGCGGCAGTCGGCGGCACCCCGCCTGGTATCACAACGCGCTTAAGGCACCGGTGCAGGTGACCGTGGCGGGTCGGCGCTTCGGCGCGGCCGCCACCAGGGTTTCCGGTCCCGACCACGAACGACTCTGGGGCCAGTTCTGCAGGCTCAACCCGGGATTCAACCGCTATCAGGCCCGGGTCGCGCGTCAGATACCCATCGTCAGGCTGGTCCCGCTCGCGCCCGCCACGGTCGCGGGTCCCAGGGACGGCTGCAACGGCTGACCGTAACAGGCCCACGCACGGTTCAGCCCCAGCGCCTCGGCAAAGGCGGGGAAGTCGCGGTGCTCGCGCACGAGCTGCGACTGCCGGGTCGGTTCCCAGATGCGGGCAATGGTATAGCCCAGGTAGGGGTTGGGCTTCTCCAGAATGTTCGCAAGGAAAGCCGCGGGCTCTTCCAGAAACAGAAAGCTGATCACAGACGCGGAGGTCGGCTGCGCCAGCCGGTTGCGCAGTCGCCGCTTCAAGGCCAGGGCGGTCAGGAAGCGGGCCACGGGCGGTCGCATCAGGTAGGCCCGGTAGACCGTATCGCGCACGATTGCCGAGCTCAGCTCGGCTTGTTCCACCGGTGCCAGACCGTCATGGTTGCGGCGCAAAAAGCGCAGCGCCTGCCGTCCTTCGCCCCGCTGCGCGAGCCGGTGCGCGACGCCGAACGCCGCAGCGCCAAAGCCCAGCTCGAAGGACTGCCTGAAGTAGCGCTCGGACTCGAGAAACGCGCCCGCATTGAGCTCGATACCGCCATACACCGTGTGCCACAGCCCGCACAGCGGATCCTGCTGCAGCACGCGATCAAACGCTTCCCGGGCGCGGTCGTGGCGACCGATCGCGAGCATGCCCAGGCCGAAGCCGGCGATGGTCTCGACGTTGTTGGGATCCAGGGTGACCGCGCGCTCGTAAATCGCGAGCGCTTCATCGACCCGGTGGTCGTAGGTGGTCTGCAGCGCCTGGACCAGCAGCGCCATGCTGCACTCGGGCGCCAGGGCCAGGGCGGTCGCGATCGCATCCCGGCTCTGCTCGATGTGGCTGTGCCAGTCCTCGGTGCGGGAGAACTCGGGCAGGATGAAGTGCGCGAGCCCGAGCCAAGCCCAGGCTTCGGCGAACGCCGGATCCAGCTTCACCGCCTGCTCCAGCAGCGCAATCCCGGCGGGAATGGTCGTCTGGCCGTTGAGCTTATGAGTCAGGTCACGCCCTTTCACGAACAGGTCGTAGGCGCCGGTGCTCGTGGTCAACAACGGCACGCTAGGCTGTGGTGCGTCCGCGCCGTCGGCAACGATCCCGACGATCTGGTCGGTAATGGCTCGGGCAATCTCTTCCTGCAGGCGAAAGAGGTCGCTGCGGTCGCGATCGAAGGTCTGCGACCACAGATGGTAGCCCTCCCGGTCGATGAGCTGGGCCGTGATCCGCGCGGTCTCGCCCTGCAGGCGCAGTGAGCCTTCGAGCACGTAGGCGACGTGCAGCGTCTCCGCGATCTCGCGAATGTCGGCGTTGCGACCCTTGAAGCTGAAGGAAGACGTGCGGCCCGAAACCTTGAGCTGCGACACCGCGGTCAACGCGTTGAGGATCTCTTCCGCGACCCCGTCCGCCAGATGCTCCTGGTCCTTGCCGGGGCTCAGATCAGCAAACGCCAGCACGGCGATGGAATGTTCAGGGACCGGTGACACGGCGGCGCCCGCAGCCTTCGTTCCGCGAGCGAAAGACCGCTCGGGCCACCGCACCGGCGCGACGAGGCGGTAGCCGCGTTTCGGAATGGTCTCGATCACCGGCTCGCTGTCGAAGCGGCGGAAGGTTTTGCGAATCACCGAGATCGCTCGGGTCAGGCTCTCGTCCGCCACCGCCTGGTGGCGCCAGATCTCGTCGAGCAGGACGCGCCGCTCGACCACCTCACCGGCGCGGCCCGCCAGCAGGCACAGCACCGCCATGACCTTGGGCTCGAGGGAGCAGCCGCTGGCCCGCGACCGCGCGCGATCAGGGCCCCCTTCCCTCGCCAGCGGGCCATCGACCACATTTCGTGCCGGATCGATCCGGCATCGGCCGATCCAGTACGGACCGGCGCCCTCGCCTGCCATAACTCGCCACCCCAGCCGGAGTGCTCCCCGTGATCGGGAAGCTTATGGCGAATTCGAGAGCCGATCTAGCCACTGCCGGACCGGATGCGATCACACATCCTGGCCCGGGAATTAGGTTCTTTTCGGCCAGATCTTACTTGAAGGTAATCTCGTTCATGATGTAGCTGCCGGTGATCTCGCGCAGCTCCGGGTAGTTTTCCAGCGCTCGCTTGTTGCCGGCTTTGGCTTTGGCAGCCCCCATTTCCTTCAGCCAGGCATCGCGCTTGGCCTTCGAGGGCGCCGTGGCCGCCAGGTTCTTGAATTTGGTGACCAGCATCAGATTGAAGTGCCCGCTTTCAGGAGTGATGCTCGAGTAGATCGCGTAATCCTCGATATGTCCCAGCTTCTTCGCGATTTCCTGACTGGCGCTCCAGGTCGCCTTCAGGCCCTCGAGGTAGTGATCCCCGGCGCTGGGCTTCACTTTGATCGTGTCCACCGTGTAAACCGCCTCACTGAACTCGTAGTCCTCGAAGGGGGTCAGCTCGGCGACTGCCGCGCTGGATAGGATCAACAGCAGTGCGCTGAGCAGCATTCGAACGTTGGCCATGACATGACTCCATTTCTTTCTTGTCTGGGCTACGAAGGTTCGCCCCTGACGCCAGGGACGGTCCTGACGGGAACATGATGGAAAGGTGATGGACCCGGCGCAGCGCCCTTGCACGCGCCCGGGAAGTCCCGGAACATCGGCTCCGTCGTGAAACCCGATATCGCGCTGCGCAAAATTCACCACTGGCTGTCGCCGCTGCTATGGCTGCCCCTCGGCCTGGTGGTCGGAACCGGTGTGCTGCTGCTGCTCAAGAAAGATCTCGACTGGATCCAACCCCCCACCCAGCGCGGCGAGCAGGCCGAAATCGCGCCCGCCCAGAGCTTCGATGAGCTGTTCGCTGTTGTTCGCAGCATTCCCGAGCTGCAGGTGCGCCACTGGGCGGATCTGGACCGGGTGGACGTGAAACCGGACAAGGGCATCGTGAAGTTCGTCGCCGGCAACCGCTGGGAGGCACAGATCGACGGGCAAACGGGCGCGGTGCTGCAGGTCGCCTATCGCCGCTCGGACCTGATCGAGTCCCTTCACGATGGCTCCTTCTTCACGAGCTGGACGAAGCACTACGTCTTCCTGCCCGCCGCCATCGGGCTGTTCCTGCTCTGGGCCACGGGCATCTATCTCTTCCTCACCACCCGGGCGGCCCGGGCGCGCAAAGCCAGAAGGCTCCAGCGAGCCCAGCCCGATCAGAGGCTGCAACGCGCCGGTGGGTAACTCACACCGCAACGTTGGCAACAACCATCATCAACCATAAGGAATCGCACCCCATGCGGCGGCATCGCTCTCTCCGACCCAGGCTCTTCCTGATCACCCTGTGCCTGGCCTTGCTGAGCCCGGCAGCGATCGCTGCAGAGGGCGACGAAGACAGCCCGCCCTGGTCCGCCGAGACCTTCAAAGGCCTGGCCCTGCGCAACATCGGCCCGGCCCTGATGGCCGGGCGTATTGCGCACATCGAGATCCTGCCGGAGGATCCCGCCACCTGGTACGTGGCCGTTGGTTCCGGCGGGGTCTGGAAAACCGTCAACGCAGGCACGACCTGGACGCCGGTATTCGATGAAGAGTCGTCCTACTCCATCGGCACGCTGGCGATCGACCCGAGCAATCCCGACAGCATCTGGGTCGGTACCGGCGAGAACGTCGGCGGTCGCCACGTGGGCTTCGGCGACGGGATCTACCATTCGAGCGATGGCGGCGACAGCTGGACCCAGCGGGGTCTTGCCGCGTCGGAACACATCTCGAAGATCATCGTCCACCCGGAAGATCCGCAGACCCTGTGGGTCGCGGCGCAGGGGCCACTGTGGTCCAAGGGCGGTGAGCGTGGGGTCTATAAAACGACCGACGGCGGCGAAAGCTGGCGGCAAGTGCTGAGCGCCGGGCCCTGGACCGGGGCGACCGACCTCCTGATCGACCCCGATAATCCCAAGCGCCTGTACGCAGCGCTGTGGCAACGCCATCGCACCGTGGCCGCACTGATGGGCGGCGGCCCGGAGTCCGGCATCTACCGCAGCGACGATGGCGGCGAGAGCTGGAACGCGCTCGAGCAGGGCCTGCCCAGCGACGTCAACGTCGGCAAGATCGGGCTCGCGCTGTCGGCGCAGCAGCCCAACGTTGTGTACGCGGCGATCGAGCTCGATAACCGCACCGGCGGCATCTGGCGCTCAACGGACTATGGCGCGTCCTGGGAGAAACGCTCTGACATGGTCAGCGGCGGCACCGGCCCCCACTACTACCAGGAGCTGTACAGCAGTCCGCATCGCTTCGATCGTCTGTACCTGATGAACAACACCACGCAGGTGTCAGAAGACGGCGGCAAGACCTGGCGGCCCATCAACAACGAGTACAAGCACGTCGACGATCACGCGATCGCCTTTCGGCCCGACGATCCCGACTACCTGATGGTGGGCAGCGACGGCGGCCTGTACGAGAGCTACGACAACGAGCAGAGCTGGCGCTTTATCAGCAACATGCCCATCACACAGTTCTACAAGGTGGCGGTGGACGATCGCGAGCCGTTCTATCAGGTGTACGGCGGGACGCAGGACAACAATTCCCAGGGCGGGCCCTCGCGGACCGAGAACCGCCACGGTATTCGCAACAGCGACTGGTTCATCACGCTGTTCGCGGACGGTCATCAGTCCGCGACGGAGCCGGGTAATCCCGACATCATGTACGCGGAGTGGCAGGAAGGAAATCTGGCGCGGGTTGATCGCACGACCGAGGAGGTGGTCCACATTCAGCCGCAGGCGGCGCCCGGGGAGCCGGCGGAGCGGTTCAACTGGGATGCGCCCATTCTGGTCAGTGCCCATGAGCCGAAGCGCCTCTACTTTGCGAGCCAGCGACTGTGGCGCTCCGATGATCGCGGTGACAGCTGGCAGGCACTTTCCGGGGACCTGACCCGCAACGAGTTCCGCGAGCGCCTACCGCTCATGGATCGGCAATGGTCGATCGAGGCCCCCTGGGACCTATACGCGATGTCCCAGTACAACACCATCAGCGCCATCGGCGAATCGCCGGTGGATCCCAAAGTGCTGTACGTTGGCACCGATGATGGCCTCATCCAGACCACAAAGGATGGCGGCGAGACCTGGACGCGCACGGAGGTCGGTCGATTGCCGGGCGTTCCAGCCACGGCCTTCGTCAACGACATCCGCGCCGATCTGTTCGATCCGCAGACCGTCTACATCGCCCTCGACAATCACAAGTATGGCGATTTCACCCCCTACCTGCTGAAGAGCACGGACGGTGGTCGCAGCTTCCGCAGCATTCGCGGCGATCTCCCGGATCGGCATCTGGTCTGGCGGCTGGTGCAGGATCACGTGCAGCCGAACCTGCTCTTCGCTGCCACGGAGTTCGGTCTATTCTTTACGGTGAACGGGGGCGGCCAGTGGCTGAAGCTCGAAGGCGGCGCGCCGACCATTGCGTTTCGTGATGTCACCATCCAGCGCCGGGAAAACGACCTGGTCGCCGCTTCTTTCGGCCGCGGCATCTTCGTTCTCGACGACTACCAGGCGCTACGGACGCTGAACCCCGAAGCGCTCGAGACGCCGGCCCTGCTGTTTCCGACACGCCGAGCCTGGTGGTACCTGGAACGGCACCCCCTGGGATTCGATGAGGGCGCCTCGCAAGGACATAACCTCTATCGGGCGCCGAACCCGCCCTTCGGCGCGGTGTTTACCTACTATTTGAAGGACGGTCTGAAGACCCAGGCGGAGCTGCGGCAGGATCGAGAGCAGGACGCCATCGACAAAGGCGACGACACGCCCTATCCGGATTTCGATGTGGCAGAAAGCGAGCGCCGCGAAGCCAAGCCGAAGGTCTATCTGACGGTCACGGACGCCGCGGGCAACGTGGTCCGCCGGCTGGACGGACCGACGGGCAGAGGCATCCACCGCATCGCCTGGGATCTGCGCTACCCGGCAAGCGCAGCGGTAGCGGTGGATCCGGCGGAGCGACCGAAGGAAGACGAGCAACCCAAGGGGCATCTCGCGGTGCCGGGCGAGTACTCCGTCGCCCTGCATCAGTTTGTGAACGGTGAGACCCGAGAGCTGGCACCCGCGCAGACCTTTGCGGTGCAGCGATTGCGTCAGGGCGCGCTTCCGGGCGCATCGCCGGAAGAGGCTGCCGCCTTCTGGAAAACGCTGGCAACACTGCAGCGCGACGTGACCGCTGCGACGCAGGTCATCGCCGGACTCCATGCACGGCTCGATCTGATGCAGCAAGCGATCGCGCGCGCCCAGGGGTCTCCCGCAGAACTGGATGCGCAATGGCACGGCCTGCGCCAGGCCCTCTTTGCAGCGGAGGCGAAGCTCGAAGGCAACAAGGCTCAAAACACGCTGGGGACCGCCGCTCCGGCGAGCGTGACCGAGCGACTGGGGCGGCTGCTGACCGGAACCGGAAACTCGACCTACGGCCCGACACAGACGCATCGAGCGGTGCTCGGCTATGCCCAGGAGGGCTTCGCAGAAGTCCGCACCGCGCTCAAGGCGCTGGAGTCCGAGGACATTCCCGCGCTCGAAGCCGCGCTGGCCGCCGCCGGCGCACCCTGGACCCCGGGCTCGCCCCTCCCCGAATAAGGGACGCAATACAGGATTGAAAGAATGACCAAGGGAAGCGTTCGCGGTGCACTGCTGCTGGTTGCAGTGCTGAGTGCCGGCGTCTCGGCAGCGCCCTCGGCAGACAACGCCGATCAGCACCCGCTGGCGACGATGCCGCTGCGGCTGATCGGGCCTGCCTACCCGTCCGGTCGCATCGCCGACTTCGCCTTTCACTCGCCCCACCACTACCTGGTCGCGGCCGCGTCGGGCGGCCTGTGGGAGACCACCAACGACGGCACCACCTGGACACCGTTGTTCGACGGCGAGGCCTCCTACGCGCTGGGCGTGGTCGAGATCGATCCGTCGAACCCGATGGTGCTGTGGGTCGGCAGCGGCGAGAACAACGCGCAGCGATCCGTCGGCTACGGTGATGGCGTCTACAAGTCGACGGACGGCGGATCGACCTGGACCAACGTCGGTCTGAAGGACTCGGGGCACATCGCCCAGATCTGGATCAACCCGGAGGACGGGGACCACGTTCGCGTGGCGGCCCAGGGCCCGCTGTGGAACAGCGGCGGTGATCGTGGCCTGTACGAAACCAAGGACGGCGGTGACAGCTGGCAGCGCGTGCTTAACATCGATGAGGACACCGGGGTCAACGAGTTCATCGTGCATCCGGAGCGGCCCGGGCACATCGTCGCCAGCAGCTATCAGCGGCGCCGGCATACCTGGACGCTCATCAACGGCGGCCCTGGCTCCGGCATCCACGTCTCGGAAGATGGCGGCCAGACCTGGACGGAGGCGACGCGCGGTCTGCCGGACGATGACATGGGGCGTATCGGTCTGGCCGCAGCGCCTTCGGCGCCGAACCGCATCTACGCGATCATCGAGGCCAGCGACGATGAGCAGGGCCTGTACCTGAGCACCGACTTTGGCCAGAGCTGGACGAAGCAGTCGGACCGTATCACCACCAGCCCGCAGTACTACAACGAGCTCGTGGTGGACCCGAAGAATCCCGAACGCCTCTACTCGCTGGATACCTATACGGCCATCTCCGAAGACGCCGGCAAGACCTTCACGCCTTTATCGACAACGCACCGCCACGTCGATGACCACGCCCTGTGGATCAACCCGGAGAACACCCGGCACCTGATCATGGGCGGAGACGGCGGCATCTATTCGAGCTGGGATCGAGGGCAGACCTGGCGCCACGTCGACAACCTGCCGATCACCCAGTTTTACCGGGTGCAGCCGGACAACGCAGAGCCCTTCTACAACGTGTGCGGCGGCACCCAGGACAACAACAGTCTCTGCGCACCGTCCCGCACCCAGGTCGTCCACGGCATCGCCAATGCCGACTGGACCATCATCCTCGGCGGAGATGGCTACAAGTCGCAGAGCGATCCACGGGACCCGAACCTGATCTATACCCAGTACCAGTACGGCGGTCTCGCACGCTATGACCGTCGCACGCAGGAGCGGCTGTACATCACGCCCAAACCACCGAGCGGGGTCGCGAAGTACAAGTGGAACTGGAACACGCCCCTGCTGATCAGCCCGCACAATCCCGACCGGATCTACTACGCCGCAGAGTACGTGTTCCGCTCCGATGATCGCGGGGACAGCTGGCAGATCATCAGCCCGGACCTGACGCGGCAGATCGATCGCAATGCGCTGGAAGTGATGGGCCGGGTGTGGAGTGTGGACGCCATTGCCAAGAACGACTCGACCTCGATTTACGGCAGCATCGTGGGCTTGAGTGAAAGCCCGGTGCAGGCGGACGTGCTTTACGCGGGCACCGATGACGGCGTGATCAGCGTTTCGACGGACGGCGGAGACAACTGGCGCTCCGTCAAGCGCTTCCGCGGCGTGCCGGACATGTCGCTGGTCGAAGATCTGATCGCGTCGCACCACGATGCAGACCGCGCCTACGCCGTGTTCGATAACCACAAGCGCGGCGACTTCAAACCCTACGTGTATCGCACCGATGATCAGGGCCGGTCCTGGCGCTCAATCAGCGGGGATCTACCGGATCGCGGTTCCGTACACACCATCGCCGAGGACCCGGTCGATCCGAACCTGCTGTTCGTTGGGACCGAGTTCGGGCTGTACTTCAGTCAGGATGGCGGCAAGCGCTGGCACGAACTGACGCAGCTGCCCACCATCGCGGTGCGCGATATCGAGATCCAGGCCCGGGAGCAGGACCTGGTGATCGGCACCTTCGGGCGCGGCGTCTATGTTCTCGATGACTATCAGGCGCTGCGCAGCAGCACGGCGACCCTCACCGACGGGCCGGCAACGCTGTTCTCCGCGAGGGATGCCTGGCTCTACGTGGAAGGCGACCGCTGGGGACCCAACGGTGGGAGCCGCAGCTTTCAGGGCAACAACTTCTACGTTGCGAGCAATCCGCCCTACGGCGCAACCTTCACCTATTATCTCCCGGAAGGCTTGGACAGCCGCAAAGCGAAACGCCGCGCGGCCGAACGCAAGCAGGAGGAACAGGGGCAGGACACGCCCTATCCCGCCTGGGACGCGTTGCGTGAGGAAGACACGGAGCGCGGGCCGTCGCTCGTGTTGGAGATCAGCGATGCCAATGGTGAGGTGATCCGCCGCGTCGAAGCGCCGCACGGCAAAGGCCTGCATCGCATTGCCTGGGACATGCGCCTGCCCGCGCCCGATCCCGTTCGCCTGGAGGAACCGCCCCCGCAGCTGTTCGCAATTCCGCCCGCAGGACCGATGGCGCTTCCCGGTGAGTATCAAGCGCAGCTCGTCGCGCGCATCGATGGGCAGCCCAGCACCGTGGGGACAGCGCAGAGCTTTCGTCTCAAGTCTCTTGAGAACAGTCCGGAGATTACTCAGGATCGCCCGGCGCTCCTCGCCTTTCATCGGAAAACCGGAACCTTGCTGAGCGCCGTAACCGGTGCGGTGCGCTATGCCGAGCAGCTGAAGGGACGCATCGATCATCTCTGGAAGGGGCTGGATGCAACACCGTCCGCAGCGGCAAACGACTACGCCACGCTCGGTCAACTCAAGGCGCAGCTGGATTCGATCCACCAGGCGCTGCTCGGTGATCGCAGCTTGAGTATGCGCAACGAACCGGCACCCATGTCGATCAGCGAACGCGCCCTGGGGCTGCGCGGTGACAGCTGGCGCAGCCAGGCACCGGTGACGGGACTGCATCAGGCGTCTTACGAGATCGCAGCCGAAGAGTTCGGTGCGGTGATGGCGCAGCTGCAAACGCTCCAGCAGGATCTGTCCACCTTCGAGACGCGGCTGGGCGCACAGGGCGCGCCCTGGACGCCCGGTCGGTTGCCGGAATGGCCCGCGACCGATCAGTAAAGCCAACCCCCGGGGCGAGCGCGCTACGCGTCCGTTCTGGGGGATAGCTCCGCATCGGGAACCTGCGCACTCAGCCGCAGGTTCGCTATCCAGTCGGCAAGCAGTGGGAAGTAACCGGACGCGTAACCGAGTTCCTTCCGCTCGCCGTCCACAGTCTCCGTAAACCGAATCATGCCGTGCTCGGTGTTCGGAAAGTACGCCACATCCACCGGCTGGCCTCCCTGCTGCAGTTCGCCTAACCGTCGTCGCGTCTGCTCCGGGGGCGCGGAGCTATCGGCGCCCGCGAGCACCCAAAGCATTGGCACGTCGACCTTGCGCAGCACAGACATCGGCTCGTAGTTCCAGCTCGTGCCCACATCCAGAAAATAGTAGCCGGCGCGGAACTGCCATAGCGGCCGGCTGACCATTTCCCAGGTCACACCGCCCTCGAGTTCTGCAAACCAGGGTTCTTCCTGATAGCGAGCCCGCAGGCGCTGAAGGTCGTCGGCACCTGCTTCAAAGTCGGAAGCAAGCAATCGCCCGGTGGCGTCTGTGATCTCCCGCGCCTGGGCCAGAACCTCTGCCCCATAACCTGCCTTGCGCAATCGCAACTGCACCTCATCGCGGTCTTCCGCCAGCGGTCCTTCAGCCATGCCGTAGCTGGCGACCACAAAGTCGACATCGCTGAGCGTTGCCGCCAGGGGCGCAACCCAGCCGCCCTGGCTACCTCCCGAGTAGCCACTGTGTGCGGCCCGCTCGCCCGCCAACGCCAGCGCCGTCCGATGCGCGGCGGCGGCATCGGCAGCGAGAAGATGGAAGTCCTGCGAGTAGTCGCCCTCGGACTGCCCGGTGCCCCGCTTGTCGTAGACAAACACGCCGATGCCCTGAGCGGGCAGCTGGCGTTGATCGTAGTAGTAATCGAGCGCACTGTAGTCTTCAGAGCCGTGCACCAGCACCACCAGGGGGACCGGCTCATCGCCCACCGGCATCACGAGCCGGCCCGCCAGCTCCACGCCCTCTCCCTGAAAACGGGTGTCGGTGATTTCGAAGGTCACCCGCTCGCCAGCGCCATCAATGCCTTCGATCCCGGCGACCTGGATCCGTTGATCCGCGCAGTCACCTAGCTCCACGCGCGCCGGATGCGGATCGTCGGTCCAGCCGACGGTTCCGGACCAGGTCGGTTGCTCAGCCGTCCGCTTCAGGCGCCCGGTGCGCCCATCCAGCGTGCGCCAGCGGAGCTGCTCCGCATCCAGAAGGCCGATGTCGATGAGCGCGCCCGAATCGAGGCTATAAGCGCCAACCTCACAGCGCAGGTCTGCGCCGATGGTCTCCTCTGAACCGCTACAGGCTGACAGAACGCAGAGACCGATCAGCATCGCGAGAGGTCGCGACAACCCGAGCCGCACTGTCGATGCCACTCCAACCATGATCATTCCTAACATCGCTTTCGTCAGGGGAACCAAACCAAGATCCGTGCCATCGGCTGCCGCGGCCGGGGTGGGCCGTAACTTGCTGATTGTGAGCGTATTTTATGTTGTCGATGCACCGAGTGGCCTGTGAGCGGTTGGTCGGCTCGTGATCGATTCGCCAATAATCAGCCAAACACGCCGCATGGCCGGAAACAGCCATACTGGTGGTCTCGATGGGGTAGCAAACGAAAAACGGCTCCCGAAGGAGCCGTTCAAGCGTTCCTGGCGGTGCTTGCACCTAGCGCCGCAGCTTCCGCAGCTCTTCCAGCGTGCGCTGCTGCGCGAGTGCTTCCGCCATTGCGGCCGCGGCTGCGGAGAAGTCGATCTCGCCCGCCTGCTCCGTGAGCATGCGCTCGGCGTCTTCCTTCGCAGCCTGAGCTGCCGCTTCGTCCAGGTCTTCGGCTCTCGCCGCAGTATCGGCCAGCACGGTGACGATGCCCGGCTGAACTTCCAGGAAGCCGCCGGAAGCGAAGAACACTTCTTCTTCGCCGTCTTCTTTCTTCAGCCGTACTGGGCCGGGGGCAATGCCGGTCAAGAGCGGCGCGTGACCAGGCATGATGCCCAGCTCGCCGATGGTGCCGGTGGCGCTGACCATCGCGACGCGCCCCGAGAAGATCTCTTTCTCGGCGCTGACGATGTCACAGTGCATGGTGGCCATGGGGTGCCCTCTTCTCTACGCGTCTACGTACCTGATCGGGCGCTTACGCCGCCTTGTCTTCGCCCTGAATGCTCTTGGCCTTCTCGATCACGTCTTCGATGGAGCCAACCATGTAGAACGCATCTTCC
Organism: Pseudomonadota bacterium; assembly: GCA_038749065.1. Lineage (GTDB taxonomy): Bacteria > Pseudomonadota > Gammaproteobacteria > Pseudomonadales > Azotimanducaceae > CALHVX01. Next base: position 166 of record JBCDIK010000006.1, on the reverse strand, counting down.
GGCAGGTGATCGTACTCACCTTCGAGCAGGCCCTTGAAGCTGCGGACCGTGTCTTCACGGCTCACGAACTTGCCCGGGTTCTGGGTGAACTGCTCGGCCACGAAGAACGGCTGGCTGAAGAACTGCTGGGCCTTCCGCGCGCGGTACACGAGCTGCTTGTCTTCTT
>JBCDIK010000005.1:0-44112 GCA_038749065.1 Pseudomonadota bacterium | reverse complement strand
GAAGGAGGTTATGCCGATCTGCCGGCAACGACACCGCTGGAGGCGGAGGTGCTGGCCCTGCTGCAGGCGCGCTTCGAGCACGTGTGCTGGGAAACCGTGCTCAGCGGTCCCGGGCTCGTGCATCTGTACGAATGTGTGGCGATGCTCTGGGGCGAGGAGGCTCCGCCGCAGGCGGTGACCGCCGACTGGATCACAAGTGCCGCGGTCGATGCACAGCACCCGCCCTGCCATCAGGCGCTCGAGTTGTTCCTGGGCTGGCTGGGCGCGGCCGCGGGCAACTTTGCGCTGACCACCTGTGCGTTCGGTGGCGTGTATCTGGGGGGCGGCATTGCTCCGCGGCTGGCGCCGCAGTTGCTGCACGGGCCTTTCCGCCGCCGCTTCGAAGCGCGTGGTGCCCTGTCGGCGCTGCTGACAGACGTGCCCGTGTACCTGATCCTGGATGACAGTCCGGGGCTGCTCGGCGCCTTGCGCTATGCGCGCGCCCGGGCCGCTGTGCCTTAGCCTTCCCCTTCGGACTGCGACCGGCCGCGCGCGGCAATCGCGCTGCGCCGCGCCGCCACCTTCGCCTCCGGGCGCGTGCGCCGGCTGTGGGCCTGCGATGCGGCGTACTCGAGCGTGAGCCCGGCGCTCAAGTCGCGGGACCAGCCTTCATCCATGATCCGCCGCATTTCCTGGCGCGTTGCGGGGTCGGTCTCGCAGATGTCTTCTGCCAATGACAGACAGGTCGGCAGCAGCGCATCGGCGGCGACCACCCGGTTGACCAACCCCCAGCGCTCGGCGGTCTCGGCATCGAGAAAGTTGCCGGTGAGCGACAGCTCCTTCGCCCGGTTGATGCCGATCAGGCGTGGCAGGCGCTGGGACAGTCCCCAGCCGGGCACGACCCCGACCCGGGCATGGGTATCGGCGAACGTTGCCGCTGGTGAGGCGATCAGGAAATCGCACATCAGCGCGAGCTCGAAGCCGCCGGTGATGGCATAGCCGTTGATCGCACCGATGATCGGCTGCGGCACCGCGGCGATGACTTCGAGCAGGTTGTCCCGCAGCGGCTTGACCGTGGCCGCGCGCTCGCCGCCCAGCTCCTTGAGGTCCAGACCGACGGTAAACGCACGTCCGGCGCCGGTCAGAATGATGACCTGCACCGTCGAGTCGGCGGCCAGGTCTTTGAATCCGGTGATCAGCGCGTTGCGCAACGCGGCGGACAGTGCGTTCAACGCTGCCGGGCGGTTCAGCGTCACGATCGCAATCTGCTCCCGCCGTTCCACAAGCAGCGGAGAATCGGTGTCGGTGGTCGTCATGGAAAGCGCTCCCGTGGGATCATCGGCGCTGCCTGGCGCTCGGCGGATCAGGAGCCGGGGCAATGGCAGGAGGAAAAATGGTACCTTAAGACCTGTCCCTTACGCGGTACGGATCCAACGCCAAGGTCGTCAGCACCAGTGAACCCGACTCGTTCCCAGCGGGTCCAGCCTTTGCGCCTGAAAGCGCTCAGCCTCACGGACCTCATTATCGGTGACGCTCTGGTCACCAACAGCCGCTGCCTGCGTTTTCTGTCCCGGCCGGCGCCGACGCGCGCAGCTGTCGCGCCCGGTGCGCGTGGGCAATGGCGCGAGGACGGTTTGAGCAGTCAGGAGATGCTCGCGCTGGCCGCGTCCATGGCGCGGCTGGAAGCGCTCTGGTACCTGCTGCGGCGCACCGACGCGCGTTCGCTCGCGGAGACCGGCCAGGTGCGCTATCGCCGGATTGCCGAACTGCTCCCCGGAGGCTCGGCCACGGGGCGCGCGGCGAAGGAACTGCTCGACCAGACCGACGCGCCGGAGCAACGTGCAGCGCTGCGCGCAATTCTCGATCAGTGGCCCCAGCGACCCACGATTCGCATGTTGCCGGCCAGCGACAGGGGCCGGCTCCAGTCCCTGCTCGCGCAGGACGCCGCTGACTGGCAGCAGGCAGTCGATCTGCTGACACCCCAGGCGCTGACGCCGGTCCAGCAGGCGTTCAAACGCAGCTACCGGAAGCTGCGCCGGGCATTCGCAGAGCGGGGTGCACAGGATACGCCGTCGCCGGAGCGGCTGGCGCGCCTGGCGACGCTCGCGGCGCGGGTTGCCGCACAGCTGGAACTTCTCGCGCCAGCGTTGTCTGAAGGATCGAGCCGGCAGCTGTGGTATCTGCAGCGGCTGGAGCGAAACCTGCGCCGGCGCCGCGATCTGGCCTTGTTCCTCGCGCGCCTGCAGCAACTTGAATCACGGGACGGCCGCCTGGGCAGCGCAAGGTCGCAAGCGCGTCGGGCCACGCAGCGGCGCCAGGAGATTCAGGCGGCGCGCACCGTCAAGCTTGCGGAGCTGGCGCTGACGCGCAAGCCTGGCGAGTACCTCGACGCTCTGCTGGAAGATATCGCTGTGCGCGCCGACCAGCTCGTGCTCGATGACAACGGCCTTGAGCTGATCGATGCACAGGTGCAGGGCAGCGCGCCGTCACTGGGAGACATCACGATTGAAGAACAGATTTAAGGCAAGCCTCGCCGGGGTGCTGGCACTCCTGCTGCTGAATGTCCCCGCGCTTGCGGATGACGACTACAGCCGCGACTGGGGCCCGGCCGCGGGCACGCCGCTGCCGTTGCTCAGCGCTCCGGACCAAGGTGGCACAACCCGCACGCTGGCCGATCTGACCGGCCGCAAGGGCTTGCTCCTGCTGCTCGTGCGCTCGGCGGACTGGTGACCCTTCTGCAAGCGCCAATTGGTTCAATTGGCTCAATGGACGGATCAATTCGAAGCGGCGGGTGTGCAGGTCGCTGCGATGAGCTACGACACGCTGGAGGTGCTGGAGGTCTTCCATGGCGCGAATGCGCTGCCTTATCCCCTGCTGCGCGATGTCGACGCGGTGCATGTGAAGGCATACGGAGTGCTCAATGAAGGCTACGAACCCGGACATGGGGCGTACGGCATTCCGCACCCAGGCGTGTTCCTGCTCGACGCCAGTGGCGTTATCCAGGGCAAATTTGCGGTGCCCGGTTACCGTCAACGACCGCCGTTCGAAGCGATGCTGGCCGCGGCGCAGGCATTGCCTGACGCGCCCGCCGGTGCTGAAGCTGCTGGTCGGTGACCCGACGGTGCTGACACCGGTTCTCGGTCGAGCGCGATGAGCGTCCCGTCTTCAGTTCGGGCGGGTCTCGGCCTGCTCGTCGGCTTGCTGTTGTCCGCCTGTACGACGGTCATCAATTCCGTCACGGAAGATCTTGCGGCGGACCTGTCGACCGCCATTCTCAACAGCGAGGATCCGGAGACCGTGCGTCAGGGCGCGCCGGCGTACCTGCTGCTGATCGATGCGCTGCTCGGTGAAGAACCGCGCAACGAGAATTTGCTGCTGCAGGCGGCGACGCTGAACGGTGCCTATGCCGGCGCCTTTGTCGATGACCCGCAGCGCGCCCGCGTGTTGTCCCGCAAGGCGATGTACCAGGCGGAGAAAGCGGTGTGTCTGGGCCTCAAGCGCGCCTGCAATCTGCGGCAGCGCCCGTTCCCCGAGTTCGAGCGCTGGCTCGCAGGGCTGCGGGAAAAAGACGTCCCCATGGCCTACGGGCTGGGAACAGCTTGGGCCGGCTGGCTGCAGGCTCACGCGGACGATCTGGGGGCCATTGCCGAACTCGGTCGCGTGACGGCGCTCATGGACCGGGTCACCACGCTGCTACCGGAGTACGACAATGGCCAGGGGCAGCTCTACATGGGCGTGCTGGAGTCGCTCAAACCGGCACTGGTCGGTGGCCAACCTGAGAAAGCCCGCGCGCACTTTGAGCGGGCGGTGGCGATCTCCGATGGTCGCAATCTCATGGCGAAGGTGTTTTTTGCAGAGAGCTACGCGCGCTCGGTCTTTGACCGCGATTTGCACGATCGCCTGTTACAAGAAGTCATCGAGGCCGAACCGGTCGCGCCCGATCTCACGCTGACGAATACTCTGGCTCAGGTCCAGGCCCGAGCCTTGCTGGAGACCGCTGATGATTACTTCTAGCTGGCGCTCGCGCCGACCGCGGGCGCTGCTGATGCTGCTTGCCCTGCTTTGTGCGTCGTCGAGTTGGGCGGTCACCATCAAGGTCGCGACGGTGTCACCGGATGGCTCGACCTGGATGAAGATGCTGCGCGAGGCTGGCGACGAGGTCGCGACCCGGACCGATGGCCGGGTCAAGTTCAAGTTCTATCCCGGCGGTGTCCAGGGCGACGACAAGACCGTGCTGCGCAAGATGCGGGTGGGCAGCCTGCACGGCGGCGTCATGACCGTCGGCCTGCTGGCCCAGGCCTACCCGGACCTGCAGATCTACGGCCTGCCGCTGGTGTTCAGCAGCGGCGCTGAGCTCGATTACGTCCGGGCGAACATGGATGCACAGCTCATGGCCGGGCTCGAGGAAGAGGGCTACATCGGCTTTGGTTTTGCCGAGATAGGCTATGCCTACGTCATGTCCCAGCAGCCGGTGGACTCCGTCGAGTCGGTGCGTGCACTCAAGAACTGGGTGCCCGACGGCGACCTGGCGTCGGCTAAGGCGCTCGAGGCCTTCGGCATCTCGCCGATCCCGCTGACCATTGGCGACGTGCTCGCAGGGCTGCAGACCGGCCTGATCGACACCATTGCGGCGCCGCCGGTGGGCACGCTCACGCTGCAGTGGCACACCCGTTTGGGCCACGTCCTCGACATGCCCATGCTCTACACCTACGGCTTGCTCGTGCTCTCCGAGCGCCAGTTCAAGAAGATCGACGCGGCGGACCAGGCCATTGTGCGGGAGGTCATGGGCGCAGCGACCGCCGCTGTCAACGACCGCAGCCGCGCTGACCACGAGGCGGCGCTCGAGGTACTCGCCCGCCAGGGTTTGACCTTTCACCAGCCCTCCCCCGCGGCTCGGGCAGATGCACAGGTCCTGGCCGACAAGGCGAATGAAGCGCTGGTCGCGGAAGGGTTCGTCACCGCCGCCGGCTGGCAACGCCTGCAGGCGCTGCGCGCGGCCTACGCGGCGGGCGGGGACTCCTAGGGCGGCAGCGGGCGAGCTTCGATCGTGACTGCTATCGGTCGCTGGCTGGCGCGCGCTGAGGATGCGCTGCTGGTCCTGCTGTTGCTGGCGCTGATCGGCGTTGCGGCCTGGCAGGTCCTGGCAAGAAACCTGTTCGATGGCGGGCTGCTGTGGGGCGATGCGCTGGTGCGCGTGCTGGTGTTCTGGATCACTATGGTCGGCGCCATGGTTGCGGCGCGCAGTGATGAGCATATCCGGATCGATCTGCTGGCGCGCTTTCTCGGGCCGCGCAGCCGCGCTGTGACCCAGCGGCTGGCCGCTGCCTTTGCGGCGACGATCTGCGCTCTGCTCGCGTGGTACAGCATCGAGTTCGTTCGCTACGAATACGAAGACGGCACGCTTGCCTTTGGCCAGGTGCCGGCCTGGCTGTGCCAGCTCGTGTTGCCCGTGGGCGCCGGGATCATGGCGCTGCGGTATCTGCTCCAGGTGAGGCGCCCGATAGCCAGCCCGGAACGGTCTGACTGATGGGTTATCTCGGCGTTGCTGCGCTGGTGCTGGCGGCGCTGCTGGGCGCGCCGCTGTTCTCGCTCATTCTCGGGGCCGCGTTGCTCGGCTTTCTGCTGGCGGACATCGAGCTGGCCGTTGTCGGGATCGAGCTCTATCGCATCGTCGATACCCCGATGCTGGTGGCGCTGCCGTTGTTTACGTTCGCGGGGTACCTGCTGGCAGAGGCGCGCACCTCGGAGCGATTGGTCGCGCTGGTCCGGGCGCTGGTGGGACGCTTCCGGATCGGTCTGGCGGTCGTTGCCTTCATTGTCTGCGCGGTGTTCACCGCGCTGACCGGTGCCTCCGGCGTGACCATCGTGGCACTCGGTGCCTTGCTCCTTCCGGCGCTGACCAGCGCTGGCTACGATCGTTCTTTCAGCCTCGGCCTCGTGACCAGCTCCGGGAGCCTGGGGCTCCTGCTGGTCCCGTCGATCCCCCTGATTCTCTACGGCATCGTCGCGCAGCAGCTCGATGTTGGCGAGCCGTTCGCGATTGTCGATCTGTTTCTGGCTGGCCTGTTACCGCTACTTATCATGCTGCTGGCCCTGATCGTCTATGCCGCCTGGCGGTTTCGCGATGCGCCGTTGCCGACGCAGCCCTTTTCTGCGCGCGCCCTGGGCGCAGCGCTCTACGCGGCGCGCTATGAGTTGCCGCTGCCCTTTCTCGTGCTCGGTGGCATCTACAGCGGGGTTTTTGCGGTATCGGAAGCCGCTGCGGTCACCGCTTTGTACGTGCTCGTGGCTGAGGTGTTGCTCTATCGGGAGGTGCCCCTGCAAGCGCTGCCGCGAATCATCGTCGCCTCTATGAAGATGGTGGGCGGGATCCTGCTGATTCTTGGCGCCGCGCTGGCGTTCACGAACTATCTGGTCGACGCCGAAGTGCCGCAGCGGCTGTTCGAGCTTAGCGCGACCTATATCGAGAGCCGCTGGGCGTTCCTGCTGCTGCTCAATGTGCTGCTCCTGTTGCTGGGAGCGATCCTCGATGTGTTCGCAGCCCTGGTCATCATGGTGCCGCTGCTGCTGCCCGTCGCCGTCGAGTACGGCATCGATCCGGTGCATCTGGGCATCGTGTTCCTTGCCAACATGCAGATCGGCTACTTCACGCCGCCGATCGGCATGAATCTGTTCATTGCCAGTTACCGATTTAAAGAGTCGCTACTCACGCTGTACGCGGCGAGCTGGCCGTTCATGCTCGTGCTTCTGATCGCGTTGGCGATCATCACCTACGTGCCCTGGCTGTCACTGGTGTTCGTCCGATGAGGGTGCCTGGGCCCCGGGTCCGGGCGCTTCTGGGCCCGGCGTTGCTGTGGCTCGTCGTGAGCGCGGCCACAGTGGCGGCTATGGAATCGACCACTGCTCCGGAACCGACAGCGGCACCGGCAGCAACGACCGTGTCGGAGAATCCTGCCGCGGAGTCCAACCTCGCGCAGCAGATCGAAGCGTTCCATGAAACGCTCGCTGGCCTTGCGGATCTGGCCGATGGCCCGGCGCGCCGGGCGCAGCTGGCGCCACGGGTGGAATCCTTGTTCGACATGCCGCTCATTGCGCGGCTGAGCCTGGGGCTGCGCTGGCGTGAGTTGTCCGCCGAGGATCAGCAGGCCTTCATCACGGCGCTGCGCGCGGTGGTGGTGGCAACCTACAGTGCGCGCTTTGCGCGCCCCTCGACGGCGCGCTTCGAATTGCTCGAAACCGTGGCCGGGCGGCGGGGCCCGGTGGTCCGCAGCCGCATCGCCCGCAGTGACGGCTCAGCGGTTCCGCTCGATTACCATTTCCGCAACGGAAAAATCTACAATGTGGTCGCCGACGGGGTCAGTGACCTGTCATTGCGGCGGGCTGACTACAGCGGTGTGTTGAAGCAGGAAGGCTATGCCGCGCTGCGCAGCCACATGGATGCGCAGCGAACGGCGCTGGAGAAGGAAGACGATGAATCCGAATAGCCGCACGAGCGCCGCCCTCGGGCTGCGGGCAACCGCCATGGTCATCCTCCTGGGCTTGCTCGGTGGCTGCGTCAGCAGCGCCGCCGACTACGGCCCGGGTGATCCCTATGAGGGCGTGAACCGGCCTCTGTACCAGATCACAGACTTCGTTGACCGCAAGGCGCTGGTCCCGGTGGCGCGCGGTTACAGCCGCATTACGCCAAACTGGTTCCGCACCGGGGTCACCAACTTCTTTTCGAACCTGCGCAACGTCGACAGCATTGTCAACGGCCTGCTGCAGGGCAAGCCGAAAAAAGCTGGCACCGATCTGGCACGCGTTCTGGTCAACAGCACGGTGGGTATTGGCGGCCTGATCGATGTCGGAACGCGGGTCGGTCTTGAGCATGGCCGGGAAGATCTGGGGCAGACCTTTGCCGTGTGGGGCTATAAGCGACCACCGTATGTGTTCTTTCCCGCTGGCGGGCCCAGCTCCGTGCGCGATCTGCCCGGGAGCGTGATCCAGGGGGCGACGCCGCGCCTGCTGCTTGGCTCGACCTACAACATCTGGGTCGGGCTGCTCGATTTCATCAACACCCGTGCCTCGGCGCTGGCGCTGACGGATACGCGGGATAGCAGCGCCCTCGATGGCTATGCCTTCACCAAGGACGCCTTCTATCAGCGCCGCAAGTTCCTGATCTTCGATGGGGATCCGCCCATCGAGGACTTCTTCGACGAAGACTTCGACGAGGAATTCGACGACGAAGACGAGCAGTAGGGCACGGCCGCTGACGACCCGCTGGACGTGACCGCCTGGTTTCGCACACTCCTGCTGCGCTGGGTTGAGGGCGTGCTGCAGTGGCCGCGGGCCACCCTGCTCGGCCTGTTGCTGCTCAGCAGCGCGGCCGGCTGGATCGCCACGACCCGATTCGCCATCGACAGCGACCTGTCGGGGCTCATCGACCAGAATGCGCCCTGGCGAGTGGACTTCGATCGCTACGCGGCGGCGTTCCCTGACCGGGTCGACACGCTGGTGCTGGTGGTGCGCGGCGCCCGGCGCTCCGAGGTCGAGCGTGCCGGGCGTGACCTGGTGAGTGCCCTCCAGAGTGCGCCGGAGGTCTTTCAGGCCGTCCGAGCGCCAGCGCTTGCGCCCTTCTTCCGGGAGCATGCGCTGCTGTATTTGCCGGCGGACGAGCTGGAGGTGCTGATCGACCGCCTCGCCAGCGCGCAGCCGCTCCTGGCAGCCGTTGCCCAGCAGCCCCGGCTGGAGGCCCTGCTGGGCCGGCTCACGCAGGCGGTGGAGGCCCAGAGCACCACTGGCCCGGACCGCCTGGGCGCCGGAGAGCTGGGCCTTGCGCCTCTGCTGACGCTACTGGGGGACTCCGCGCGGGCGCTGCATGGCGGCGGGGACCCGGCGATCGCCTGGCGCGATGAACTGCTTCCGGAAACAGAGCCGGTCACGCTGCTGATCACCGCCCGGGCGGCCTCCGTTGCCAGCCCCGATGAGGGCGCGAAGGCGGTTGATCGCAGCAACGCCGAGGTTATGACCGCGGCGCGTGGGATGCTCGCGGAGCTGGCCCTGCCACCCACCGTCACCGTGGCATTGACCGGTGAGATTGCCCTGGCCCATGAGGAAATCGAGGCCGCGACCACCGGTGTCGCGCGCGCCGGCTGGCTGTCCCTGGCAGGGCTCCTGGTGGTGTTGCTGATCGGCGTGCGCTCCCTGAAGGTGATTGGCGCGACCTTCCTGCTGCTGTTGTTTGGGGTGGTCTGGACCACCGCGTTCGCGATGCTCACCGTCGGCAGCTTCAATACGCTGTCGATCGTGTTTCTGGTGATGTTCTTTGGGCTCGGCGTTGATTTTGCCGTGCACTACGCCCTGCGCTATCAGGAGGCGCTCGCAGCGGCGGCCGACGATACGCGCGCGTCGCGCCATGCGGCATTGCGCCGCGCGACCGCGAGTGTCGGGCCGGCGATCGGTCTGTGTGCGTTGACCACCGGTGTCGCTTTCCTGTCCTTTGCGCCCACGGAGTATCGCGGGCTGGCGGATCTAGGCGTCATTTCCGCCGGCGGCATGCTGATCGCTGCCCTGCTGACCTTTACGCTGCTGCCCGCCTTCTTCGCGCTGGCGGGCACCGTTCGCACGCCCGTCTTCGCGGCGCCGCGCGGAAGTGCGCTCCTGGCGTGGCTGCTGCGTCGGCGGCGGGAGGTCCTGATTCTGACGGCGGTTGCGGCCCTGCTCGGCAGCGTCGGCACGGCGCGCAGCCACTTCGACTTCAGCGTGCTCGCGCTGCGTGACGAGGCATCGCCCTCCATGGTCGCGTTTCGCCGGTTGCAGCGCGAAGGACTGGTCACGGACTATTCCCTCGCGCTCATGACGCCGGACCCTGCGGTGGCGGGATCCCTGGCCGCGCTGCCGGTGGTCGGTGAGGTGGAAACTCCGCAGCGTTACCTGCCTGAGGATCAGACGCTCAAGGCCCTGCTGCTGGAGGATGCCGGTGACCTGTTCTGGGATCTCTTCGAAGGCCCCGTCCGCCCGGTCGGCCTGACTCCGGCCCAGGACGAAGCGTCGCGCCGCCGGGATGCGGTGATGGCGCTGCAGCAGGCGCTGAGCGCGCGCGGGGGACCCGCCGACCGCAGCCTGGCCACGGCGCTGGCGCGGGTCGGTACCTTGCCCGATGCGCAGCTCGCGCGCTGGGAGCACGCTGTGCTCGACGATCTGCTGGCGGAGCTGGCCTGGCTTGAGCGCGCACTCGCCGTGGATCCGGTGACCTTCGAGGATCTGCCCGCTGACCTGCGCGCGCAGCTGCGCAGCGCCGCTGGGGACGATCTGCTGCTGGTGAATCCCGCTCAGGATGTCACGGGTGCGGACGCGCTACAGGCCTTTGTGGAAGGGGTGCGGGCCGTTGCGCCCACAGCGACCGGGCGACCGGTTATCGAGTGGGGGGTGGGCCAGATCGTCGTGCGCAGCTTTCGCCTGGCGCTGGCTCTGGCACTGGGCGCGGTGCTGCTGATCCTGTGGCTGCGCTACCGGCAGGTGCGCACCGTTGCGCTGATTCTGCTGCCACTGATGCTGGCCGGGCTGCTGACTCTAGCGGTCGGCCATGGGGTGGGCGTGCCGATCAATATGGCGAGCGTGCTGGTCCTGCCGCTGATCTTCGGGCTGGGTGTGGATAACGGCATCCATGTGGTCGATCGTCATCACAGCGGCACCGGTGTCCTGGCGCTGGCGGGATCCAGCACGCCACGGGCCGTGCTCCTGTCCACATTGACCACCATCGGCGCGTTCGCGTCGCTGATGCTCTCGCCGCACCAGGGCACGGCCTCGATCGGGTTGCTGCTGACCGTTGCGGTGTCAGCGATCCTGCTGCTGACGCTGTTCCTGTTGCCGGTCCTTCTGAGCGATCACTCGGACACGACGGACAGGGGTGTGGGCGCCAGCGGCTGATTGGCGGAGACCATAGGCAGCTGCGGGTGTGACGCTTCGTTGTCGCGAATCAGACGCTCCACATCGGCTTCGGGCAAAGGCTTGCTGTACAGGAAGCCCTGGGCAAACTCACAGTCGTTCTTCGCGAGGAAGTCGAGCTGCCCCGGGGTCTCGACGCCCTCGGCCACAACGTTCATGTTGAGGCGATGGGCCATGGCGATCACCGCGCCGGTAATCGCCATGTCGTCGCTGTTGTGTGGAATGTCGGTCACGAAGCTGCGATCGACCTTCACGGTGCCGATCGGGAACTTCTTCAGGTAGTTGAGCGAGGAGTATCCGGTACCGAAATCGTCGATCGCCAGCGCGATGCCGAGCTCGTGCAGTCGATTGATGATGACCGAGGCGGCCTCCACGTCGTGCATGAGCATGGTCTCGGTGATCTCGATCTGCAGCAGGTTGGCGGACAGGCCGCTGGTCCGCAGACAGCGCCGGATGTGGCTGATCAGGTTCGGATCCCGGAATTGCCTGGGCGACAGGTTGACCGCGGTCATGAACTGCCCGTCGGCCAGCGCCGCGAAGCGCTGGCCGGCATGGCAGGCAGCCTCGATGATCCAGGATCCGAGATTCACGATCGCACCGGTTTCCTCGGCGATCTGGATGAACTCGCCGGGTGGTAGCAGGCCCCGGCTTGGATGGTTCCAGCGCACCAGGGACTCGACCCCGGCGATGGTGCCGTCGCTGATCCGGTACTTGGGCTGGTGGTGCAGCACAAACTCGCCGCGACTGAGGCCTTCCCGCAGCTCGTTTTCTGTCCGCAGCCGCGACACCGCGCGGGTGTTCATGTCTTCGCTGTAGAACTGGTAGTTGTTGCGGCCGCGCTCCTTCGCCCGATACATGGCCAGGTCCGCATTCTTCATGAGCCCGTTGGCGTCCTGGCCATCGGTGGGAATGCTGGCGATGCCGATACTGGTGGTGACGACCAGGTTGTGGCCGGAGATGGTGATCGGCTCCCGCAGGCTCTCGAGAATCTTGGCGGCGACGGTCCCCGCATCGGCCATCCGGCTGATGTTGAACAACAACACGGTGAACTCATCGCCGCCCGTTCGTCCGACGGTATCTTCGCTGCGTACGCAATCGGTCAGGCGCAGCGCAACTTCGCGCAGCAGCGTGTCGCCGGCTTCGTGGCCGAGCGTGTCGTTGACGCGCTTGAACTGATCCAGATCCAGATAGAGCAGGGCGGACTGCTGGCCGCTGCGCCCGCAGTGATCGATCGCCTGCTGCAGCCGCTCCTGGAACAGGCGTCGATTGGCGAGATCCGTGAGCGTGTCGTAGAACGCCATGCGCTCCATGCGTCGCTGGCTCAGCTTGATGTCCGTAATATCGGCGGCCTGGATGATGAAGTAGCTGTCGTCGCAGTTCATCGGTCCCTGGCGTACCACCTGGAAGCTGGTCCAGATCTCGAGGCCGTTCTGGCACAGCATGCGACGCTCGCAAACGTGCTGGCCATTTTCTTCGCGCTGCAGGCGGCCGAGGGTTTCTTTCAGGCCCATCCGATCGTCCGGAGGAATCAGCGCTGAGATATGCATGCTCTCGAGCGCTTCCAGGTCATAGGCCAGCAACTCCTGGGCGTAGCGATTGGCCTGGAAGATGCGGCCGGTCAGATCGATCAGCAGCATTGCGAGCTGTGCGTTCTCAAAGGCGCCGCGGAAGCGTTCCTCGCTGCGCTGCAGACGCGCCTGGGCGGCCCGCAGTTCACCGACGTCGCGCAGGATCGTGAGCAGGTAGCGCTCGCCGTGCAGCTCGAGGCCGTTTGCGGAGACGAGTGCCGGGGTCTCGGTCCCGCTCTTAGTTCGGAAGGTGATCTCCAGGTTCGCAAAGCGCGCCTGCTTGTCGATCGTGGCCCGCCCGAGGTCGAGCTGATCGGCCTTGCCGAACACGTTCAGGGCGTACACCGACTGCCCGAGCAGCTCATCCTTGCGGTAGCCGGAGGCAACGACGAGCGCCGGGTTGACGTCGTAGATGAGCCCATCGCGCAGGCGGATGATAGCGATACCGTCCGGGCTGTGCTCAAAGGTTCGCAGGAATTTCTCCTCGCTCTCGGCTCGCGCCGCCTCGCTCTCGACATGCTCTGTGATGTCACGGGCGACCAGCAACAGGTGGTCCTTGCCGTCGATCTCGATCAGCTCGAGCAACAGCTCCGCATGGAAGCTGCTGCCGTCGCTGCGTCGCATGAGCGTTTGCCGCTGCAGGCGGACGCGATGGGCGAGCAGTTCGGTGACATGGTTTTCACGCTCTCGCTCGTCATCCCACAGGCGCAGGGACCAGGGGCTGCGCTTCACGATCGTTGCGAGCGTGTGACCGAACAGCGCTTCGAAGGCGGCATTGGCTTCGGCGATGTGCGGCCCGGCCATGTCGACCAGCAACATGGCGTTCAAGGAACTCTGAAAGATCTGCTGGTGGCGGTCGCTGCTGCGGCGCAAGCGCCGGGTTTTCGAGACGAGGTGATTGACGCTGTTGCCGATCAGCAGGAAGGGTGCCTCGCCGGGGCGGCCTTCCTGCAGCCGGGCATCCAGAACCACGTTGTGGTTACGCTGGGCACTCTGCAGACGGAGTTCCCGCAGGGCGATGGAGCCGCCGGCCTCTCGCGCACCGTGCAGGGCTGCCTGGGTGCGCTCGACATCCTGGGCGTCGATCAGAGTCGTGACCTGTACGCCGAGGATACGCTCGCCGAAGATGAGCTTGGCCCGGTCGTTGGCGCCCATGATGGCCCCATCGGCACCCAGCCAGAGCAGCACGTCGTTGGCGCGGCCAAGGACGCTGCGATACTGGTCGGCTCGCTCCGCGTGGCGCGAGATTTCCGCAGCCGCGTCGCTTCGATCCCAGCAGGTCAGAAGAAATGACTTGCCGAGCTTCCAGTGATGATCGATCCGTAGCGTCAGCGCAGCCGTGCTGCCGTCTTCGCGATCCAGCTCAACGGCGATTGCGCCGCCGCCGGCTTCCGGTCGCAACAGGGTGCGCAGGGCCCGCAACTCGGCGTCGTTCAGCGTCCCAGTGAACGGCCGCGATCCCAGCAGCGCGGCCAGCGCGGCGTTTGCGTAGAGCAGCGAGCCATCGCCGTCCAGGATGCCCTGGGGGTATGGTGCCTTGCGCACCATCCGCTTGAGGAAAAAGCGCCGTAGCCCGATGGGGCCGAGCGCCGGATTCCAGGGGGCGGAGTCTGTATTGGAAGGGTCCGGGCCGCTCACTGTTGTCCCTGCTCAGTGAAAGTTTCACTCCCGGACGCGTGCCTGTGGGCGCTTTGCCGGAAGTAACCATTGAGGACGATAAAGGGCGGTTTGTTGGCACTCTAGGATCTGCTTCACAGATAGACTGTGATGCAGCACTGAGGGCGTGATCTGTGGTTTAGTTCCGAAACCTTCCGGGACAGGATCGCGTGCCATGGAACTGCTGCTGCGGGAACGGCTGGTCGTCACGGCGCCAGCTCAGGGACTCCATCCGTTGACCGATGCGCTTGCCGGGCTGTGCCGGGACGCTGGGTGCCGACAGGGGCTGATGCACCTGTTTCTGCAGCACACCTCTGCCAGCCTGATCGTGCAGGAAAATGCGGACCCCGCCGTGCAGCGTGATCTCGAGGCCTTTCTGGCGCGGCTGGTGCCGGAAGACGATCCGCTGTACACGCACACGGAGGAGGGGCCTGACGACATGCCCGCGCACGTGAAAGGCGCCCTGACCGCAGTGTCCATGACCCTCCCGGTGGCGGAGGGCGCGCTGGCGCTGGGGACCTGGCAGGGGGTGTTCCTGTGGGAGCACCGTCGTCGCCCGCGGCCGCGGGCGCTTCTGGTGACGGTTACCGGCGTGGTGGGCTAGCGTTTCAGCTCGTCACGGATTTCGTCCATCCAGCGCCGATGGCCGTCCGGGTCCAGCATCATGGAGGCGAAGTAGACGAGCATGTCCCGGTGCGCCTGGTTCAGGCGCGCGGCACCCATGGCGCGCTCACCGGCCTTGCTGTTCACAAACTCGAAACAGCTGCGCAGGTCGCAGCCAGCGCCAAGCACCTCCGCCGATTCCCCGGAGAGCAGCTCGTAGAGTGCTTCCAGCTCCGCTTCGGCGAAGCCCACCTCGGTCGGGTTCATCACCAGATTGGCCCACAGCGTGGCGAGGCTTAGCCGGTAGACGTCCTTGTCCAGAAAGTGCTCGGCGACGCTCGCGGCGCTGCGCACCTGGGTCAGCACCGGCTGCAGCGCGGCGGCCAGGGCGTCGGGAGAGCGTGGCTGCACTTGCCGATCCATTGACGAAGCATACTTTAGTTTGCGGTTAGAATCGGGGCCTGAGAATTGGGTCCAACGTCAGGGCCTGATAAATGAGGAAGTACCGCCATGCTGCAGTTTGACCATGCCAGCCTCCCGGCCGAGGCTGAGACCCTGCGCGGGGAGGTCCGTGATTTTCTGCGCAGCGAGCCAGGTTTCCTGTCGCACCGAAACTCGGATTTCTCCTCCGGGCATGTCCCGGAATTCAGCGAGTTGCTGGGCGCGCGGGGCTGGATCGGCATGACCTGGCCCCGGGCTTACGGTGGCAGTGAGCGCAGCTTTTTCGAGCGCTACGTGGTGACCGAAGAGCTGCTCGCTGCCGGCGCACCGGTGAGTGCGCACTGGATTGCCGATCGACAGTCGGGACCGCTGTTGCTGCGCTTCGGGAGCGAGGAGCAGCGCCGCACCTATGTCCCCCGCATTGCGGCCGGCAAGGCGTTCTTCTCCATCGGGATGAGCGAGCCCAATTCGGGGTCGGACCTGGCCTCCGTGCGCACTCGGGCCGAGCTCGATGGTGACGGTTACCGGATCAACGGCACCAAGCTGTGGTCGACGGATGCGCACCGCAACCACTTTATGATCGCGCTGGTGCGTACGGAGCCACCGGGCGACAACCGGCACGCGGGCCTGTCGCAGCTCATCATCGATCTGAAGAATGACGACGTTGATGTGCGCCCGATCCGCAATATCGCGGGTGGCGAGGACTTCAACGAAGTCGTGTTCAAGGACACTTTCGTGCCCCGTGATCGACTCGTCGGTGAGCCCGGCAATGGCTGGGCGCAGGTCACCTCGGAGCTCGGCTACGAGCGTAGCGGCCCGGAGCGCTTTCTCAGTGCCTACCGCGTGTTTGCCGAGCTGGTCCGTGCTGCCGGCCCGGCGCCGACGACGCGACAGCGCGAGGTGATCGGGCGTCTCGCAGCGCACTTCATGACCCTGCGTCGGATGTCGATTTCCGTGGCCGGCATGTTGGATCGCGGCCGCGATGTCGTGGTCGAGGCGGCGCTGGTCAAAGAGCTGGGCAACAACTTCGAGAAGCTGGTGCCCGAGGTCGCGCGCCTGGCGCTCCCGAGCGCCACGGCGGCCGCCTTCACCACGGCCTATCGTGATACGCAGCTGGCCTCACCCAGCTTTACGCTCCGCGGCGGCACGCGGGAAATTCTGCGCGGCGTGATCGCGCGTGGGCTGGGGTTGCGCTGATGACCGACCCTCTGTTGCTCGAGAGCGCGGAACGGATCTTTCGCGACTACGCCGACAAGGCCCTTTGGGATGCCGCGGAGCAGGGCACTTTCGCTCGGGACCTGTGGCAGGCGCTGGTCGATAACGGCTTTACCGCCATGGCGCTGCCGGACAGCGGCTTTGCACTCGGTGACCTGTACGCCGTGTTAAAGGTCGCCGGGCAGTACGCGGCGCCGCTACCGCTCGCCGAGGCCCTGTTGGCCGCGCGCTGGCTGGGCGATGCGGAAACCATGACCAGTATCGGCCTGGCGCTGCCGGAGGCGCCGGAAACGGCAAGTGCTGTGCCCTGGGGGCGCGTCGCCGAACAGGTGCTGGTGCTGCCACAGGCCGAGCCCTTCGCGGATCCGCAGCGGCTCGCGGATCTTAGCGAGCGCAGCACCTTGCGCGTGCTGTCGACAGACCCGGCAGCCGCGGCGAGCGGGTCGAACCTGGCCGGCGAGCCTCGCGATCAGGTCTCCGGCACTCTGGCGGGCAGCGTTGAGGTTGCGCAACCGGTGTTGCTGCTGGCACTCGCGCGCGCGGTGCAGATGGCGGGCTGCCTGAACCAGGTGCTGCAGCTCGCGATCGACTATGCGGGCGAGCGCGCGCAGTTTGGCCGGGCTATCGCCAAGTTCCAGGCGGTGCAGCACATGCTGGCTGCCGCCGCTGCGGAGGTGGCCGCCGCGCAGCGGGCGAGCGACAGCGCCGTTGCGGCCCTGGGCAGCGAGCGGTTTGGTGCCGACCTGGCTGCGGCCAAGGCGCGCGTTGGCGAAGCGGCCGGGGTCGTCGCCGAGATCGCTCACCAGGTACACGGTGCCATGGGCTTTACCCACGAGCACCAGCTCCATCACTTCACCCGCCGGCTGTGGGCCTGGCGCGATGAGTACGGCAACGAGGCGGAGTGGCAGCGTTTGCTGGGCGCCGAGGTCAGTGCGCTCGGCGCGGACAATGCCTGGGGCTTCATCGCGACACCGGCATAGGCTGCTCCTGGCCCTGTTGCCGCTGGCACAGATCATAGTACGCGCCGCGCCGGGCCAGCAGGGCGTGATGGTCGCCGCGCTCAACGATCTGGCCATCGGCGATGTACAGGATCAGGTCCGCGTCGCGAATCGTCGACAGGCGGTGCGCGATCACGAACGCCAGGCGCCCACTGAGCACCGCTGACAAGCCTCGCTGGATCTGGGTCTCGGTGACCGTATCCACCGACGAGGTCGCCTCGTCCATGACCAGGATCTGGGGATCGGCCAGTATTGCCCGAGCGAAGGAGACCAGCTGCTTCTGCCCGGCGGACAGTCTGCCGCCCCCTTCGCCCACCTCGCTGGCGTAACCCTGCTCGAGCCCCGCAATGAACTCGTGTGCACCCGCGGTACGCGCTGCCGCCTGGATATCGGCCATGGTGGCGTCGAGCTTGCCGTAGCGAATGTTGTCGGCGATGGTCCCGCTGAACACGTGGGGCTGCTGCAGCACGATGCCGAGGCGCTGATGCAGCCAGTCCTGGCTGCGTTCCCGGTAGTCGCGCCCATTGATCCGCACCGTGCCACCGGTGGGCTCATAGAAGCGGCAGATCAGATTGACCAGCGTGCTCTTGCCGCCGCCGGTGGGGCCGACGATGGCCACGGTCTGCCCGCGCGCGACCGTCAGGTTGATGTTCTGCAGCACGGGTTCCGCGGGGTCGTAGGCAAAGCTCAAGTCTTCCAGGATCACGGTTTCGATGCGATCCGCGTCCGTTGCGCTCGCGGCATCGACCGCCGCGCTGTCGCGAACGGTGGGCACGGCGTTGATCAGGCTTAAGATCCGCTCCGCGGACGCCTGGGCCATCTGCATCTCGGCGAACCAGGCCCCGAGCTCTTCCACGGGCTCGAAGAAGTGCCGCGTGTAGGCCATGAAGGCGATCAGGGTACCGGCGCCGATGGCGCCCCCGAGCAGCTCGCCTCCGCCGACCGCCAGCGCCAGCCCCGTGGCGAGGCTGGCCAGGGTGACGACGATGGGTACGTACATGGCCGACTGCAGATGGTTGGTGACCGAGTAGCGCTGCATGGCACCGGTCAGTTCGCCGAACTCTTCGCCGTTGGCGCGCTCCCGCACGAAGGCCTTGCTGGTCAGCACGCCCATGATCGCTTCGTTATAGGACCCGGTGATGCGCGCGTTGGTCGCCCGTACCTGTCGGGCACTGGTCAGCATGCGGCGCTGGAAGCGCACGGAGATCCAGCCCAGCAGCGGCAGAATCGACAGCGCGATCAGAGCCAGTTTCACGTTCATGACAAACATGGCACCGGCGATGCCCGCCATCATGGTCAGGCCCCAGACGAGATCGAGAAAGCCCCAGGCGAGGATGTTCGACAGGCGCTCGCAGTCCGACGTCATGCGCGCCATGAGCCAGCCCACCGGCCGATAGTCGTAAAAGTCGAAGGACAGCCGCTGCAGGTTCGCGAAACCGGCGGCGCGGATGTCGTGGCTGACGTGCGTGCGGATCTTGCCGCCGAACCAGATAAACAGCCCGATGGCCGCCGTTGCCAGCAGCGTGTTCAGGCCATAGAGCACCATGGTGCCCTGCAGCGCCTGCCAACTGGTGCCTGTTAAGCCCGTCTCGCTGACCTGATCCACCACGCGCTTGGTCAGCAGCGGGTAGCTGACCTCGGCGACGGCGGTCAGCGCTGCGCAGATGCCCAGTCCCCAGAGGGTGCCCGGATACGCGGCAGCGTAGCGGAACAGCGCCCGCCACAGGCCGACATCCAGACGGCTGGCGAGCTTCTGCTCGTCGAAATCATCCTGGTACAGATCGTCGTCGTAACTCATGAGCGCACCTCCTCGGTTTGCCTGCCGCCGCCATCGTCGGCGCCGCCGCCCAAGTTGGCGGCGCGGCCGGCCAGATCTGCTTCGACCTGTTGCTCGAGCGCAAGCTGAACGTCGCACAGGTCCCGGTAGGGCCCGGCTACCTTGCGCAGCTCGTTGTGGTCCCCCAGCTGCACCAGCCGGCCGCCGGCGAGCACGGCGATCCGATCGGCATGCATCACCGAGGACAGCCGGTGCGCAATGATCAGCGTCGTTTGCGCGCCGCTGCGCCGGCGCAGGGCGGTGAGGATCTGCGCCTCCGTGTTCAGGTCGACGGCAGACAGGGCGTCGTCCAGCACCAGGATCGGCGGCTCTTTCAGCAGTGCGCGGGCGAGGGCAAGCCGCTGGCGCTGGCCGCCGGACAGGGTCACGCCGCGCTCCCCGACCGGCGCGTCGAGCCCGGCCGCGAACTTGGCGAGCGTTTCCGTGGCAGCAGCGTCGGCCAGCACCGCTTCGAGCCGGGCGTCGCTGGCAGCGGCATCGCCGACGCGGAGGTTCTCGGCGATCGTGCGCGAGTACAGGAACGGCTCCTGCAGCACCACGCTGATCTGCTCCCGCAGCCAGTGTCGATCGACCTCGCTGATCTCCTGATCATCGAGGCGCACGTGCCCCTGCTGGTAAGGATAGAGGCCCAGCAGGACGCGAATCAGCGATGACTTGCCAGAGCCCGGGGCGCCCACGATGCCGAGCGTTTCCCCTGCGGCAATGTCGAGGGACAGGCCATCGAGTGCGGGCGCGCTACCGTAGCGCATGGTCAGATCTTCGATGGTGATGCGACCGCTCACGCGTGCCACGGCCGGGCGCGGACGGGCCGGCTCTGTGGTGCTCGCCAGCACTTCGTCGATGCGGCCGAGGCTGATCACAGCCTTGCCGCTGTCGGTCAGAATCCGACCGAGCTGACGAATGGGCCAGATCACCATCGCGATGTAGGTCATGAACGCGAACAGTGTGCCGACCGACAACGCGCCATTGAGCGTCAGCCAGGCGCCGTAGAACAGCACGATGCCGATCTGCGTGAACGCCACCATGTCCGACAGGCTCCAGTAGAAGCCCATGAGCCGGATCAAGCGATAGTTGCGATCCCGGAACTCGCGATTGCGTTCGCTGAAGCGCTCGATCTCGAACCGCTGACGGTTGAACGCTCGGACGACGCGGATGCCGGTCAGGTTCTCCTGGAGCGTGGCGGTCATGGCCGCTTCGGCCTCGTCCGTGCCCTGGAAGATCACCTTGACGCGCTCGAAGAACATCCAGGCACCGACGATCAGCGCCGGCATCAGCACGACGGCGCTGCTCGCCAGGCGCCAGTCGAGGGAGAACAGGATCGGCATGACACACAGCACCATCAGGACTGTGCGCGCAATCTCCACGATGTCCGTATCGAGAAACACGCGCAGTGTTTCCACGTCGGAGCTGGCCCGCTGCACCAGATCACCGGTATCGGCCGTGTCGTAGTACGCCGCGGGCAGATCGTGCAACTGGCCGTACAGCCGTTCGCGCAGAGCGCTGACGATGCGTTCTGATGCCTGCGCGGCAAAGCGTCCGCGCAGGTAGGTGAAGTAGCCGGCGATCCCGGTCAGCAGCAGGATCAGTGCGCCTGACAGCCACAGGTACGCGTGCGCAAAGGACGGGTCCAGCGCCGTTGCCTGTGCGCTGCTGCCGCTCAGCGTCGCTGTGATTCCCGCCAGTAACGGCGCAGCCAGCGCTGCGTCCTGACCGGTCACGACATCGATCGCGTACTTGCCCAGCAGCGGCGGTGCGAACAGGAAGAGGTTGGTCAGCACCATGGCGGCAACGGCCGCAAGATAGCGGTGCCGTTGGCCGGCAGTGATCTGCC
Source organism: Pseudomonadota bacterium (assembly GCA_038749065.1). Classification (GTDB taxonomy): domain Bacteria; phylum Pseudomonadota; class Gammaproteobacteria; order Pseudomonadales; family Azotimanducaceae; genus CALHVX01. The sequence continues at coordinate 23,058 of JBCDIK010000005.1, read as the reverse complement.
AGAGCGACACTGGGGTTTCGCTCTCTGATTCTGTGTGGCTCATGTTCGTTCGCCTGTTGCCGTGCGCGGGACTGTCCGCGCGTGGCTGCTTACCTGTTCAATCCCAAGACGCGCGCGCGACGGCGCGCGCTCAGAGGTGGTTGGGGAATCGCCCTGCGCGGTGACGCGAATCACAGCGGCGTGCGGTAACGCACGGACGCTACGCGGGGCGGTCGCCGGTCGGTTCGGTGGATAACGCTGGTGCTGGATCCGAAGCCGATGCCGGGGCCCGATGGGCGCCGGAATCACACAGGATCGGGCGGTCGGCTAACGCCGGTAGCGAGACTCCCGACCGTCGATGTGCGGATCGACGGCTGGAACGCTGGACGTGCCTCGGTATTCATCGCTCCACGGAGCGGAATGCAAGACAGCGGGCAGGCGCATGGAGACGGTCGCCACGGGACCGGTGACTGACTTGAAGTTGAAGATGCTGTGCATATCAAGTCCTCCTTGCGATGGCGCATGCTAACCGCGAGCGGCGCAGGGATGCAAACGGGGCGCGGTGTCAGTCGGCGACGGACGCCGCCCTGCTAACGCTATGATGGCGGCTCTCCGGCACGGTAGCGCCCTATGACGCAGGAAACTGAATCGACTGAAGATCAGGCATCGCCTGGGGCACAGGCATCGACGCAGGCATCAGCCTATGCCCTCGGCGGGGAGGAACGTGCTGCGCAGTTGCTCGCGCGGCTGCAGCTCGAGCCGATCGAGCGCGATCTGTTTCGTGGCGAAAACGAAACGCCGCGTAACGCCCGCCTGTTCGGCGGTCAGGTGCTGTCGCAGGCATTGCGTGCTGCATACGCAACGGTGACCGACCCAGCGCTTGCGGCACATTCCCTGCACGGTTATTTCCTGCGCGCCGGGCGCCATGATCGCCCGGTGCTCTACGAGGTCGACCGGATCCGCGATGGGCGTAGCTTTGCCACCCGGCGAGTCGTCGGCATCCAGAAAGGCGAGGCGATCTTCAGTCTGAGCGTCTCCCTGCACAAACCGGAACTGGGCTTCGACCACGCGGTGGCGATGCCCAACGTGCCGCCCCCGGACGCTCTGGAGAATGATGACGAAGTCGCCCGGGAGTTGCCGGAAGGGCTGCCAGGGTTATCCCCTTGGGCCCGCTTGCCCTGGCCTTTTATCGTGCGCTCGGTGTTTCGGCCCGGTAGCGAGGCCTTTGCCGAGCCGCGCCGGTTCGCGCCGGCGTGGGTCCGCTTCCGCGGTGAGCTGTCCGATGAGCGCGCACTGCACGATGCCTTGCTGGCTTACGCCTCAGATATCGGTCTGGTCTCCACCGCTGCCTTGCCACATCTGGGCACGACGGACCGCAGCGCGCTGCAGATGGCGAGCCTCGATCATAGCCTGTGGCTGCATCGGCCCTTCCGCGTCGACGAGTGGCTGCTGTTCAACCGCCATACCACCTCAGCGGTGGGCGCCCGGGGACTCAATCACACAGAGATTTTCGATCAGAGCGGGTTGCTGGTTGCCTCCGCCACGCAGGAAGGGCTACTGCGCCCGCTTGCTTAAGCTTCGATGCCGTCCTCGGCGTAGGCGAAGTCCAGCACCTGAAGGCGCACTTCGAGCGAACCGGTGAGCAGTAGCAGCGCCCGGCGCTCGTCCGCCGGGAGCGGCCAGTGGGTCGCGTCGACCTTGAGCTGGTTCCAGGTCGGGTCGACGGCCTGCCAGCGACCATCCACCTGAACCTGATTCCAGGCGTGGAATGCGAGCGCAGGCTGCGCGCCGTCCTCGTAGGCCATGCCGATGACGGTGCGGGCGGGCAGCCCTGCGGCTCGCGCCAGGGTCGTGAGCAGGTCTGCAAACTCTGTGCAGTCGCCCCGGGGATCCTCGAGGAGCGTCAGCACCGGCCGAAAACTGACCGAGCGGTCGTAGCGCAGCCGGTTGTGCACGTAGCGCACCAGTTTCTCCAGCCGTTGTCGCGGTGGGAGTTGCCGAAGGCCCAGCGACGCAATGAGCGCGGTCACATCGGGATGATCCACGGGCAGTGCCAGTGTCGCCTTCAAGTAGCTGCCGTCCGCCGCCGGCAACACCGGATTGGCGGTCAGCACCAGCGGATCGGGAAACTCCGGTGCTCCGGAACCGACGGCACGCAGGCGCAGCTGGGCGAGCTGCGTGTGGCGCGGTAGCCGATCGCTGAGCGGCAGCCTGTAGCTCGCCCGCTTCAGCGGCGTGCGGGCGGCGAGGGCGGTGGCGCGATCGGTCCGCTCGAGTTCGAACAGCCCGGCGAGCTGCAGGCGCACGGGGAGTAGCTGGGCGTCCAGCTCGATGAGCGTGTCGCCTGGTGCCGCCCGCTTGCGGACGCGGTAGCGCCCGCCCTCGACACTGTCGAGCACGAGCTGCTCGGAGATCAGCTCGAGCTGTTCGAGCTTCGGGCTCTTCAGCGCCAGGGATGCGCCCACCGGCGGCTGCTGTTCGCGCAGCCAGGTCTCGAAGGCGAGATAGTCACTCAGCGTGTAGCGCCAGCTGATCGGCTCCGTCGGCAGGTCGCGGTCCGCGCTGCGGCGGCGGGCCAGGAGTTGCGCACCCTCCTGCGTCACCGATACGGAGTCCTCGTCCTCGTCGCGGCGCACGCGGTGTTCCGCAGCCTCGAGCGTGTAGGGGGCACTGGCCGCGAAGCGATAGCTCTCTGTCACCGCAACCGGCGCGCCATCGCCCAGGGCAAAGCGCAGCTCCGTGGCGAATAGCCAGGCGCCGGATCGGGTGCGGCTGGCCCGGGCCCGGTAGAAGCCAACCTGGGTGCCTTCCAGGCGCAGGCTGTACCAGCGCTCGCCCAGCATCGTGCTGGCGGTCGCAAGCTCCGCCGGCAGGCGGGCCAGGGAGCACCAGATCAGGGCAGCCACCAGGCAGGTGGCCAGCAGCCCCAGCAGCGTGCGCACGATCATGTTGCGTTCCAGGAGAACAGGAGGGCCCAGTGTAGCGAGGTGGGCGCTCCCCCGCCTTCCCGCCTTGGGCTAAACTGCGCGCGTGTCACCCCATCGAAAGCACCCGGTAGCAAACGCTTGAGCACCGAGCCCCAAGATTTTATTCGCCAGCGGATCCGCGATGACCTGGCCGCGGAGCACGTCTCCCGGGTCGTGACGCGTTTTCCGCCGGAACCCAACGGCTACCTGCACATCGGCCACGCGAAGAGCATCTGTCTGAATTTCGGGGTGGCGCAGGAGCAGGGCGGGGTGACTTACCTGCGCTTCGACGACACCAACCCGCTGAAAGAAGATCAGCTGTTCGTGGATGCCATCGCCGAGGACGTGGCCTGGCTGGGATTCAGTTGGGGGGACCGTCTCACTTACGCATCGGACTACTTTCCGCAGCTGTACGGCTTTGCGCTGGAACTCATCGATGCGGGCAAGGCGTTCGTCTGCAGCTTGAGCGGCGAGGAAATCCGGCAGACGCGCGGCACACTGACGGAGCCGGGCACCGAGAGCCCCTATCGCAATCGGACGCCAGCGGAGAGCCGGGAGCTGTTCGAGCGGATGCGCGCCGGCGAATTCGCCGATGGCGAGCATGTGTTGCGCGCGCGCATTGATATGGCCTCGCCCAATCTCAACCTGCGCGATCCGGTGCTGTACCGGATCCGGCGGGTCTCGCACCAGCGTACGGGTGATGAGTGGCCCATCTACCCCATGTATGACTACACGCACTGCATCTGCGATGCCCTCGAGGGCATTACACACTCGCTGTGCACCCTCGAGTTCGAGGATCATCGGCCGCTCTACGACTGGGTGCTCGACAATATCAACATCAACTGGCACCCGCCCCAGATCGAGTTTTCCCGCCTCGGTCTGGAGTACACGGTCATGAGCAAGCGCCTGCTGCACCGGCTGGTCGATGAAGGGCACGTGGATGGCTGGGACGATCCCCGGATGCCCACGCTGGCCGGCCTGCGCCGGCGCGGCGTCACGCCCGGTGCGATTCGCGATTTCTGTCAGCGCATCGGCGTCACCAAACAGAACAATGTGATCGAGCTGCAGTCCCTTGAGTACTCCGTGCGGCAGGATCTGGAAGCGGTCGTGCCCCGGGCCATGGCGGTGCTTGACCCGTTGAAAGTCACCATTGCTAACTACCCGGAAGGCAGCGAAATGATGACCGCACCGCTGCACCCGAAGCGCGAGGCGCTGGGCAGTCGGGACATGCCGTTCTCTGCCAACCTCTATATCGAGCGCGAGGACTTCGCGCTTGAGCCGCCGCCCAAGTGGAAGCGCTTGACCCCGGGCGGCATGGTCAGGCTGCGCCACGGTTACATCATCCGCTGCGAGGAGGTGGTGACCGACGCAGCCGGCGAAGTCGTGGAACTGATCGTCAGCTATGTGCCGGAATCGCGCAGCGGTTCCGATACCAGTGGCCTCAAGCCCAAAGGCGTCATCCACTGGGTGTGCAGCGAGGCGGCGGTGCCCATCGAAGCCATCGAGTACGAACATCTGTTTACCGACCCGGCGCCTACCGCCGGCAACTTCACGGACGTGCTGCGTTCGCAGTCCCGTCGCGTCCGCGCGGGCTATCTGGAGCCCGCAGCAGCCGGTAGCGACGCGGTGCGCTTCCAGTTCGAACGCACCGGCTATTTTGCCCGGGACCCGGAAGAGCGGCTCCGCTTCCATCGCACGGTCACGCTGCGGGACGGCTGGAAGCCCTGATGGCACGCCGGGGTGCGAGCCGGCCGCCCCGCTATCGGGACGCATCACTCGACCCTGGCGAGCGCGCCGGGGACCTGTGTCGCCAGCTCTCCCTGACCGGGAAACTGCAGCAGCTGGGCGGCTGCTGGGCGCGTGATCTGCACGATGGCGAGGGGTTCTGTCCGGTCCGCGGGCGGGAGCGTCTCGGTGAGGGCATTGGCCATATCACCCGGATCGGTGGCAGCACCGGTTTGTTGGCGCAGGACAGCGCGGAATTTGCGAACGCGATTCAGCGGTTCCTGGCTGAGGAAACGGAACACGGTATCCCGGCGATCATTCATGAGGAAGGCGTCTCCGGTTACTGTGCGCGCGGCGCCACGCAGTTCCCGCAGGCGATTGGCCAGGCCGCCAGCTTCAACACGGCGCTGGTGCGGCGCGCGGCGGCGGTGGTCGGGGAGCAATTGCGCGCGGTGGGGGCGCGCCAGGTGCTCGCGCCGGTGCTGGACGTGGCGCGCGATCCCCGCTGGGGCCGTCTGGAAGAGACCTACGGTGAGGATCCCTACCTGTGCGCACGCATGGGCGTGGCCTATGTACGCGGGGTGCAGGGCGATGTGCTGGAGACCGGCGTCGCCGCAACCGGCAAACACTTCGTGGGCTACGGCCTGCCCGAGGGCGGGATGAATCACGCGCCTGTGCAGCTGGGGCCACGGCAGCTGCGCGAGGTCTATGTCGAGCCGTTCGCCGCGGCCATCCGCGAGGCCGAGCTGGCCAGTGTCATGAACGGCTACCACAGCGTCGATGGGCTGCCCTGCGCCGCTGCGCCGGAGCTGCTGCGCACGCTGTTGCGCGACGAGCTGCACTTCGATGGCGTGGTGGTTGCCGACTACTTCGCGGTGGAACTGCTGCAGCGCCACCATCGAGTGGCGGCAACGCCGCTACAGGCGGCGCAGCTCGCGATCGCAGCGGGCATCGATGTGGAGCTGCCGACGCGGGATTGCTACGGCGCTGAGCTGGAAAGCTGGCTCGAATCCGATGACCCGGGCGCCGGGGCTCTGACGGCGCGAGTGGACGAAGCGGTCACTCGCGTGCTGCGCCTGAAGTTTGCCCTCGGCCTGTTCGAGGAGCCGTTCGTGGCCGCGGAGCGGGCCAGTGCCTGTTTCGACACGGCGGACCAGCGCGCATTGGCAGAGGAACTGGCGGCGGAGTCGATCGTGCTGCTGGAGAACGATGGGGTGCTGCCGCTGGCCCCGACACAGCAGATCGCGCTGATCGGCCCGACGGCCGACGATGCGCGCGCGCTGCTGGGCGATTACAGCTACCCGGCGCATCTCGAAGTCGCCTATACCGCCGATACGCCGTCCCTGGCTCCGGTTGGCCCCCACCCAAGTGCTGATGCGGCGCTCGTGTCGGGCACCGAGGGCGCCGCCGCCAGCGACCTTTCCCCGACCGGCGAGCCGGCGTCCTGTTTCGAGCCGGGGCCCTACTACGTCCCGATCACCAGCCTCAAGGACGCGCTTGCAGCGCGCAGTGCGGTGGCTCATGCCGTTGGCTGCGCGCTCGATGGCGAGCCCGGCGCGGAGCTTGCGAGCATCCGCGACGCGATTGCCGTGGCGCGGACCGCAGACGTGATCTGTGTTGCCGTTGGGGGCCGCAGCGGGCTGACGCGCGACGCCAGCAGCGGCGAGTTCCGGGACGCGACCGATCTGCGTCTGACCGGCAATCAGGAAACGCTCATCGACCGGCTGCTGGCGCTTGGCAAACCGGTCATCGTCGCCGTGCTCGGGGGCCGGGCGTTCGACCTCAGCGCATTTAACGGGCGTGTCAACGCGCTGCTGCACGCCTGGCTGCCGGGTGAGGCCGGCGGGCAGGCGCTGGCGTCGATCCTGCTGGGCGAGCGCTCGCCCAGTGGTCGCCTGCCGGTCAGCCTGGCGCGCAGCGCGGGGCAAGTGCCCCTGTACCACGGGCCGCGCAGCGGCGGTGGCCGCAGCATGATCTACCGCTCCTACACCGACTGCGACAACAAGCCTCTGTACGCCTTCGGGCACGGCTTGAGCTACGGAGCGCTCAACTTCGGCCCTCTCGAAGGACCGGCGGTGGTCGACAGCTTCGGGGTCGTGGTGGTTTCTTTGGAGGTCGAGAACGCCGGGGCAGTGGAAGGCTGCGAGGTGGTGCAGCTGTACCTGAGCGATGAGCTGGCTGCCGTCGCGCGGCCGGTCAAGCAGCTCGTCGGCTTCGTGAAGGTGACGCTGGCGCCCGGTCAGCGGGCCCGGGTGAGCTTCCACGTGGATGCGAGCGCCGCGGCGTACTTTGACCCGGCGATGGAGCTGGTGGTTGACCCGGGCACGATCCGCTTTCGTGCGGGCCCTGCCAGCGATCGTCTGCCCAGTGAGCTCGCGGTCGAGATTGAAGGCGATCGGCGGCGACTGCAGCAGCACCAACTCGTCGCAACCCAGGTCGCGGTCAAGGTGCTATGACAGCCATCACCACGCAGTACAGGAACAGCAATGAGTGACGTGAGCGCCCCTCCGGCGCAGTGGTTTGGACACCCCCGGGGACTGTACGTCCTGTTCTTTGCGGAGATGTGGGAGCGCTTTTCCTACTACGGCATGCGCGCGCTGCTGGTGTTCTATCTGACCAAGCACTTTCTGTTCAGCGATCAACAGGCGTCCGGGCTGTACGCCACCTACGCGTCACTGGTGTACCTCATGCCCGTGCTCGGGGGGCTGGTGGCAGACCGCTATCTCGGTTTCCGGCGCGCGGTCATCTTTGGTGCTGTGCTGCTGTGCGTGGGGCATCTGGGCATGGCCTATGAGGGATTTGGCGCGACCCAGGATGCGGATGGCGTGGTGACCCGCGACGCATTCGCCATGAATGTGCTCTACGCGGCGCTGGCGTTCATCATCGTCGGTGTCGGGTTTCTCAAGCCGAGTATCTCCAGCATGGTCGGCCAGCTCTACGGTCCCGATGACGAGCGCCGGGACGGCGGCTTCACGATCTTCTACATGGGAATCAACCTGGGCTCCATGGTCGCGTCGCTCGCCTGCGGCTATCTTGGCGAAACCTATGGCTGGGCCTACGGATTCGGGCTGGCGGGCTTCGGTATGCTGCTGGGCCTTGTGACCTTTGCCCGCGGCACGCCCCTGCTCGGTGACGCCGGGCGTGCGCCCGATGAGATGGCCAGCGGACAGCCACGCTCCGGCCTGCGCCGCAGCGATGTGCTGATCTACCTCGGCGGCCTGGCCACGGTCGCGGTGGCCTGGGTGCTGATCCAGTCCCAGGCGCTGGTGGGTGCACTCCTGAGCTGGACCTCGATCTTAGCCGTTGCCGGCATCCTGTGGTTTTCTCTGGCGCGCTGTACGCCGATCGAGCGGGACCGCATGCTCGCGGTACTCGTCCTCATCGCCGTGTCTGTGGTGTTCTGGGCGCTGTTCGAGCAGGCCGGCAGTTCTCTGAACCTGTTTGCCGATCGCAATGTCGACCGGGAGATCTTCGGCATGACGGTGCGCGCGTCGCAGCTCCAATCGCTGAACCCGATGTTCATCATCCTGCTGGCGCCCCTGTTCGCGGCGCTGTGGCCGGCGCTCGCGCGGCGCGGCTGGGAAGTCTCGACCCCGCTCAAGTTCGCGATAGCCGTGCTGCAGGTCGGCCTGGGTTTCGCTGCGCTCGTGTACGGCGCTTCGACGGCGGTCGATGGGCGTGTGGCGCTGGGCTGGCTGGTGCTCGCCTACCTGCTTCACACCACCGGCGAGCTCTGCCTGTCACCGGTCGGTTTGTCCATGGTGACGCGCCTGTCCGTACCACGTGTGGTCGGGCTGATGATGGGTGTGTGGTTTCTCAGTTCTTCTGTCGCGCACTACGTGGCGGGGCTGATCGCTGCCATGGCCAGCGTGCAGGATGGCGCCGGTGCGGCGGCGGCCGACTCTCTGTCCGTCTACACAGATACCTTCCTGCTGGTTGCACAGGTTGCGGGCGCAGTGGGCGTGGCCATGCTCGTGGTGTCGCCGCTGCTGCGGCGGCTGGCGCACGAGGGCCAGCGTCAGTCCTGAGCCTGCGCGCTCAGGGCAACAGCGCGCCCCCGTCCACATCGATGGTCGTGCCGGTCACGAAGCCGTTGCCGAGTGCGAACAGCACAGCGTCAGCCACCTCTTCGGCGCGTCCCGGGCGGGGAATGAGATTGGCCGCGGTGGTTCGTTCCATGAAGGCTTCGCGCTCCGCACCGGTCTGCGGAAACATCGGGGTGTCGATGAAGCCGGGCGCGACTGTGTTGATGCGGCGCGGCGCGATCTCGACCGCGATCGCCCGCACGAACCCTTCGACCGCGTTGCCGACGGTCGAGATCGCGCTGTAGCCCGGTGGGCACTTGCGCGCCGGCGACCCGCTGACCAGGACCATCGCGCCGTCGGCGGCCAGATGCGGCAGTGCTTCATGAACCGCGTTGGTATAGCCCCAGAGTTTCCGGAAAGAGCCCTGGAAACCGGCCAGGCTCATCTGCTCGAAGGGGCCCACAGCGCGTTCGCCGCCGGTCGCCGCATTGACCAGGTAGTCGAAGCCGGTCTCGGCCTGGAACAGTGCCTGCAGCGCGTCGACATCGAGCACGTCCAGGGCCTGGCCGCGAGCGCTCGCGGGCAGGGTGCCGAGCGCGTCCTCGAGACGCCCCGGGTCGCGGCCGCTGATCAGCACCTCCGCGCCGGCGGCGGCCAGCGCCTGGGCACTGGCCAGGCCGATTCCGGAACTGCCCCCGAGCACGATCGCGCGCTTGCTGGTGAACGTCATGGGTCCTCCTGCGGTTAGCGTTGCTGGTTCTTAGCGTTGCTGGTCCTGGGGCTCGGCGCCCGCTGCACGAATCATGGCCTCAACCGCCCCCAGCGCTTCATCCAGGAGCGCGGTGCTGGTGCCACGGATCACCAGTGTGGTGCCGTAGCGGTCGTCGCGCAGAAACGGGTAGCTGCCCAGATCCAGGTCCGGATACGCATCCTGGATCCGCCCGAGCGCTTCGGCCACCTGGCTCTCGCCCAGATAGGCGGTGACCGAGCGGCTGCGGACCACGGCGCCGGTTTCGAGCTTGCCTTCCAGGGAGCCGAGCATGGCCTGCATAACCCGGGGAATGCCGGCCATGACGTACACGTTCTCGATGAAGAACCCCTGCGGGCCGCCCGTCGGGTTGTCGATCAGGCCGGCACCGTCTGGCACACGGGCCATGAGCAGCCGGTTGCGCATGATGGGCTCCGGTGCCTCCCGGCGCCGGATGACCGCGGCGATCTCCGGGTGCTCGACCACCGGCCGATCAAAGGCTCGCGCTACGCAGACGGCGGTGATGTCGTCATGCGTCGGGCCGATCCCGCCGGTGGTGAACAGGTAGCGATAGCGGCCGCGCAGCTCATTGACCGCGGTCACGATTTCCGCCTCGATGTCGGCGACGACCCGGCACTCGCGCACGGAGATGCCCCAGCTGCCCAGCGTGGTTGCGATGTAGTTGAGGTTCGTGTCCTGGGTCCGACCGGACAGTATCTCGTTGCCGATGATCAGAACTGCTGCGGTCACCGTTGGGCCGGTCATGGGTCTCACTTGTTTACGGTTGTGCCAGGGCCGGCAAGCTTACCACCGTCGCTCACTCACTGATCGCCGCCCGTTGGCGTGTCGCAGATCACAACCAGACAAAGATTTTGCAAAGCTGTGCCAGGGTTCAACGCGCCCCGCGGTGGCATCCGTAGACTTCTGCCAAGGTTTTCTGAGAGACCCAACCCCTGTGGTCTGAAGTCTGGAGAAAGCCCCCGATACGGAGAGCGGAATGAGTTGTACTCGCTGGACGCGGGGCCTGCGGCCTGCATGGGCCGCAGCCTTTGTCACACTGATCCTGTCTGCCTGTAGCGATGGCGGCGGCGCCGGCCGGGCGCCGGCCAGCGGTGTCATGGTGCTGGCCGGTAGCGTTGGCGACGGCCCCGTCGTGGGTGCGCAACTCAGCTTCGTCGATGCGGCGGGCACGCTGATCGGCCAGGCCGAGAGCGATGATCAGGCGCGCTATCGCTTTGAAGTACCGCCGGGCACGCAGTTGCCGGTCCGGGTGGTCGCCAGCGGCGGTCTGGATCTGGTCAGTGGCCGGCCGCTGGACTTCGAGCTGCAGGGCCTGCTGGGTACCGATGCCACGGGTACCGATAGGACGCTGAATCTGACCCCGCAGTCCACGCTCACGGTCGCGGCGCTCGAGTGCCTGGGTGATGCGCCGACCGATGCTCGCCTGCGCAGCCTCTGGGAGCAACTGCGAGCGCCCATTGGCATGGGCCTGGCTGAGACGACGCTGGCCAACCCGATGGCGGACCCGATCGACACCAGCAACGTCGCCGCCGTGGTGCTGGCGAGCGAGGCGCTGGCCGAAGCGCTGCGGCGCACTGCGCTGGCGCGCCAGGACGACCCTGCCGCCCCGGCCATCGACGCCCAGATCCGTGCGCTGGCCTGTGATATCGCCGGCGATGGGGTTGCCGACGGTCACGGTCCCGGCGCCGATGTGCGCACCGCCGCGGTGTTTCGCTCGGCGGCGGTCGCCGTGCAGCTGGAGCAGGTCGCCGGGCGGCTCGAGGTCGATCAGCAGGATGCGACGGGACTCATGGATGCTGCGATCGCTCAGATCATGCCGGAAGCCGCCGGAGATACGGTGCGCGGTGTCGAAGTGACCCAGAGTCAACGCGAGCAAGTGCTCGAAGGCCTGTTGCTGCTCCAGTCACAGCAGGGTGGCGACAGCGAGGCCCTGCTGGACCTGATCGATATCGCGCAGGCGGCGACGCCTGCGCAGCTTGGCAGCCGCATCGACGCGCGTCTGGATGCGCGAGCGCAGCAGACGCTGGCAGGCACTGCGGTGGCCCTTGCCCGGGCCCAGCCGAAGGAGCTCGCTGACGCAGCGATCGCGATGGCCCGGCAGCGCAGCGGCAGTGCGCCCTACATCGCGCTGGAAGCCGCGCAGTCGCAGGTCGAAGCGGGCGAATCGGTCAAGCTCTCCTGGGCGGTGGCCGCCGCGGATCGCTGCCGCGCGAGCGGTGGGTGGACGGGCAAGCGCGCTCTCGAAGGCAGCGCCGAGCTCCCGGTCACGGACCCTGACACGAGCTTTGTCCTGACCTGTTTCAGCAGCGGCGGCAGTAATCGCGCTGCTGTCGCCGTGCAGCTCGCGCAACCGGAACCCGGGCGCAAGCCAGAACCAGAGGTGCCGCCGTTGGCTGGCGAGCGCCCGCCCATCGAGCGCATCGCCGGTCCGCCGCCGACGCAGCGCCCGACGCTCCCACGTGAGCCAGCGCCCGAGCTGCCCGGCGCGGGCAACCCCGTTGCCGGTGATCCCGGGCAGGCGACCCCGCCGGGCCGCGACCGAACCCCGCCCGTGTTGCCGGAGCGACCGGCCCCGGAGCCCCAGCCGCCGGCGCCGCCCGCCGCGGAACCGGTGGAGGTCGCATTGCAGGCGTCGCCGAGCACGATCGCGCCCGGCGAAACCGTGACCCTGCGCTGGTCCAGCGAGCGCGCCGAGCGCTGCCGTGCCTGGGGCGCCTGGGAGGGCGATCGTGCCCTAGCTGGAGCGACGACAGTTCGCGGGCTGACCCAGTCCCGGAACTTCTCGCTGCGCTGCTACAACGGCAAGCAGAGCGAGGCGGCCATCGTGCGGGTCCAGGTCGAGCCCCAGGGTGAGCTGGTGGTGGCCTGGAATGCCCCGAGCGAGAACGCGGATGGTTCGCCGCTCGCGACGCTGCGCGGCTACCGCCTCTACTACGGTATTGAACCGGGCCGGTATCACACAGAGGTCGCGATCGACGACGGCGCCGCGACGCGCGTCTCCTTGCAGGTCCCGCATGACACCTACTATCTGGCGCTGACAGCCATCGACAGCAACGGCGTCGAGAGCGAGTACTCGAACGAGATCCGCAAAACCGTCCGCTGAACGGCGATCGTTTATCATTGCGCGATTGTCAGTCATCGGTGTTGCTCATGCCCGCAATCGAACTGTTGCAACGTCTTCTGCAACGTCTGCGATACCGCCCGAGCGCGCGGTCGCGGGCGCGCCGCTGCGCTGCCGGGGTGCTGCTGCTGGTGCTGGCGGCCTGCGACAACACCACGACCGCCGAGCACATGGCGGAGGCCGAGGCTCTGCTGGACCGCAAGGCCTATCGCGCCGCCATCATCGAGCTGAAGAATGCGATCCAGAAGGATCTCGAATTTGCCCCAGCGCGGCAGGCGCTGGGTGATGCTTATCTGAAGACCGGTGATTTCGCGTCCGCCCTGATCGAGCTGGAAAGGGCGCTGAATCTCGGCGGCGACGAGCGTGCGGCGCGGCTCGGCATCATTCGCGCCAAACTGGGTCTGAACCGGGTGCAGGAGGTGATCGGTGAGCTTGGCGATCGCGAGCTCGACACACAGGAATCGCTGCTGCTCGGCGAGGCTTACCTGCTCGCAGGCCGCTACCAGGAAGCGCGCCCACTCTTTGAAGCAGGCCGTGATGACGCGGCCGGGCTCGCCGGGCTGGCGGCGGTGGCCTGGAGCGAAGGCAACCTGCCGCAGGCACAAGCGCTCTATGAACAGGCGCTCGAGAAAGATCCGGACACGGCCAGCTACTGGTTGCGCCTGGCCGAGCTGCGCTTGCGCGCAGAGCAGTACGACGAGGCGATTGCTGCGTTCGCAGAAGCAGCGAAGCTGCCCCTGGGACAGGTCATGGGCCGCATCGGCGAGGTGCGGACCCTGGTTGCCCGGCAGGACCTCGATACGGCGGCAACCCGCGTTGAAGAAGTGCTGACCCTGGCGCCCGATTTTCCTTTGGCGAAGTACCTCAAGGGCCTGATCGCCTATCAGCGCGACGATATCGACGCTGCGGAAGCCGCGCTGCGCGACGTGCAGACCAGCTACCCGAGCCATGCGCCGACCGCTTATCTGATGGGTCTGGTCAAGTTCAAGCAGGACCAGCCCGCGCAAGCGGAGCGCAATCTGCAGCGCTACCTCGCTGCGGATCCGAACAGTCTCTCGGCACGCAAGCTGCTCGCGACTCTGTTCGTCGAGCGTGGCGAGCCGGACCGGGCCGTAGAGATTCTCTCGCCCATGGCGGGGCGAACCAAGGATGCGCAGCTGTTCGCTATGCTCGGCTCGGCGCTCATGCAGACCGGGCGTGCGGCCGAGGCCACGGAGTTCCTGCAGCAGGCAGTACAGCTTGACCCTGAAGGCGCCAGCTTCCGCAACCAGCTCGCGCTCAGCCTGCTGTCCTCCGGCGAGGACGAGCTGGCGATGGCGCAGCTGGACGCCGCGGTCGAGGTCGATGGCCAGCAGTTCCAGAGTGACTATCTCCAGGCGTTGGTGAGTCTCCGCAAGGGGGACCTGACCCGGGCGGAAACAGCGATCGCCAACCTCTCGGCCAAGGCCCCGGACAGCCCCATTGGCCCCAACCTCATGGGCGCTGTCGCCATCGCGCGCGATGAGCCGAAGGCGGCGGAGGTCCAGTTCCGCAAGGCGCTCGCCATCGACGACGGGTTCGCGCCGGCGCGGAACAATCTGGTCCGCCTGTACGAAGCCCGGGGCGAAGGTGGGGCCGCCCTGGCCTTGCTCAAGGAGCGCACCGAGGCAGCGCCGGGAGACTATGCGGCCCGGCTTGGGTACGCGGAAAAGCTCGTGGCCTCAGGCCAGCTGGACGAGGCACGCAGTCAACTCGAGCGCGTCGTGTCCCTGCGCCCGAATCTAGTGGCCGGGCGCCTGGCCCTGTCCCGCGCGCAGCTCCTGCTGGGCGACTCCGATGCGGCGAGCGCGGTACTCGAAGACGGGCTGGCGGTCGCCGATCGCAACATCGATCTGCTCGCTGCCAAGGCGGATCTCCAGCTTCAGACCGGCGAGCTCGAAGGCGCTGCGGCGACGACCCGCAAGCTGCAGGCCGCGGCAGTGAACCTCGCGCCCAATCCTGCGCTCAGCTACGTCATCGGTGGCCTGCAGCTGCGGCTGGGCGAACTCGACCAGGCGGAAACCAGTCTACAGACGGCCATCGCGCGCAGCGGTGGCAGCAACACCGCGGCGCAGCTCGATCTCGCCAGTGTGCAGCTGCGCAAGGGGCGCGTGGGGGAGGCCGCGCAAACGCTCGCCGCGGTCAGGGCCCAGCTGTCGGAGGACGATCCGCAGGCGGCCCGCCTGCAGCTGCTCGAGGCCGATGTACTGACGGCCGAGGGCAAGCCGCAGGAGGCGCAGAAGATCTACGGTGAACTCGCGGCGCTGGGCAATCGTGAAGGCAGCCTGCGCCTGGCAACGGCGCAGTTGGGCAGCGGCGACGCACAGGCGGGTCTCGATGGCCTGAAGGCCTGGGTCGCGGGCCATCCTGCCGACCAGGCGGCGCGGATCCTGCTGGCTGGTGCGCTGCTCACGGCCGGGGAACAGGACGCGGCGATCGCCGAGTACGAGGCGCTGGGCGGTACCGGCAACGCCGTCGTATTGAACAACCTGGCGTGGCTCTATCAGCAACAGGGCGATGAGCGTGCGGTCACCACCGGCCGACTGGCCTGGGAAGCGGCCCCGGACAATGCGGACGTGGCGGATACCTATGGCTGGATCTTAGTCTCCCAGGGCCGACTGGCGGAGGGCATCAAGCTGCTCAAAGAGAGCGTGCGCCTGCGCCCGGGCAGCCCGACCTCGCTGTACCACCTGGCGGTCGCCTATCAGCGCGCTGAGGAGCCTGCGCTGGCGCGGGAATCCGTTCAGGAGGCGCTCAAGGCCGAGCGCTTCCCGGAGCGCGAAGAGGCTCAGGCACTGCTGCGCGAGCTCGACTCTTAGCGGCCGATAGACGCGCTCGCGTGCCAATCACCCTTGGCGCAACTGGCGCAGTTAGGGCTGGGCGCGACGGCGCTGGCGTTGTCGGCTGCGCTGGCGCTGCTGGCGTGCTTCGAGCAGCTCCTCTCCGGGCAGGAAGGTATAGCGCGCACTGAACTCGATGCCGGTATCGTTGAAGTCACCGGCAAGCGCGCTGTTGCTGTTGCGCCGCAGGTGGAACAGCTGGCTGCTGACCTGCAGCCGACGGTTGACCCGATAGGTCGCGCCGACATCGAAAAACCACTGATCGAAGTCGGCGTCGAAGTCGTCGTAGTTGGATCGCTGGTAGCTGAGTAGCGCAAAGCCTTCGATGGCCGGGCGAATCGCCCGGATGACGCTGAAGTCGACGGTGTCGGTGACCTGATCGCGATTGAAGTTCTCGAAGTCGGTCTCGTTGCGCCCCACAGAGGCTTCGAACAGGTTGGGCCCGATCAGCTCGCGCCAGGTCGCGCTGAAGCTATCGACGGTAAACACATCGGTCAGGTCCGAGTTGGCGAAGGGAATGTCCGTGGGGTTGTCGATCGCTTCCTCAGCGCTGGTCACGCGCCCGGCGCGGTCGCTGATCGTGCGGCGCACGGCGAACTCAAACTCCCGGCCGCCGATCGGCCGCAGAGTGGTGGTCACGTTGTAGATCGCGCCCTTGGCTGAGCTCCCCTCGTCGATATCAAAGTTCGAGTAGCCGCCCATGGCACTGAGGTCGTAGCGCTCGCCGCTGCGGCGCAGCGTGATGCGGTGCGTTTCGGTGTCGATATCGGCGACCGCAGAGGCATCGAAGTCGATCTCGCCCTGACTGCTCTCCAGCAGGATGCTCGTCGATGCGGACAACCGGGAGCGATAGGAGACCGTCGCGATACTGCGGGTGTTGTCGATGTCGAAGTTCTCGTCGTCGAGGTAGGTCTGATCGAAGCGGAGGCGCAGTTCGTCCGTTTCGCGGGGCCGGAACTTGAGCGCCGAGCGCAGCTCCGTGGAGTTGGTGATCTGCCGGTCCACCTGGGTGCCCCGACCGAAGGACTGATTGGTGGTCTCGCGCCGGGACTGGCGCAGCCCCAACTCGACGCGCTCCGGGACGGCTTCCCAGTCGATGATCGTGCCGCCGGTCAGGATGGTCTCGTCGTCGAAGAAATCGCGCACGAAGAATCGCTGCCGCAGCGTGTAGCCGGTCTCGACGTTGAGCCCGGGGCCTTCGTGCACCGCGGCGAACATGACCGCCGGGGTGATCAGGGTGTCGGCGGACTCGTCATTGCTGAAGCGGCGCGCGTTGGTCGTGGTGCGCGAGCTCGTCTCCGCGGCGGCTTCCAGGTTGAGCGCCTGCGCGTTTGTTGCGGACAACGCCGCGAGCGCACTGAGCAGTGACAGTGCGAGCGTCTTCCGCGGCGCGCGGCGGTGGCTTGGGTGATGCATGAGGGCGCTCCGCTACAACGGCAAGGGCGGGAGACGACGCTGCTAGAACGCTCGCTCGGGAATGGTCAGCACATCGCCCGGACGCAGGTTCAGGTTGGTCTGCATATCACCCACCTTGAGAATGCGGTTGAGGTTGATGCCGACCCGATCGCCATTGCGGCGGTACAGGACCGAGCGGTTGGCGTTGGCGAACTCGTTGGTACCGCCCGCTTCCAGCACCAGGTCCAGCACCGTCATGCCCTGGCGATAGGGAATGGACAGCGGATTCTGGACAGCCCCGGTCACGCGGACGCGGGAGCGGAACTCGTCGCTGGCGACGTTGGTCACGATGACCGTCACGTAGGGATCGCGGATGAACTTCGCCAGTCGCTCGGTCACCGTGGCGGAGACCTCTTCCGGCGTCTTGCCGCCGACCATGACGTCACCGGCGAGCGGCACGGAGATCTTACCGTCCGGGCGCACGGGCACGGCGACACTCAGATCATCGTTGCGCCAGACGTTGACGCGCAGGCTGTCACCGACGCCGATGCGGTACTCGTCCGTGAAGTCGGCCTCGGGCCCCGCATCGCTGGGCGGTGCGGTGGTCACTGCGGTAGCGCAGGCGCCCAGGAGCGCGGTCAGGGTGCCGAGCAGCGCCAGGCGTGCGCCCGTGGCGAACGTGCGGCGGGTGCGATGGATGATGCTGGGCAACATGATGTGGTCTCGTCAGCCGGGAAAGGGGCGATGATACCGTCTTGCGTCGCTCAAGTGGGACGTTGTCGGGGGCGGAGGCACGCTCCGTTTACAACCATTACATCCGGCCTGCTGCCGCTACATTTCGGTCACGCCCACCACACCACGCCCACAGACCCCACCGGGGCCGTGCGCGATGATGACCCATCAATCCGCGATGGAAGACGTGCCATGCTGCAGCGAGACAACGAGTCCGACCGGGTCTGGTTCCGCACCGCACGGGTGTTCCGTGAGAACGGCGACTGGTACTTCAGCACCCGCGAAGCCATTGATGTCGGGCCCTACCGTACCGAGCTGGAGGCACAGGTCGAGGCGGATATCCTCAAGAACATGCTCCGCAAGGCATCTGTCGAAGACAGCCGCAAGGTGATTCGGGAGTTCATGTTCGATTCGCAGGGCCTGAAACAGCAGTCGGATGCCTGTCGGCAAAGCGAGCTGACGGACTATGTGATCAGCGAAAGCGCAACCAGTCTTACAATTCGCAGCGTGATCGGCGGCTAGTTCAGCCGGTCCCCGGCGCGGTACCCGAGCGCGCCTCGATCTGTGCGGCCCGGGCGACGATGCGCCGCGCGCGTTCGAGGTGGGGCGCATCCACCATCTGGCCCCGAAAGCTGAAGGCCATGCGGCCGGCGGCCTGTTCTTCTTCGAACAGGGCCAGCAGTTCCTGGGCCTCGGCGACCACCGCCTCCGCGGGCGTAAAGGCGGCGTTGACGATGTCGATCTGGTCCGGGTGAATCGTGATCTTGCCGGTGTAGCCCATCCAGGCCGCTTCCTCGCACTCTGCGGCCAGCGCGGCGCTGTCGCGGATGTCCACGAACACCGTATCGATCGGCTGCACGTTGCCGGCACCGGCTGCCAGTAGCGTCTGAACACGGCAGTAGCGATAGGTATCGAGATAGCTGCCGTCCGGTCGCCTGTTGCGCGGCGCGCCCAGCGCCGCAGACAGATCTTCGGCCCCCCAGGACAGCGCTCGGACTCGCGGGCAGGCACTGAAGGTCGGCAGATTCAGCGCGCCCAGCGGCGTTTCCGTCGCGACGAGAATCAGCCCCACGCCCCCTGTGGGATGACCGTAGCGGGACTCCAGCTCTGTGAGCTGCGCGTCGATCGCCATCAGCTCGTCGAGCGTTGAGACTTTGGGGACGACATAGTTGTCCGGCGGCGCTTCCATGGTCGCTTCCAGATCCTTGAGGCCCCAGGGACTGGCGAGCGGGTTCATGCGCACCGTGCGCTCCTGAACGCCGAAGTCGACGCTGTGCAGCCAGTCCGCCACCGTACGCCGAGCGCTGTCCTTGTTCTGCGGGGTGACCGCATCCTCCAGGTCCAGGATCAGCGTGTCTGCCGCGGTGGCCAGCGCCTTGTGGAACATGCGCTCGTTCGCGCCCGGCACGAAGTGTGCCGAGCGACGCAGGGGCGCTGCGGTCGGGGTGCTCATCCGCGGATGCTCATCAGCCACGGATGTCTCATCATCCGCGTCCGCGCAGCCGCGCAGTCTTGTGATTGACGTAGTCGACCAGAATGTACTCGCCCAGCTGCTCCGGTGAGGTGTAGAACACCCGGCCGCCGTTGATGCGGGCAATTTCGTCCATGAACGCACGGAGGTAGTCGCTCTCTTCGAGCATGAAGGTGTTGATGGCAATGCCCCGCTTGCTGACGCGCTTCACGGCTCGGAAGGTCTCGCGGATGGTAGCCGCGCTCGGCGGGTAGGCGAACTGTGCTTCGCCGTGCTCGAGATGTGCCGTGGGCTCGCCGTCAGAGATCATGATGATCTGGCGACTGCCGACCTGATGTTTGGCCAGCAGTCGCTCCGCCAGCAGCAGCGCATGCTGCATGTTGGTGCCGAGCACGTACTCGTCCCACTGCAGAAAGGGCAGTTCGGAAGGCTTCAGCTCCCGCGCGTAGGCCGCGAACCCGATCACGTAGAAGTGGTCCTTGGGATACTGCGAGGTAATCAGGTTGTGCAGCGCCAACGCGACCTTCTTCGCTGCGAGGAATGAGCCTCGCAGAGCCATGGACCAGGACAAATCCACCAGCATGGCGGTCGCGGTGCTGGTGACCTGTTCGCTGCGGTAGATCTCGAAGTCTTCCGGCGCCAGGGCGACGGGGGTGCCCTGGCCCGTGCGGTGCAGCGCATTGCGCAGGGTGCGCGGCATGTGCAGGTGGAAGGGATCGCCGAATTCCCAGGGTTTGGTCTGCTCCAGCCGTTCTCCGAAGCGGCCCTCTTCCGGGATCGCGTGATTGCCCAGGCTCTGCTTCTTCAGGCGGCGGTAGATTTCCCCCAGCGCGCGCTGGCCGATGAGCCGGGAGCCGGCGGCGGTCAGCTGCCACTGGTCGCGCTCGTCCTGCTGCAGATAGCCGGCCTCTTCCAGGGCGCGCTTCAAGTCTTCGAGCGCGTCGAGCGAGTCCGTGGCATCACTGCCGAGCAGATCCTCGAGCTGTGACCGGTCGATCCCGTCCAGATCACCGCCCCGTTCCGCGCGCTGCAGCTGACCCATGGCGCTGTCGATACGGCCGAGCTCGTTCATCAGGTCGAGGGCATCGCTGAGGCCGATGGATTCGTCGCCGGTAAAGTCGAAGCCTTTGCCGGGGCTTAAGAAATCCAGCTCCTTGGCCAGTGCCCGCAGCTGCGCGGCGAGTTCGGGATCGCCGAGACGGTCATCGAGCATGGCGGACAACTCGGCCCGCTGCTCGGCGGACAGTGAGTCCATCAGCGCCTGGGTGGCGGCCATCCGCCCGGCCATCTGTTCGAGCAGCTCATCGAGGGACTGTGGCGGATCGTCGCCGAACAGATCGCCGTGCTTCGCCATGAAGCCGTCGAAGTCCGGATCTTCGCCCGCAATCCGGCGCACGAGCATCTCGTTGAGATCGCGCACCATGTCTTTCATGCGCTCGAGATCATCGTCCGAAAGGTGCTCGACCATGGACTGCACGTCGCGGAAGAAGCTGCCGGCCGCGGCATCCTTCAGCTCCTTGAGCAGCTCCAGGAAGTCGCGCTGGGCATCGGGATCCAGAAACTCATAGCGTTCCAGTTCGCGGATGCGCCCGGGCAGGTCTTCCGGCAGGGCGTCCAGGGTTTCCGCGTTGCGTTGCGCGATGGACCGCAGCACGTCAGCGCTGAAGGCTTCGCCGTCAGCGACGGCGCCGTCATCTCCGCGCTGCCATTGCTCGATCCGATCCCGTTCCCGCGCTTCGATGGTGGCCAGGCGCTCGCGGAATTCATCGAGCATGCCGTCGAGCGAATAGCGCTTCAGCTGGCCCATCTTCTGTTCGCGCAACTGCCGCAACAGGTCCTTCAGCCCCTTCAGCCCCGGGCCGTTCATGCCGTCCATGCCGCGACTCATGAGGTTGCGCAGCGCCCAGCGCAGATCGCCGTACTCGAGCAGGTCGTCGGCCATGGCGCCGAGCGCGTCCGCAGGCTCCAGGGGCTCCCGTTGGCTGCCGTCCCAGCGGCTGTAGCGGTGCAGTGAGAAGCGCAGCGGGGTCATCGGTCAGCCGCTGTAGGTCGACTGGCCGTCGACGCTGTCCTTGTTGAGGAGCTTGTTCAGGTGCAGGCCCTCCAGCACGAACTCCACGATGCTGGCGCGCACGCCACCGCTGGTGGCATCGGCGTCTGGGAAGATTTCCCACAGGGCCGGCAGCGTGTCGAGAATCGCGTCGTAGCCTGCGACGGCCACGGCTTCCCCGGTGTCCACGTTCACGCCGTCGGCGAAGGCCAGCACGACCGGCTCGAGCCGTTGCGCGTCATAGTGCCGGTCGAACACCTGCTTGACGGCGGTGGCCATGATCCGCGCGGTGATGCGATCTTCCTGGCCGTCTTCCATGGCTTCGAACTCGACCTTGCCCTGAAAGCTCGCGGTCAGGAATTCCAGATCGGAGATCCGCGGCACCGCCTCCTGCTCCCCCAGCCGCAGCGCGCGGCGGCAGGCGTTGGCGAGCAGGACCTCATAATTGGCAATGCTGGCGCGGACGGAGACGCCGCTGCGCTGGTTGATGTCCGGGGAGCGGCGTGCGAGGTGTGTGATCTCGGCGACGATTTCTTTCATGAACGCCGGCACGCTTAAGGCGATACCGTCGATGTCACCCGGCTGGGCTTCCTGCTCGATGATCGCGATTTCCGCGTCGACCGTCAGCGGGTAGTGCGTGCGGATCTGAGCGCCATAGCGATCCTTCAGGGGCGTGATGATACGGCCACGGTTGGTGTAGTCCTCGGGGTTGGCGGTCGCCACGATGAAGACATCGAGCGGTAGCCGTACGCGATGGCCGCGGATCTGGATGTCGCGCTCTTCCAGCAGGTTCAGTAACCCCACCTGGATCCGCTCCGCCAGATCGGGCAACTCATTGATCGCGAAGATGCCGCGGTTCACTCGCGGGACCAGCCCGTAGTGCAGCGTCAGCGCATCGCTCAGGTAGCGGCCCTCGGCCACCTTGATCGGGTCCACCTCGCCGATCAGGTCGGCGATGGTGATGTCTGGCGTTGCGAGTTTCTCCGCGTAGCGCTCGCTGCGATGCAGCCAGCGCACCGGTGTCTCATCACCCATCTCGGCGATGATGGCCTGCGCCTGGGCGCTGAACGGCGCCAGGGGATGCTCCGGGATTTCGGCGCCGTCGATGACCGGGGTCCACTCGTCCAGCAGTCCGGTTAGGGCGCGCACCATGCGCGATTTCGCCTGGCCCCGCTCCCCCAGGAGGATGATGTCCTGCTGCCCGAGCAGGGCGTTGGTGATCTGCGGCTCGACCGTTTCCTCGTAGCCGCGAACGCCCGGGAACAGGGGCTCGCCGCTGCGCAGGCGAGCGATCAGGTTACGCCGCAGTTCCTCCTTGACGGACTCGGGCGCGGCGCTCGCGGGCGCTGCGGCTCGCAGGTCACCAAGGGTGCCAGGACGGTTCTGCGACATGCGGCCTACACTGATGAGATGACCTAGTCTCTCAGCGCGCCGTCGGCTTGCCAAGCATGCGGTCCGAGATGATCCGCAGCTGAATCTCGCTCGTGCCTTCGAAGATCTTGGTCAACCGCGCATCGCGCCAGTAGCGCTCCGCTGCGTGCAGCGTTGTGTAGCCGGCGCCACCGAAGATCTGCAGGGCATCGGAGGTGACCCGCTCCGCCATTTCGCTGGCGTGCCACTTTGACATCGCGGCTTCCCGGTCGGCGGTCTGACCGGCGTCCATGAGCGCGCAGGCGTGATACATCAGCTGCCGGGACGCCTCGATATCGCTCGCCATACGGGCCAGCTTGAAGCGCGTCTCCTGAAACTGGTCGATGGCCCGACCGAACTGCACCCGCTCGCCGGCGTAGGCGGTGGCATCTTCTAGCGCTCCGCGGGCTAGGCCGATGGCCCGCGCGGCGGTATGGACCCGCCCGACGTTCAGGAAGTCCACGGCGTGCTGGAACCCGGCACCGCCGGACCCGGTGACCTGGTTCTCGACCGGCACCCGGGTGCCGTCGAAGGTCAGCTCCCAGGTTTTCCAGCCG
>JBCDIK010000004.1:0-44729 GCA_038749065.1 Pseudomonadota bacterium | reverse complement strand
AGTCCGACGGCCTCGGGGCGCCCTGGGGGCGCGCGGCCAGCACCACGGAGCGTTTGCTGTGCACCGCCATCGACCGCTGGCCTGCTAGGCGCCGATGGCCTTGTACGTAATCGGAATCTCTTCCAACCCACGCAGCAGGATGTTCGGCATGTACTCGAGCTCTGCTGCCGGTACCGCGAGGGCGATGTCCTCGAAACGATCGAACAGCGCTTCCCAGGCGATCTGCATTTCGAGCTTGGACAGGTGCTGGCCAATGCACACGTGAATGCCGAAACCGAAGGCAATGTGGCGTCGGACGTTTGAGCGCGTGACGTCGAACGCGAGCGGTTCCTCGAAGACGGCATCGTCATGGTTCGAAGAGAAGTACTTCAGCAGCACCATGCTCCCGGCCGGAATGGCAACGCCGCCGAGCTCCGTGTCTTCCCGGGTTACACGCCACATATTCGAGGTCGGCGATGCCAGGCGCAGGCTTTCCTCTACCAGGTTCGGGATCAGTGATCGATCCGCGCGCACCTTGGCCTCCTGCTCCGGGTGTAGACAGAGCTGGCGGATGCCTTCGGCCAGCGTTGCGGTGGTCGTCTCATTCCCAGCGACAAGGAACTGCGTGCAGTAGGAAATCTGCTCCTCGATGGTCAGCGGGCGATCACCGAAGCTGGCGTTGGCGACGAGTGACAGCAGGTCGTCACGCGGTGTTTCGCGGCGCTCGTTGAGTGCGCCCACGAACCACTCGTACTCCTCGACGAGTCCCTTGTTCGCTGCGACCAGCGTGTCCTTGTCGGCGATCTGGGACAGGACGGTAACGTTGTCCACAGTCCACTGGAAGGCCTTATCGAATAGATCGAGCGGCATACCGAGCACGTGCATGATCACCGACAGTGGCAGCGGACGGGCAAA
The DNA here is from genome assembly GCA_038749065.1 of Pseudomonadota bacterium. Classification (GTDB taxonomy): domain Bacteria; phylum Pseudomonadota; class Gammaproteobacteria; order Pseudomonadales; family Azotimanducaceae; genus CALHVX01. Next base: position 43,835 of record JBCDIK010000004.1, on the reverse strand, counting down.
CTCCTCAATGAAGTGACAGTGCTCTTTCTTTGCGAGATCGTCGACCAGGTTGCCGGCGAACTCCCGGATCCAGGGTGCATAGCGGGCCACGTTGTCCGCCAGAAAGAAGTCCTTCACCGCATCCCGGTAGACCCGATGATCAGGGTCATCGCAGGTCAGCAGTGTCCCGCGACCCAGGTTGTAGTTGCTCTGCTGAATCGCACGCACATCCGGGTCAACGTCGCGCACTGCGCTGACGGCACCGCCGAACTCATTGGAAAAGATATCTTTCTTCTTGTGTGCTTCCCGCACCAGCTCGTAGGTCGAGACGACGAATGCGCCGGTCTGCGCGTCCTGGTGCACCGGCGCCTGCGTGCGCAGAGTCTGATCGTACTCGTAGGGACACTTGAGCATCTCCGGATCCATCAGCGGCATATCCGCGAGAACGGGAGAATTTGCGGTTTCGCTTGCCATCGGTCAGTCGTTCCTTTCGTGCGCGTCGACGAGCCAGTTTGGCCAAGGCTGCGGGCCGGGTAAAGTCAAGCGATGCGCTCGTTGAACTCAACGAGATTGCCGCTCGGGTCACGGCAGAAGGCCTGCCGACAGACCCCGGGGATCGCCTGGGGTTCTGAGCAATCGATGGCCAGATCCGCCAGGTGCGCAAGGACCGGCGCCAGATCGGGCACCAGAAAGGCGAAATGCTGCTCCTTCGGCGCCGCCGGCCCCTCGATGCCGAGCAGATGGACCTCCTGGTCACCGCTCTTCAGCCAGGCCCCGGCAAAACCCAGATCCGGACGCGCCAGCTCGGTCATCCCCAGGCCATCGCGGTAGAAGCGCAAGGCCTCGTCCACGTCCCGGACGTTGATCGATACGTGATGAATTCCCTGCAACATCGGTGTTTTCCCCGGTCCTTGAGCTCGGAAAATACCATGGCGACCAGGCGAACCGGGTGGTATGGTCAGACCAAGTTGCACCAGGGAGCCATCGCATGTCAGAAGCACTGGAATCCACCGGCCGCCATACAGATCCGCTCGATCCGTCGAACAGCGCGCTCTACCCCAGCCAGACACACTGGGAGCTGTTCCGGGAGCTGCGGGAGAACGATCCGGTCCACTTCACGCCGGACAGCCCCTTCGGGCCCTTCTGGAGCATGACGCGCTTCGAAGACATCAAGCACGTTGATTGCGAGCACGGCATCTTTTCCTCGGAGCCTGCCATTGTCATCGGCGACCTGCCGCCGGAGCAGACGCTACCGCAGTTCATCGCGATGGATCAGCCACGGCACGACGCGCAGCGCAAAGGCGTCACCGGCGCGGTGGCGCCGCGCAACCTGGCCAAGCTGGAGCCCCTCATCCGGTCGCGGGTGGCAACGATTCTGGATGGCCTGCCGGTGGGCGAGCGCTTCGACTGGGTCGATCAGGTTTCAATCGAGCTGACCACGCAGATGCTCGCAACGCTGTTCGATTTTCCCTTCGAAGAGCGCCGCAAGCTCACTCGCTGGTCCGATGCGGCAACGTCCTCACCGGCCCTGGTGGGCTCCTCCGCCATGAGCGATGAGGAGCGCATGCAGGAGCTGCACGAGTGCCTGGCCTGCTTCAATGAACTCTGGGCACAGCGTGCGGGCGGCGATGGCGACGATTTCATCTCCATGATGACCCGCAGCGACGCCTTCGCCGACATGGACCCGATGGAGTATCTCGGGAACCTGGTATTGCTGATCGTCGGCGGCAACGACACCACCCGCAACTCTATCTCCGGCGGCGTCTACGCCCTGAACCAGTTCCCGGGTGAGTTCGACCGGCTGAAGGCGGACCCGACGCTCATCCCGAACATGGTGTCAGAGATCATCCGCTGGCAGACGCCGCTCGCCCACATGCGCCGCATCGCGCTGCAGGACACCATCGTCGGGGGCAAGAAGATTCGCGCCGGCGATAAGGTGGTGATGTGGTACGTGTCCGGCAACCGCGACGAGTCAGCGTTCGAGCAAGCCGACCGGCTGATCATCGATCGCCCCAATGCGCGACAACACATCTCCTTCGGCTACGGCATCCACCGCTGCATGGGCAATCGTCTCGGTGAGATGCAGCTGCGGATCCTCTGGGAAGAGCTGCTGCAGCGGTTCTCCCACATTGAAGTGCTGGCCGAACCGGAACGGGTTCACTCGAACTTTGTGATGGGCTACAGCCACATGCCGGTGATGCTGCACCCACGCTAGCGCGGATGGATCGCGCCGTCGCACCCTGATGGGAAGTGCGGCGGCGGTCACAGACCGGCCAGCGCGCGAAGCAGCGCGGAGACACTCACCTACGCTTAGAACGTGTCCCCTGCTCCGGCGCGCATCCGGCCATGAGGCGAGAAGACTCCATCACCCGTAACACGCTCATCAAGATGGGCGTGCGTATTGCACTGCTCATCGTGGTGTCATCCTGCATTGCCTATCTGCACGTCCGGTCGAGCCTGGAAGAACAGGCTCTGGCCCAGCTGGAGAAGTATGTTGCCGAGCGCGGACATCGTGAGCGCGCCATCTTCTCCCTGGCCGAGAGCAATCACGAGATCCTCAAGACCCAGGTCCTCGATGCGCTGACCGCCTACGGTGATGCGGATCCCGTGGCCGAGTTCAATGCCCGCTTCGAGCGACACGCAGACGGGGTCACGCGCAATCGCACCGAGGGATTCGACGGCGCCCAGCAGCCTGGCGTGTTCGTGGATGACGACCTGGTCATCGACGCAGACGTGCGCCGTCGGGTGCTCGCTTTCTACAAAGCGGTGGAGCACTTTGGACCGGCCTGGCACGCGCAGTTCGAGGACACTTACATCACCACTCCGGACAACATCATGGTGATTTACTGGCCGGAGATTCCGAACTGGGCGCAGGAGGCCAAGGCCGATCTGTATATGCCCGACGAAGAATACGTCTGGGTCGCAGATGCCGAACACAACCCGACCCGCAAGACGGTCTGGACCGGGCTCTTCTACGACCACGTCGCTCGCGTCTGGATGGTCTCCTGCGAGACACCGATCTACGTTGGCGATCGCCACATCGCCACCATCGGTCACGACATCACCCTGAACCAGCTGATGGATCGAACGCTCAACGATGTCCTCGATGGCGCGAGCAACATGATCTTCCGGGAGGATGGCCGACTGATCGCTGCCCCCGGCAAATCCAATGTCATCAAGGAGAAAGGCGGCTACTTCGACATCCGCGAGTCGGCGGATGCGCGCCTGCGCAGTACTTTCGATGCCGTCATGGCGAGCTCGAACGACAGCCAGCGTAAGAGCGTCATCGAGAACGCAGGTAACGATGAGTACATTGCCTACACGGAAATCGAGGAGCCCGGCTGGTACCTGCTGACTATCTTCCCCAAGGCAGTGTTCGCCAACCTGGCGCTGGACGTCGCCAAGCCCATCTTCCTCCTGGGCGTGGCGTCCCTGGTGCTGGAGGTGCTGGTCCTGTTTTTCGTACTGAAGCAGCAGATCGCCCGCCCGCTGCAGGACATGATGGGGGCGACCCAACGCATCGCCGAAGGCGACTTCGACGTTCGCTTGAGCGAGGATCGACGGGACGAATTCGGCCGACTGGCCAATTCCTTCAACAGCATGGGGAAAGCGATCGCCGACCGAGACCGCATCCTGGCCAATCGACGCGAAGAGCTGGAGGACGCAGTCAAGCGGCGGACCCAGGCCCTCGAGGCCTCCAACGAGCAGCTTGAGCAGGAGATCGGCGCCCGGCGCGACATCGAAGCCCGGCTGCGCGTTGCCAAGCTGGAGGCCGACAACGCGAGCAAGGCCAAGAGCGTGTTCCTGGCGAACATGTCCCACGAAATCCGCACACCCATGAACGGCGTGATCGGCATGGCATCCCTGCTGATGGATACCGAGCTCACCCTCGAGCAGCAGGAGCTGGCCCGAACGATTCATGACAGAGGCGATTCTCTGCTGACGATCATTAACGAGATCCTCGACTTCTCGAAGGTGGAAGCCGGCAAGGTCGAGCTGGAGCAGGCGCCCTTCGACCTGCGCCGGTGCGTTGAGGACAGCCTCGATCTGCTGGCCGGTCGCGCCGCTGAGCAGGGACTGGAACTGCTCTACAGCCTCCCTGCCGACCAGCCAACCGGAGTCAGCGGCGATGTCACTCGCCTGCGGCAGATTCTGATCAATCTCGCCGGCAACGCGATCAAATTCACGGCCTCCGGCGAAGTCCGGATCGATGTGACCTGTTCGGACCCAACCGCCACGTGCATGCGCTTTCATTTTGCGGTCCGGGACACCGGGCCAGGCATACCCGCAGATCAGATTCCTCGGCTGTTCGAGTCCTTTACCCAGGTCGACGCCTCAACCACGCGCAAGTACGGCGGCACCGGGCTGGGACTGGTCATCAGCCAGCGGCTGGTGGAGCTCATGGACGGCGAGATCTGGGTGGAGAGCACCGTCGGCGAAGGCACCGTGTTTCACTTCACGATCGCTTTGCCCGCTGCACAGGACGTGCCGACCTCCGTCCCGCAAGCGCCCGCATCGCTTGAAGAGCGTCAGGTGCTACTGGTCTCCGGCAGCGCCAGCCGGCGTGAGATCCTGCCGGCGCTGCTCGCCCACTGGGGCCTGCAGGTGACGGTGAAAGCCGACCCGATGGATGCTCTCGATGCGCTCGAAGCCGGTCAGCGCTGGGACCTTGCAATCATGGACAAGGCCACCGATCCTGCCCAGACTGCAGGCTCCTTGACCGCCTTCATGGCCCGGGCCGAACACCTGCAACAGGAGCGGCTGCTCCTGACCGCGACCGCGGTAACAGACCGCGAGGATCCGCGGTTAGGCACGGTCCGGACCCTGCTGTCAAAACCCGTCAAACCCGTGCTGTTGCTGCATGCGCTGCTGGAAGCGGTGGGCGACAATGCCGGGGCTGCATCTCTAAGAGCGCCGCTGGAGGCGGCAGCCAGCTCGGCCGCAGCGCCCCTGCCCACGGCCGAGAACGCATCGCTCAAGATTCTTCTGGCGGAAGACAATCGGGTCAATCAGAACGTGGCCCGCAAAATGCTCAGCAGGCTCGGCTACAGCGTCACCATCGTCGAGAACGGCCGCGAAGCGGTCGACGCGCTCGTGGAGACTCGCTATGACCTGGTCTTCATGGATCTGCAGATGCCGACCATGGACGGCATTGAGGCGACTGAGCTGATTCGTCGCGCACTGCCGCAAGAGCAGCAACCGCGCATCGTGGCCATGACGGCGAACGCCCTCATGGGCGACCGTGAGCGCTGCCTGGAGGCGGGCATGGATGACTACGTGAGCAAGCCGGTCCGGCTGGATGCGCTCTCGGCGGCGATCGCTGCAACGCCCACCTGACCGTCCTTTGCCGACCAGCCCTGCGGTTCGCTACACTGCGGCCATCCCCGCTGATCAGGAGCACTGGCGATGGCAGGCGCCCTCATGGCTCGGCCGGAACTCCGGCACCCCTTTAGAGCGACCCCGATTCATCCGGATGACCAGGTGACCGTGCTGTTCGATGGCAAGCGCGCGCACTTGCCGAAGCCCCCGGAAGGCGGTCCGCTGCTGGTGCGGGAGGAAGACCTCCCGGCAACCTGCGGCTTCACGGTCAAGCCGGAAGGCGCGTGTTACGAGTCGCTGTGCGTTCCGCTGCGGGCCCCGCTGGTGGTGGATCAGGGCGGGGCGCGGTGGATCGATGCCGAGGCGTTCGCCGACCATCTCGAACAGCCCTGGCTGAAGGATGAGGACAGCGGTGTCTGGAGCTTTGGCGAGGTCCCGGCGCAGCGCGATCACGCACTGCTCGACGCCCGGGCACCGGACCTGGAGATTCACGATCGCCAGGGCAACCTGGTCCGCCTGGCAGATCTCAAGGGCAAGAAAGCGCTGATCGTCACCTGGTCTTCCTGGTGAGGCTGCTTCATGGACGTGCCCGTGTGGCAACGTTTGTACGAAGAGCTGAATGACCCGAATTTTGTGCTGATCTGCGCCGCCCAGGATACCGGCGGTGAGGCGGCGGCCGGACCGATTTTCGATGCCGCCAATCCGACCTACATCCAGGTCATCGACGAAGACCACCTGATCAGCAGCGCCTTCCATTTTGTAAATGTGCCATCAGCCGCCTGGATCGACGAGAGCGGCACGATCGTGCGCATCGACGAAGGCACCTACTCCAAGCTGCACACCTTCGGCGATGGCGACGGCGCGATTCAGTTCGGCACCGACGACTACACCCCGGCGGTAAAAGACTGGGTTCGCAATGGCGCGGACAGCCCCTACGTACAGCAGGCACAGGCGGTCGCCGGTAACTTCCGGCAACAAAGCCCCGATGAGCTGAAGGCCGAGGCTGCGTTTCGCCTGGGCAACCTGTTCCGCCAGCACGGCCACAGCGACAAAGCCGAGCACTACTGGCAGATGGCTCAGGCGCTGAATCCCGACAGCATCAACTTCTTCCGGCAGAACCTGACTCTGACCGAAGAGGGCTCAGCCGGCGCCACCTTCATGGAGCGCCGGATGGCCTACGAGCGGGACGGCAAGGATTACTACCGCCCGCTGGATCTCAAACCCGCTCGATAATGATCGCCGGTGCCATGCCGCCGGCAGCGCACATGGTGATGAGCGCATAGCGGCCCTCGGTGCGCTCGAGCTCATCGAGCGCAGTGCCGATCAGAACGGATCCGGTGGCCCCGATCGGGTGGCCAAGCGCCATCGCCCCGCCGTTCGGGTTGACCTTGCTGCGGTCCAGATCCAGATCGCGGATGAACTTCTCCGCGACGACCGAGAACGCCTCATTGATCTCAAAGTGATCAATGTCGTCCAGACTCAGCCCCGCTCGCTCCAGTACCTTGCGCGCCGCCGGTACCGGCGCATTGAGCATCAGCGTCGGGCAATCGCCCATGTTGGCCGTGGCAACGATACGGGCGCGGGGGGACCAGCCGTTCGCGTCGATGGCCGACTGAGAGGCGAGCAGGAGCGCAGCCGCGCCATCCACGACTCCGGACGAGTTACCGGCGTGGTGCACGTGGTTCATGCCGTCGGCCAGCTGCGGGTACTTCTTCGTGATCAGGCTGCCATAGGTCGTGCCCTGGTCATCTACCGCGATCCCCGCCCACATATCGAACACCGTCTTCAGGCCCGCCAGGCTTTCCATCGTCGTTCCGGGTCGGGGAAACTCTTCACGGTCGAGCGCGAGGGAGCCATCGAGGTTGTAGACCGGCACCAATGACCGATCAAAGCGACCTTCCTGGATCGCACGTTCAGCGTTCTGCTGGCTGGTCAGCGCCAGCGCGTCGACGGCCTCACGATCAATGCCTTCCAGCGTGGCGATGGCGTCGGCGCACACGCCCTGCTGGCTCTGTGGATGAAGCTCGCGCAGGTGCAGATTGCCGCTGTCGATCATCGGCGGCGTTTTCGGATCGGCGGTGGCGCTGGTGTAGCTCATCATCTCCGTGCCGCCGGCGATCACCAGATCCTCCATGCCCGACATCACTTGCGCTGCCGCCAGACTGACCGACGTGATGCCAGAGCCGCAGAAACGGTCCAGGGTCACGCCGGATGCTTTGATGTCGTAGCCAGCGTCCAGAGCCGCCATGCGCCCGAGATCGCCACCCTGGGATCCGCGCTGGCTGCTCGTGCCCCAGATGATGTCATCCACCTGGTCCGTCTTGATGTTGTTGCGCTCCGCAAGCGCGCCCAGCACTGTGGCGCCCAGGTGCTGGGGATGCAGGTGCGCAAGGGCGCCTTTGCCCTGCTTGCCAATCCCGCGCGGCGTGCGACAGGCGTCGATGATGAAGGCTTCGGCCATGATCAGCTCTCTTTCGGTTCGTGACGAATGCCGGCCATTTTCCCACAGAACGCCGTACGGTGCTCCAGAGCCAGCCCCCATTGACGCCGGGCGGGTCGGCCCCTAGCGTGGCTGGGGGCGCAGCCGCAAGAGCAGGAGACGAGCCATGAACCCAACCGCCGACGCGACGGCCCTGGCGGCCATCGATGTCAGCCGCCCGGAGCTCTATCTGGAAGACCGCTGGCACCCCTGGTTCGCCCGGCTGCGCCGGGAGGCGCCTGTGCACTACCTCAAGGACAGCGCCAATGGCCCCTTCTGGTCTGTCTCGAGCCATGAACTGATCAAGGAAGTCGACACCAACCACCAGGTGTTCTCTTCCGAGAAAGGCGGCATCGCGATCGTGGACCCGTACACCGCCGAAGCGGGCCAGGTCCAGGGGCAGAGCTTCATCACCCTCGATGAGCCGCGGCACATGCAGCAGCGGCGCGCCGTCGCGCCCACCGTTGCGCCAAAGAATCTCGGGGAGCTCGAACCGCTGATCCGTAGCCGAGCGGCAGATATTCTCGACGCCCTGCCGGTGGGTGAGACGTTCAACTGGGTGCAGGCGGTCTCCATCGAGCTCACGGCCCGCATGCTCGCGACGCTCTTTGGCTTTCCCTACGAAGAGCGCCACAAGCTCGTCTACTGGTCCGATCTGGCAACAGCTGTACCCGAAGTCACAGGCGACGACAGCATCGACATGAAACAACGCTACCAGGAGCTGATGGGCGCTGCCGGTGCGTTCTACGAACTCTGGGCGCAGCGGGCCCAGGAGCCGCCCAGCTTCGATCTGATCTCGATGCTGATCAACAACCCGGAAACGGCGCGCATGAACGAGGATCCGGAAGCGTTCCTGGGCAATATCCTGCTGCTCATCGTGGGCGGCAACGACACCACCCGCAACAGCATCAGCGGCGGCGTCATCGCGTTGAACCAGTTCCCGGAAGAGTACGACAAGCTGCGCGCCGACCCGGCGCTGATTCCGAACATGGTCTCGGAGATGGTGCGCTGGCAGACACCGGTGCTGCACATGCGCCGTACCGCGCTGCAGGATTACTCGCTCGGTGGTGCGCAGATTCGCGAAGGTGACAAAGTGGTGATGTGGTACATCTCAGGCAACCGCGACGAGTCGGTTTTTCCGGACGCCGACCGGCTGATCATCGACCGACCGAACGCGCGTGCGCACGTCGCCTTCGGCTTTGGCGTGCACCGCTGCATGGGCAACCGCCTGGCGGAGCTGCAGCTGCGCGTACTCTGGGAAGAGATCATGAAGCGGTTCCGTCACGTCGAGGTGGTCGGTGACGTAGAGCGCCTCTCGAACAACTTCATCCGCGGCATTCGCAGCGTTCCGGTGCGCGTGCAACCACACTGATCGGGCGCTCAGATCTCCGGTGCGCCGCGAGGGGCGATCTCCTGCTCAAGCTTGCCGGGATCGCGAATCAGGTCGCGCTGCACCGCTGGCACGCCCGCCCCCTGGTGCAGCGCGTGGATCCGATCGGTGACCTTGCCGTCTTCCTGGGTGGTCCGGCTATGGAAGCGCACGTAGTCGGCCCAGGTGGGGAACTCAAAACGTTCCGTCCAGCGTTGCGGGGCCTCCAGATCCCGCAGCAGGGTCCAGCGCAGCGCCCCGTCGCGCTCGCGTATCCGCCGTCGCTCGCGCATCCAGTGGGCGAATTCGGTCGTGTCAGCCTCGCGAATCTCATGGGTGACGGAGACCACGACAGGACCGCTGCGGGGCTCGATGGCGAGGCCGATCGCCGGCTCCTGCCAGCGCCCCAGGGGATCCAGCTGGAGATCCTCCTGGCTGGGAATCGGCCAGCGCAGACCGACCAGCAGCCCGACGCCGAGCGCGAGCGCCGCCCACTGCAGCGCCTGCGCCACCCCATCACTCTCCGCGATCAGCCCCCAGATCCAGGCCCCCAGAGCCATGCCGCCGAAGGTGAACATCTGATAGAACGCCATGGCGCGGCCGACCACCCAGCGCGGCGTCGACATCTGCACGGTGGTGTTGATCAGCGCCAGAGCGAGCACCCAGGCCCAGCCAGCGATCGCTGTCGCGAGCAGCGACAGCGGAAACCAGGGGCTGACGCTGATCAGAAGTGCACTGAGCGCCAGGGCCGCAAAGCTCACTTGCATGAGTTGCTCGCTCCGCAGCCGCTGCGTCATCCGGGCCGAGCTGACCCCGGAAATCACCGCGCCCAGGCCGAAGGCACCCAGTAGCAGGCCGTAGCGCAGGGAGGTGCCCTGCAGCAGGTCACGGGTCACGAGCGGCAACATGGCCAGTACAACCACGGCGCCGAGCCCGAACAGGAAGCCGCGCGTGCACAGGCGCAACAGCTTCGGCGAGAGGCGTACATAGCGAATGCCGGCAACCATCGCCGCGGTCAAGGGCTCCGGCGCACGGTCGCGATCCGCGTCGACCCCACGCCAGCGCCAGACGGCAAAGATGATCCCCAGGTAACTGAGGGCGTTCACGGCGAACGCCGCCACCGCTCCGGCGCTGGCAACGATGGCACCACCGACCGCTGGCGCAACACTGCGCGTGACGTTGAAGCCAACGCCGTTGAGCAACACCGCTCGGGGCAGCAGCTCCATCCCGACGAAATCGCGCACCGACGCCTGCCAGGCAGGGTTGTTGAATGCCACACCACAACCGATCAGGAACGTGAGGCCAAGCAGGGACCAGGCGTTGATCCAACCGGCCCAGGTGACAGCCACCAACACGATCGACACCGCGAACATGAACAGCTGCGCACAGAGCATGACCCGACGCCGGTCGTAGCTGTCTGCGACGGCACCGGACAGCAGAGAAAACAACATGACCGGTAGCGTCGTGGTCGCCGCGACCAGTGCCACCTGGGTATCGGTGGTCGCAATCAGCGTCATGAGCCAGGCCGCGCCGACCGCCTGCACCAGCCCCCCAAAATTAGATAGGAGGTTTCCGATCCAGACCGCTCGGAACGTCGGTACCGTTAGCGGCGCAAAAGGCGAAGCGCTACCCGTGGCGTCGGCCGTATCGCTCACCTCAACGCCAGGCGCCACTGTGATTGCTCGTGCAGCCAAGGCAGCGATAGGTGGCATCCACCAGCGCCTGGCCCCGCTCGTTCATCAGAATCCCCGGCCCCATCTGGTTCATCACATAGCCGAAGCTCAGTTGGTGCTCAGGATCGGCGAACCCCACGCTGCCGCCAGCACCCACATGTCCGAAAGCGGCACTGCCAAAGATGGCACTGCTGCGATCCACGCCGGGGGCCTGGCGGTTATCCATAGACTTCATGAACCCGAGGGCGAAGCGGGTCGGCAACAGCAGGGTCTGGTCCTGATGGGTCGCTGCGGCAACCTCCCCCATACGCGCGAGCGTGTCCGCATCGACAAACTGATGGCCCTCCAACGAGCCACCGCAGCCAAAGGGCGCGTAGATCGTTGCGAGGCCACGACCATTGGCAACCGCGCCCGCGCCGCCGATCTCCGCGGCCCGGCAGGCACGCTGATTCGGGTTGAAGCCACCCTGATTGAAGAACGCCAGCGACGAGATGGAGTTGCGGTCGCTGACCAGTGCCTGCGTGAATGCGCTCAGCGGCACGCCACGGACCGGTTTGAAGCGTAGCGTGGGGGCGACCCGTGGCTCCAGCGACTCGGGCAGACCGATCCAGCACTCCGCACCCGTAGGCTCGGCGATGGCGCTACGAAAATAGGCACCCAGGGACTCACCGGACACGCGGCGGATCAATTCGCCGACGGTCCAGCCGAAATTGGCCATGTGGTAGCCACTGCGGGTGCCGGGTTCCCAGAACGCGGGCTCCCGAGCGATGCGATCGACCATGTAGTCCCAATCACAGCAGGCGCCGACCTCGAGCTTCTCGCGCAGCGCTGGCACGCCGACGGTGTGATCCAGCATCATGCGAACGGTGGCGCTTTCCTTGCCGTTGCTCGCGAACTCCGGCCAGTAGCGCGCGACCGGTGCATCGAGATCCAGCTCGCCGCTGGCGATCAGTGTGTGCGCCGCAAGTGCAACGGCCCCTTTGGTGCTGGAGAACACCACCGCCAGCGTGTCCTCCTGCCAGGGCGTCGCGGCTTTCGGGTCCGCGGTGCCGCCCCAGAGATCGGCGACCACCTGCCCCTGCACCGTCACACAGACAGAGCCGCCGACTTCTCCGCGCGCCGAGAAGTTGTCGACGAACGCGCGGGCGACGGGCTCAAAGGCCGGCGCGTAGCGGCCGTGCACCGCGCCGGCCGGGGTCGTCTCGGTCAGGGTCTGCATCTGTATCCTGCGATCGTTACTCGTGCGCGCCCTACCATAGGAGCTTCGCGGCGCACCTGTCGACCGCGCGTGGCATCCCTTGGAGCATTCTGTCAGCATCGGTCCTTGAGGGAATCACTCTTCGGGGGGAGAGCCATGTCACATCGACGATTGAGGGTCGGTGCGCTGCTGCTGAGCGCCTGTCTGGGAGGCTGCGAAAGCGGGACCACCCAGGGGGAAATCGCGGACCAGGATCAGGCGGCCACCACTGCCGCGGGAATCGCGGCGAACGCGACCGGTTGCGCCAATGCCACTGCCGACCGGATGCCGCTGTTCGGCGATGTCCACGTGCACACGAGCTTCTCCTTCGACGCAGCGGCGAACTCGACGGGCGCGACCCCGGCCGATGCCCATCGTTACGCGCGCGGGGAAGCGATCCCCTTCTTTCCGATCGGGCCCGACGGGCAACCACAGGGCACCGCACAGATCGACCGGCCGCTGGACTTTCTGGCAGTCACCGACCACGGAGAGTTTCTGGGCGAGCGCGCGATCTGCTCGATACCGAACTCCCCGCGTTACAACACGGACATCTGCCGCGCGTTCCGGGCCGATCAGCGCCAGGGCATGATGCTGCTCGGGAGCGTGATCACCACAGAGACCCCGGAGCGTATCGGCGAGATGTGCGGCGAAAACGGCGAGCTGTGTCTGGAGTTTGCGGAAACACCCTGGTCGAAAATCCAGGACGCGGCGAATGAGGCTTATGAGCCCTGTGCGTTCACCAGCTTTATCGCCTACGAGTACACAGGTACGCCGGGCACCTCGAACTACCACCGCAACGTCATCTTTCGCGATGAGAACGTTCCCGCGCTGCCGGTCAGCTACATCGACGCGCCCATCGACAGCAAGCTCTGGGCGCGGTTGGACGAAGCCTGCGACCCCGCCGCCGGCTGCGATTACCTGACCATCCCTCACAACAGCAACCTCGCCAACGGGCGGATGGCCCCTTACATGCAGCTTCCGATCGGCGATGATATCGACGCGGCCGAGCGGCGGGAAACCAAGCGCAGCTACGCGCGCAAGCGTCTGCAGCGCGAACCGATCATGGAAATCTTCCAGCACAAGGGCGGTTCCGAGTGCATTAACGGGCTCACGAGCATCCTCGGTCAGCCTGATGAGCTGTGCGCCACAGAGGCCGTGCGGCGCATGGGGGAGAACAAGAGCTTTGTCACGCGCGATCTCTCCAGCGGCTCCCTGCAGACCGGACGAGCCTCCGAGGTCACCCGCGAGTGCGCCCCTGGCGAGACCGGCAGCAACGGCATGCTGGGCGCCGGCTGCGTGCACCCGACGGATTTCCAGCGCTCGGCGCTGGTGGTCGGCCTCAAGGAAGCCGAGGAGATCGGTCTCAATCCCATCAAGCTCGGCATTATCGCCGCCACCGACACGCACTCGGCCACCCCCGGCAACGTTCTAGAAAGCGGCTGGACCGGCGCAGTGACCGGAGAATCGAACCCGACTGAACGCCTGATGCCCGGCCTGCTCACGAGCGGAATCGATGGCAATCCCGGCGGGCTGGCCGGGGTCTGGGCGACAGAGAACACCCGCGACGCCATCTTCGATGCCATGCTGCGGCGGGAAGTCTTCGGCACCTCGGGACCGCGCATCGTGCCGCGGCTGTTCGCAGTCTGGGATCTGCCGGAGAACCTCTGCGACGACCCGGCCATGGTCGAGAAGAGCGATGCCGCCGGCGTGCCGATGGGCAGTGATCTAACACCGGGGCGCGGCGGCGCGCTGCGGCTGCTCGCCCATGCGCAGCGCGACCCTCAGGGTGCCGGCATCGTCAAGCTGCAGCTCGTCAAGGGCTGGGTCGATGGCGAAGGCAGCCTGCACACGGAGGTGAGAGACATCGCCACCGCGGATACCGCCACCGGTGCCAACGCGCTATGTACGGTCTATACGGACCAAACCTTCGATCCTGAGCATTCCACCTACTACTACCTGCGGGTGCTCGAGCCGCCCACACCGCGCTGGCATACCTATGACTGCGCGACGATTCCAGAAGCAGATCGGCCGGTCTTCTGCTCGAACGGGCAGTATCCGGAGACGGTGCAGGAAATGGCCTGGACATCCCCCATCTGGTACCAGCGCTAGCTAGCCGGTGTGCGCGCGCTCAATGCCCAGCGCGCACTCGACGCTGCTGTGGAAGTGGATCAGCGCGGGCTCATTGCGCCCGTAGACCGCGGGCGTGACCACACCGCTGTCGTACCCGCGCTGGATCCGCTCGCCCAGCGCCAGATCTTCGCCTTCCACCGTTGCAATCGCCAGCTCCAGATTCCGGTCCCAGTGGCGCTGCGCCGAGTCGCTCGTGACCGGCTCCGGCACGTACATGGAGAGCACCATGAGACTCCGGTTCGGCGCATCGCCATCGGGAAACAGCCGCCAGACTTCCAGGTGGTCGATCTGGTAGACGAACATCGTGTTCGGAAACAGCGTGTACAGGATGTTCGTGTAGCGCAGAAAGTCATCTTCCAGCACCTGTGGGTTCGTCTCCTCGGCGAATGATTTGCGGACCGCAACCATCCGGTGATTCAGTCCGAACGCATCGGCGGTGGCCAGATTGGTGAAATATAGCGGTCCGACCGTGCGGGGGTGCAGCACCCTCAGGTGATAGCTTTCGAGAAAGCCATCGATGCCCATCTTCCAGTTGATGCGAGGCCGCAGCACGCGGGTCGCGAAATGCTGATACCGCTCAAAGCCGTAGCTCTCATATTCAGGCGCCAGCGCTTTAAGATGCGCATCGATATCGAGAGCCGCCGTGGCCAACGCGGGATCGGGAACTGCCCAGAGCATGCCGTAGCGCTCTGCCACGGCGATCGGCGTCAGGCCGCACTGGGCCCGGTCCAGGCCGGCAAAGCCCGCTTCCCCGGGCACGCCCAGCAGTTGCCCGTCAATGCCGTAACGCCAGGCATGGTAGGGACACACAAAGTGCTCAGCACCCTCCCCTGCGCCACTCGCCACCGGCGCTCCTCGATGCCGGCAGGCATTGATGAATCCGGCAACGCGACCGTCGCTTTGGCGCACCAGCAGCAGCGGGACGCCGCTGAAGTCGTCGGTCAGGTAATCCCCTGGCCGGGCCAGGTCGCAGCTTAAGCCGACGAGCAGCGGATAGCGGCGAAACAGCGTCTGCTGTTCCAGGCGCAGGCGCTCGCTGTCCGCATAGGCCCCGATCGGGTTTTCAAACAGCCGCTCGCCCAAGGCGGTTGAGCCGTCTGTCAGGTAGCCACGGATCCGCTGGACCAGTTCGCGTCGCGTGTGCCGCTGCACGATGCCCGGTCCCTGCCGGCTGCGAGCACGCTATTTCATCTGTCCCCGTACCGCCTTCAGCAGCTTTTCGCCGTAGGGCGGACGCAGCCCGGCGAGCTCGGCAATCGGCACCTTCGTTTGCGAGAAGACCGCCTTCGCGTGGCTGAAGGTCTTGAACCCGTCCAGCCCGTGATAGGCGCCCATACCCGACGGGCCGACCCCGCCAAAGGGCAGATCTTCCTGAGCGACGTGCATGACGACATCATTCACAGTGACGCCGCCGGAGGTGGTATGGCTGAGCACCTGCTCTTCTTCGGCCTTATCGCTCCCGAAGTAGTACAGCCCCAGCGGGCGGTCCTTGCGGTTGATGTAATCCACCGTGTCGTCGACGGACTCATAGGATTTGACCGGCATCACCGGGCCGAAGATCTCGTCCTGCATCACACCGAGTTCCTCGCTCGGATCGAGAATCAGCGTCGGTGGAATCTTGTGATGCGGCTGCTGCCGGAAGTCCTCGCCGGCCGGGTTGATCTCGACAACCTCAGCGCCCGCCTGCTTGGCCTCCTCCACGTAGCCGGTGATTCGCTCGTAGTGCCGCTCATTGACCACCGAGGTGTAGTCCGGGTTGTCGAGCAAGGTCGGGAACATCTTCTTGACCGCCCGCTGGCTGGAGGCTACGAACTCCGGCATCTTCTCGGACGGGACGAACACGTAGTCGGGCGCCAGGCAGATCTGCCCGGCGTTCATCATCTTCCCAGCCATAATCGCGTCGGCGGTCTTGTCCATATCGGCGCTGCGACCGACTACGACCGGCGATTTGCCGCCCAGCTCGAGAGTGACGGGCACGAGATTTTCTGAGGCTGCGCGCATCACATGCTTCGCCACGGAAGTCGCGCCGGTGAAGAGCAGATGATCGAAAGCCATCCCGGCAAAGTCAGCACCCGTTTGCGGGCCACCGGTGACCACCGCAATCTCGCTCTCATCGAATTCGCTCTCGATGGCCTCTTTCATGGCGGCAGAGGTTTCCGGGGTGTACTCGCTGGGCTTGATCATGCAGCGATTGCCCGCAGACAGAATCCCTGCCAGGGGCGTAAAGGTCAGGTTCACCGGAAAGTTCCAGGGGCTGATGACACCGACCACGCCCAGGGGCTGATAGTCCACGCGGGCTTTCGCACCGAGCAGATTCAAAGGGAATGGGCCGGCCTTGCGCCTCTCGGAGCGATTCCAGCGGGCCAGATGCTTCTGTGCATGGCGCAGCGGGCCGATAGAGCTGGCGATGTCCGTGAACAGGGACTGGTGCTGGCTGCGATGCCCGAAGTCGGCGGACATGGCATCGACAAAGCGCTGCTCATGCTTTTTGAGCACTGCGACGGCCCGCTCCAGGCGATCCATGCGCGTTGCGTTGCTGACGACGCCTTCCTTCAGGTAACTGCTACGCTGGTGCTCCAGCAGGCGCGCAATCTCATCCTTTGGTGTGTCGTGCATAGCGGCTCCCCAGCCAGTGATGACCACCGCATGCTACACCAAATTCGACAGGCAGGATGCCTGCGCGCTCCCGTTCGCTCTGAGCGCGCTCTGAGCGCGCCGGGCATGCGGGCTAGCCGCCCACTGGCGGCAGATCGAGCGCTTCCCGGAAGCTGCGGTGGAAATGATGCAGCGCCGGCTCGTTCCGCCCGAATACCACTTCCTTCAGCATGCCGGTCTCGGCTGCGCGCTGCTGCATCTCACCCATGACATAGTCTTCCTGCTCAACGGTGCTGTAGAAGACTTCCATCTGCGTTTCGAGCCCACCAGGATGGTTCTGATAGGCATCCCGATCATAGACATCGGCCGTCTCCTGGCCCGTCGCTGCCGCAGCCTCGACCGCGTCGATCGCTGCCTGGGTGTAGTAGAAGCTGATACGGGTGATGGAACGCCCGGGATCGTCCGGGTGAGGATAGATCCGGATCAGCGTTGCCGTCGCCGGATCGATCAGCAGCTGGATGTTCGGGAACAGGTAGTACAGGACAAAGGTGCCCTGCTCGATTCGCCACTCCGACTCCGGGCGCGTGCGCAGCTCATCGATCCCGTAGTTGGCGGTCACGAAGCGATGGTGCCGCCCGAACTCGGTCAGATGCAGGTTGTTCCCGTAGTACAGGCGGCCGAGGGTATCTTTGTGCAGCTTCTGAAAGTGGTAGGTCTCACCAAAGGTGTCGTTGGCGAACTTCCAGTTGAGCTTCATGTCGATGGTCTTCTCGCCGATGTAGCGATGGCCGGCGAGCTGATAGGACGCCAGCTCCGCTGCGAGGGGCTCGCCCAGGAGCGTGTTGACCTCGAGGTCACCCCCGGCATCGGGATGGACCCACAGCAGCCCGTCGCGCTCTACCGCGGGCAGCTCAATCAGACCATGGCAAGCGCGTTCGACGGTCCCGAAGTGCGCCTCATCAGGCACCGTAAGCAAGGCGCCGTTGTTGCCGTAGCTCCAGCTATGAAACGGGCAGGTGAACACACTCCTGCGACCGCGTGCAGCGGTCGCAACCTTGACCGAGCGGTGGCGGCAGGCGTTCAGGAAGGCATGGAACTGTCCATCCTTGTCCCGGGTGGCCAGCAGCGGCAGCCCGAAATCGTCCAGCGTCAGAAAACTGCCCGGTTCCGGCAGGTCGCTGGCGAGGCCGATGAGTTGCGGGTGACTGCGAAACAGAATGTCCCATTCCCGGGCAGCGATCTGCGGATCGACATAGGCACGGGTCGGCATGCGGACCTGGGCACCTGCATCGATATTGCGCCCATCATCGAGCTGCCCCATCAGCTCCTTGAGAATCCCGACCTGGATACTGTGCTGCATTCCTCTCCCTCCTCCCTCTATTCCTCGCCGGCGGTCACGATGCTGGAGGATGCCTTGCCAATCGGAACGGCCGCAAGCGGGGCTTGAGCGGATGGCGCCGCGAGCGCTCTGCCGTGCTCAGCTGGCCTTGAGGAAGAGGTTCCGCCAGAGGGGGAGATGATCGGTGAACAGCGTGCCGTTCAAATGGTCGAGCTCGTGCTGCAGACAGACAGCGTCGAGACCGTCCAGGCGGCAAAGCAACTCCCGCCCATCGCCGTCCAGCCCCCGCAGCTCGACGCGGCTCGCGCGGGCGACCTTGCCGGTCCGGTCCGGCACGGACGCACAGGACTCATCGATGATGGCGTAGCCCGCCAACGACAGAATCTCCGGATTCACGATCACCCGGGAACGGGAACGATCCGGGGTGGTATCCATGATCAGCATACGCACGGGGTAACCGATCTGGGGTGCGGCGAGCCCGATCCCGGTGGTGGAGGCAAAGGTATCGCGAAGGTTCTGCAACATCTCGTCGAAGCGCGCATCAAACTCGCGCACCGGCTCACTGAGTTCACGCAGACGCGGGTCCGGGTCCAGGAGAATCGGCAAAACGGCCATCAGCTAGGCACTCCGAGTTGGGGGCGCTCGGCGTTCACGCCTGGACGATCCGTACTGCGTCGCTGCGGTGCGGCGCTCGGTTCAGGATCCAGACGGACGAGCGGCACCACTACGATGACCGTGACGAGCAGCAGCACAATTTCCAGCCCGTAGACGCTGAAGTAGCCGGCAACCAGCGCACTGGTATCGGCCGCCAGCGCAGCACCCTGCTGCAGGTAAGCGGTCACGACATCCCGCAGCCCACCGGCAATGGCCATGGCCAGGCCTGCGGCTGTGGCCTGAACGCCACCCCAGGCACCAAGCGCAAGACCGGCCTGATCCGCTGGCGCGCGGCTCATGGTGGCGCACAGGGTGGCATGCGCGAACATCCCCGCCGCGAGGCCCAACAGCAGGTTGCCGAGGAGGAACAGCACGGGTAGCGCCGTCGGCAGCGCGCCCATGATGCCCGCAAAGGCAGGCAGTCCCAGCAACGTTGCAATCAAGGCCACACGAAAAGGGGGGGCGCCTCCCGATACCGACACGGTGGCCCAGGCAAAACCCAGAAGCCCGCCGAGCGCGATCAGCGCGGTCAGACGCGTGGTCTCGCTGACACTCAGACTCAGGATCTGACCGCCGAAGGGCTCGATCACGATGTCTGCCATGGCAAACCCGAGCGTGCCAACACCGACGGCGACCAATGCGCGCACCGTGCCCGGTCCCTGACAGAGCGCACGGAACGCCACGCGAAACGAGGGTCGAGGGACTCGCGGATCCGGACGGCGGTCGCGGCTGCGCGCTTCCTGTTTCCACATCGCGATCGCGTTGAGCACCATCACCGTGAGCGCGGTGCCCTGCACCACGGCGACCAGCCGGCCCGGGTTGAAGGTAGACAGCGCCCAGCCGAACAGCATGGCGCTGCACAGCATGCCCAGCAGCAGCGCGACGTACATGAAGCCGACCGCCCGCGGGTGTGATTCTTCAGGCGTCAGGTCCGTGACCAGCGCCAGCCCGGCAGTCTGGACCATGTGCGCGCCAGCGCCCGCCAACAGGAACGCAACCGCCGCTGCGCAGTGGCCGATCCAGCGCGGTGCATCGGCGGACTCGCCCATACCGGCGAGGACGAGCAGCGCGAAGGGCATGATGGCGAAGCCGCCGAACTGCAGCAGCGTGCCTTGCCAGATAAAGGGAATCCGTCGCCAGCCGAGTTCGGAGCGATGGGTATCAGAGCGGAAACCGATGAGCGCCCGGAACGGGGCGAACAGCAGCGGCAGCGCAAGCATGCCACCGACGAGCAGCGCCGGGACCTCAAGCTCGACAATCATGACGCGGTTCAGGGTGCCCGCCAGGAGCACAAGCGTCATGCCCACGGAGACCTGGAAGAGCGACAGGCGCAGCAGGCGCGGCCAGGTCAGATCAGGCGTGGCGATGTCTGCAAAGGGGAGATAACTGGGGCCGAGTGCGACCCAACGCGCCACCAGACGGCGTCCAATCGTGCTCATTGCACCAACCCCTACTGCTTGGAGTACAGCTGCAACTGCACCCCACTGTCACCTACGGGTAAACAATGACTGCACCCGAGCGCCAAGCCCGGGCGCAATCGATCAGCCGCCGAAGAACGCCGGGAACCAGGTGGTGTTCAACATGACGGAGGCATGGACCAGCAGCGAAACAACCGCCACGCCACCGAGGAACACCGGAATCCCGATTCCAGGATTCACTACGAGCCACATACGTGATTGATTCATTTCTTCCTACCTTATCCGAGCCAGGGCGTCAGGATCGCCACCAGAATGTGTGCTGAAAGCGAGATGACGAAAAACACGCGCGTGCCATCAATGATGTGCTTGTGCAGTTCTTCTGACTCGCTCACCGTGAGGCCTGTGGGCCAGACGCGTTCGTGATCAGACATTCAAACCTCTCCCCAGGATCGACTTCAGGCCAATCCATGTTCGTTGACAAAAGAGACGGACTTCGAACAGCGCACACCTTCCCGCTAATCCATTGTCATGAGCCACTGGGGCACTCACTTTCAATGAGGACGCGTTGTTTCACCGGTTGCTCGATGAAATCAGGTCCGCCGGAGAGTGTCAACCTTTATTGTCACTCTGGCATGTCATCTATTTCTGACACTTCTGAATGACACACAGCTGATGGCCTGACTCAGCGACGGGACTCAGGTGCGAAGGCCCGAGGCGAGCACCACTGCCGAGGATCGAGCAAAAAAAAACGCCGGACCGCACGACGATCCGGCGTATCAGTGAAGGCCAGGCGCGATGGCCCGGAACGAGGTCAGCGGATAATCGTTGGCAACCCGAACATCCGGGACAGCGGCGCGCCCTCTTTGATCATCTTCGGGTTGGTGATCGTTCCCTTGTCGGCGTCCTTGAGCAGCGGCATGCCGAAGCTGCTGTTCCAGTTCTCTTTCGGCTCGCTGAGCAGCTTCATGCCGAACATAGAGGACAGGGGCGCTGGCTTGTCGCGCATGACGCCGTTGCCGAAGAAGGTGAAGCCCGGTTTCGTCAGCGCCGGAATGCTCTCGAAGGTCAGACCCTTCAGGAGCACTGGATCTGGCGTGCGCTTAATCAGGATCGGCAGGCCGAATGCGGACGATAGCGGTGCCGCTTCGTCCCAGCGAGTCATGGGCTCGTATTCTTCAATGAAGGAAGCGAGGCGCTCCGGATTGTGGCCATCCATGATGACCTCGGCTGCCTTGCTCTCACCAAACTGGGCCATGACCAGCACCACAGAGCAGCCGTTGATGGCCGCATCCATGAGGTCTTCGGCCTTATCGACGTCGAGCTCACGCAGCCGATAGCCAAAGGCCATCGCTTCCTGCGGAGTGACCGGTTCTTCCGTTTCCTGAGAGGGGGCGAGGGAGATCACGCGAATCGCGTTGGGACTGAAGCCTTCTTCCTTCAGTTCAGCAACAGCGTTGCGGGCCTGGACATCGCTAGCAAATGCTCGAGCAATGGAATACATGTTCCGCTCCGAGCGTGAATCGACGGCTTGGTGCCGACAGGAGAGGAGACTACCGTCCCGGGACCGCACGCGTTCGGCCTGGGCTCGCTCCGACAAAGCTACCGCTCCCGGCCCGTGGGAGTCCCACGCAGCCGCGAGCGACGTTCTGCGCGGTGCCAGCTCCCGTCGGCCGCCCTAGATCGCCGTTGGCAAGCTTGCCACCGTTCGCCTCACCCTGTCCAGCACTCAGGACTCTGGCGGCGAACGGCGCCCATAGTTGATCGCGAAGGCTGCGCGGTAGGCGGGACGCTCGGTGTGCTGCGCCCGATAGCTCACCAGCGCAGAGGGCAGCTCGAACTCATAGTGAACCGCCCAGTCCAGGCAGGTCACCAGGACCAGGTCAGCCAGGGAAAAGCCCCCATCCAACAGGTGGTCGCGTGCGCCGAGCTGTGAGGCGATGATGCCCAGATGGCGCGCAGCGTACGCCTGGGATGAGCTGACCGCTGCCGGCGCAGCGCCGTAGATGTCCGGCAGATCCCGGTGCCGGCGCATGACGTAGAGGCTCGTCTCATCAAGCTCGCCGTAGAGGTAGCAGATCCACTCATCCAGACGCGCTCTGCGGATCGTATCCGCCGGCCAATGCAGCGTCCCCTCGCGGCCATAGCGCTCGATCAGATAGCGGCACATGGCAACGCTTTCCGTGAGCGCCAGGTCGCCATCCTGCAGCAGCGGTACTTTCTGCTTCGGGTTGAGTCTGGTGTACGCCGCTGTCTGCGTCTCACCCGTTCGCGGTCCGATCGGACGATGTTCGTAGCGCAGACCGAGTTCCTCTGCGACCCAGATCGGCCGCAAGGTGCGCATGGTTCCTGCGCCCCAGATGATGATGCTTGCTGCTGTCTGCACGGTGTTGCCCTGTGTTGTCGAGAGTGTGGGGTCGATTGTTGTACGGTGAAGGCACGACGCGAGTCAGCGCCGGCCCGCTGCCCCGACCACCCAGTAGTGGCTCAGACCGCGGAAACTGGGAATCGCATGATGGCTGAAGCCGCGCTGCGCCGGCGCCAGTTCGGGGTGGCGGGTGAGCAGGCCGGCAATCGCTTCCTGAGCCTCGACGCGCGCCAGGTGCGCACCCAGGCAGAGATGGCGCCCGCCGCCAAAGGATTGATGGTGCACATCCTCACGTTCGATCCGGAACGCATCAGGGTCCGGATAGACAGCGGGGTCTCGGTTGGCGGCTGCGAGCGACGTCGACAGGGACTCGCCGCGACCCACCGGGCATCCGCCGATCGCGAGCGGCCGATTGGCGATCCGCCCGGAGTTGGTCACCGGCGAGTCGTAGCGCAGCATTTCCTCGATGGCGTTCTTCAGCAGCTCCGGCCGTGCGCGCAGTTTCTGCAGCTCTGCCGGGTGCTCGAGCAATGCCTTCACCCCGTTGCCGATCAGATCCGTCGTGGTGACATTGCCAGCGATCAGCAGCAGGTTGCACTGCGTGATCATTTCCCGCTCCGTCAGGCGATCCCCGCCCTCCTCCGCTCGGATCATGTCGGAAATGAGGTCCTCCCCGAGGGCGGCCCGTCGACGCTCGATCTGCTCCCGGAAGAAGTTGATTAGGGACTGTTCGGCCGCGGCGCTTGCGGCCAGCTGCTCGGCGGTGGCGAAGGGGTTGAAGGCCGATGCGACCGACGTGTCCGACCAGTCCTTGAACGCATCGTGTTGGTCCGGATCGATGCCCAGCATCTCTGCGATCACCACCGTCGGGACCGGACCGGCAAAGTCGGCAATGAGATCAAACTCGGGACCCGCAATCCGGTCCAGAACCCGTTCGACCACCGCGCGAACGCGCGGCCGCCAGCGCTCCACCGCCGCCGGCGTAAAGGACGCACTGACCAGCTGCCGCAGCCGGCGATGGTCGGGCTCATCCATCAGCAGCATCGACGGCTGGGCATCGTCCGGCAGATTGTTCCCCAGAAACTCTCGGGTGAACGTCCCGGGATTGGCCTTACGCGGATCACTCCAGAAATCCTTGTCGCGCAGGATCGCTCGCACATCGTCGTGCCGTGTGTACACAAAGCGCTTGAGCGTCTCGTCTTCGAGCACCGGTGCCGCGGCGCGCAGGCGGGCGAGCACCGGGTAGGGATCGGCGCGAAAGGTCTCGTTGAGCGGCAACAGCTCGACACCGCTCGGGATGGCGTGATCAACCATAGATGGCTCCTTGGTGTGCCAGCGGCAGGGCCTGCAGTAGTCGCTCCTGCGCATGAGTTGTGACATCGGAAGGCCAGCAATCAGCGATGATGCCGTCGGGACGCACTAACACTATCTGCTGCGGATTATAAAGCGGCGCGGTCTGCGGCGGCAGGAGGACGCAGTGCAGTGGCAGCAGGTGCTCGGTGGCCTCGATCGCCCGCTGCCAGGGCGCGGGCTCAACCTCACTCCCCAGCAACAACAGATACGCGAGACCGAACAGGTCGAGCAAGGAGCGCTGCGCCGCTGGATCCAGCCACTGATGCGGTGCGCGCCGTCCAGGCCGTACCGCCGGCACGAAATCGATGGTGGCATTGTCGACGGCCGGCGGCGCCTCATGAGCCTCCGCGATCAGGGGCGAACTCAGCTCGTAGCCAAACAGCGCGCCGTCATAGTCTCCGTACTGCTGCGTTCGCGCGATGGCCTCGGCCGGATCTCCGCCGCTGTAGTGGGCGGCAAAAATGCCGGCCATGGACTCCGTGGTGCGGACCCCGACCTCGATTCGCGCCAGCGCCAATGGGCGATGCTCTGTCTCATAGCTTTCGAGAATCGCTGCCGGCGCGATGCCCTTGAAAACGTAGGCGAGTTTCCAGGCCAGGTTGCGCACCCCCGCAAACCCGATGTTGTTGCCCATGCCGCCGGTCGGGACCGCGACGTGTGCCGCATCCCCGGCCAGGAAGATGCGACCGGAGCCGAGGCAGTCGACACAGCCGGGGGTCGGACGCCACATGCCGGTGCTCACCACCTCGATGGGCCGTGTCTTAAGCGCACCGGCTGCCAGTCGGATCATGGCCGCGACCTCAGGCTCGCTCAGCGACGACTCATCCATGCGCGGTATCTGGCAGCGCCAGCGCGTGCGACCGTTTAAGGGCTGAAAGATCAGCACGCCCTGTTCGGTAAGCGCATACAGGAGCGCCGCCTTGCGCTCACCAACGCAGTCTGCAAGATCGGCTTCGAAGATCACATCCTGCATCAGATAGGGTCGGGGCTCCGCCTCCAGCACACTGCCGATGGCCGTTCTGGCAAAGCTGTGCGGCCCGTCCGCGCCGATGGTGAAGGCCGCCGTGACGGTGTCACGGCGCCCGGTGTTGTGATCCAGCACTGCGGTCCGCGTGCCCTCGGCGTCCTGAGTGACGGCAGTGACCTCGCAGCGATAGTGCAGTTCGACCAGATCATTGCGCTCGAGCAGCTTGAGCAGCTCATGCTCCAGATAGTCCTGGCAGGTCATCACCGGGATCGTCGGGCTATGCGGCCCCGGGACGCTGTGGAACGTGGGGCTGCCGATCGCGGCGATCTGCCGGCCGGTCAACGACGTCAGCCAGCGATTGCACTGCGTCCAGTCAGGGCCAAGGCCGGTGGCGATGACCTCCTGCTCGATGCCAAGGAAACGCAGCAACTCCATGGTGTTGCTATCGACAAAGCGGGAACGCGGGTGCGTATTGACTGCGCCGCGCTTTTCAAGAATGACCGACCGCAGTCCGAAGCGGGCCAGCACCGCGGCCATCGTGAGCCCGATCGGGCCGGAACCAATGATGCAAACGTCCGTCTGAATCTCAGCCACAGCCTCTCCCCGACCGCATGCCCCCCATCGGCCCGGGGCGTCGCCGGGGCCACCCCCCTTTCGAACCGCGGGCCTGCAAGCGATCATACCGCCTTGAGTTGATCCGCACCCAACACGAAAGATCAGCCGATTGACCGATGCACACCGTGCGCATCCGCCGCAGGCTGTGGATCCGGAACGATTGCGTGAGGATGCATTTGCAAAACCGATTCACCGCTCTCTGGCAGGAACCGCGCGCTCCCGGCGGTAGCGGACCCACGCGCCGGGACTGGCTGCTGGTGGCATTCGTGGCTGTGCTCTGTGTGATCGAGGGGACGCTACGGAAAGACCTGGTCTGGCCCCTCTTCACCATCGCCCTCCCCCCCGCGCTCATGCTCACTCTGCCCTGGCGGCGCACCGCGCCGCTGCGATCGCTGCTGATCGCGTTCACCATCAATGGGCTGGTCCAGAACTCAGCACTGGTGATGGACATTCCCTGGACGAACCTGTTCTCCACCGTGTTCCTGCTGATCCTTCCCTACGCGCTGCTGCGCTGGGCCACCGGCCGCGAGATCATCATTGGGCTCGTCTTCGTCTACGTCAGCTTTGCGATCAACATCACCCTGGCCCGGCCGCCGCTCCCGGAAGTGTTCGCCGGCAGCGTCTTTATCCTGCTGCCCTGCGCCCTGGGCGCCACCGCTCGTTTCCGCGATATGGCGCAGCGACGCGGCCGCGCACAGGTCCGCCTGGCGGAACGGGAACGTCTGGCGCGAGAGCTGCACGACACGGTCGCCCATCATGTGTCGGCGATCGCCGTGCAGGCGCAGGCAGGACAGGCCCTGGCAGCGACGGACCCGAACGCGCCGACCGCAGTTCTCGCCACGATCGAGCAGGCCGCGTCAGCGACCCTTGCGGAGATGCGTCAGATCGTGCGCACGCTGCGCGACGAGGACACGGCGCCTCGCGCGCCCTCGGTCTCGATGATCGACCTTCAACAGTTGATCAATGGCGCGACGAGTCCCTTTCCCATCCGCTTGCACACACAGGGTGATCTGGAGCCGCTGGACAGCGCCCTGTGGGAAACCCTGTATCGCCTGTGTCAGGAGTCCATCACCAATGCCGTCCGCCACGCGAGCGGCGCGGAAGAGCTGGTGATTTCGCT
The DNA here is from genome assembly GCA_038749065.1 of Pseudomonadota bacterium. Taxonomy (GTDB): domain Bacteria; phylum Pseudomonadota; class Gammaproteobacteria; order Pseudomonadales; family Azotimanducaceae; genus CALHVX01. Next base: position 17,223 of record JBCDIK010000004.1, on the reverse strand, counting down.
GACCGGAGATTCCGCTGCAGTTCGCTTCGAGGCGAGAGATGACGGCGAACGAGTCTCGCGCCCAGGTGAGAGCGGGTTCGGTCTCGCGGGCATGCGCGAGCGGGTGTCGCTACTGCGCGGTACCTTTGCCGCACAACCGGGCGAGACGCGCGGCTGGATTGTGACGGCAACCTTGCCGCGAGGAGGTGACGGGCGATGACCATTCGAGTGCTGCTCGCCGACGATCAGCCGCTGATCCGCGCCGGCCTGAAGATGATCCTGAACGCCGCGGAGGACATCGAGGTCATCGGCGAAGCGGAAGATGGCCAGACGGCGGTCGCCCTGGCTCGTCAGCTGAACCCGGATGTGTGCCTGTTCGATATCCGGATGCCGCGCCTGGACGGCATTGAGGCCACACGTGAACTCGCGGGTCCCGAGGTCGCTGCTCCCCTGCCCATCGTCATCATCACCACCTTCGATCTGGACGAATATGTCCACAGCGCCCTGAAAGCGGGGGCGCGCGGGTTTCTGCTCAAGGACGCCGGCCCGGAGCTGCTCGCCCAGGCGGTCCGCGCCGCCGCCAGCGGCGAAGCGCTCATCGCTCCGGCCATCACCGCCCGGCTGCTTTCAACCTTCGCCGCGTCCGCGGACACCCGGGCCATCGCGCAGCCCCTGGAGCCCCTCACGGAAAGGGAAGAACAGCTGCTGATCAAGGTGGCCCGCGGACTGAGCAACGCCGAGATCGGAGAGGCGCTGCACATCAGCCTGAGCACGGTGAAGACCCATCTGACCAGCATCATGCAGAAGCTGCAGGCCCGCAATCGCGTGGAGATCGCGATCTGGGCCTACGAGTCCGGCCGGATGCCCCGCTAGCAACGCGCAGCCCGTCACCGCGTCAATCCACCAAAAGTACGAGACGCGCTCCGACCAGCGGCCCAGCCCGATCGACCCGTTCTGCCGATGTGCCGGCGCCGTCGGTCGCCGACCATAGCGTTGTTCACTTCACAGGAAACAACGCTATGTTTACAGCGACTGATGACGCCCGGTTCTGGAACCGCGCCGCCCGCGGCTACGCCGCCAAAGCCATCGGCAATCCCGACGCCTACGCACGAAAACTCACGGCCACTCGCCGCTTTCTGAGCCCCGATTCGAAGGTGCTGGAGCTGGGCTGCGGCACGGGCTCTACGGCGATTCAGCATGCGCCCCACGTGGCGCAGATCCTCGCGACGGACTTCTCCGAAGAGATGGTGAGGATCGCAAGGTCCAAAGCCAGGGCCGACGGTGTTCAGAACATCGAGTTTGCCTGCTGCAGCGCGCGGGAGGCTCTGGATCTGCCTTTCGAAGCCGACGCGGTGTTGGCGCTCAACCTGTTGCACCTGCTGCCGGACTGGCAGGCGATCATCCAGCAGGCGTATCAGCGGTTGAAGCCCGGCGGCCTGTTCGTCTCCAGCACACTGTGCATGACGGACGTCGCGCCCTGGCTGCGCTGGCTGTTGCCGCTTGGAAGAAAGTTGCGGCTACTGCCACAGATCAGCTTCTTCTCGCAGGCAGAGCTCCACCGAGCGATGTCCGAGGTGGGCTTTGAAACCGAGCTGGCCTTCAGCGCTGGCCCCCGCAATGGGCAATTCATGATCGGGCGTAAGCCATGTTGACGCAATCCCACCTTCACAGCGGCGCAGCGCTGAGTACGGGCTTGTGTCGCGTGGTCATCGCCATTCCCGGCATCCACTGGGCGCTGACCGGCCAATGGCTGTTCGCCGGCGTGGCGCTGGTCTGCCTGGCCCTCACCTTGCTGTTGCCGCGACTCGTTCAGGACCCGGAACTCAAGGAGACCGCCAGGGTTCTGGGAGCGTTACTCATCGCCGCCCACGTGGCGCTCGGGATGTACCTCGAGCTGTACGAGCGTTCGCGATACTACGACAAGTTCGCTCATTTTCTGGGCATGGGCGCGATCGCGGTGTATCTGCGCACAGCGGTGCAACGTCATTGCCACAAAGCCGGCTTGCGCCTTCCGTCTGGTGCCCTTGCCCTGATTGCCGTGAGCGGAGCCATCAGCCTCGGTGCGCTCTGGGAGCTGTTCGAGTTCGCATTGGATCAGACCGGTCTGTTCGTCACCCAACGCGGTTTGACGGACACCATGCTGGATCTGCTCGCGAATGCGCTGGGTGCGCTGTCCGCGCGGTGGCGCATCCTCGCGGATCCCGTTTGCGACGCCCACCAACCACTTCGCCCAGCGCGGTTGGCGAAACCACTGCCGGGGGCACCCTGGACTTACTCAACCTCAGCCCACTGACTTAAGGAAACCCTGATGAAACCAATCCGCATCTCAACCGCCATGGCCTGCATCGTCGCGCTGCTGTGCACGGGCTGTGCCCACACACCCCGTGACCCCTCGGTACCGGACGAACGCGGGAACCGTACGCGTACTACCCTCCTCGTCATTGGCGCAGCAGTGGTCGCAGGCGCAGTCCTCGCGTCCAAGGCAAAGCGCAACACCCGCGACAGCATCCGGGACGCGATTGTTAACTGAGATGACCGCGGCAAGTGGAGACCGGGCTGCCGAGTAGTGCCCGGTCGCCCGATCGGGTACCCGGCATTTACCTGATCTCAACCGACGATGCTGGCGAGCGCAGCTTTACCTGCTGGCGCAAGGACTCGGCGGCGACCCAGCTGGTGCAACGAACCGGCCTCACCGCTGAGGCGTCGGGCATGCTGGGGTTTACCAGGGACCACGAGGCGCTTCAGGTGCCCCGGGTGACCGACGTTCGCCCCGTGGATACTACTGGCGCCGGTGATGCCTTCGCAGGCACCTACCTTGCAGAGCGGCTGTACGGCCAGCCGATGGCCAGCGCGATGGCCACCGCAGCCCGGGTGGCCGGTGTGGTCGTCGAGCACCTGGGCGCCATCCTCCCGGCCGCGGTGTACCCCAGGCGGTTGGCCAAGGGCTGAGGTCCCCAGCTATGCTCGGACACAACTGACCCACGGGAGCCTTCCATGATCGATCCGGACAACTACACCCGCATGGCGCTGCGCGTCGAAGATCGCGTCGGCTGGATGACCCTCAACCAGCCCGACGAATACAACCGCATGCCGCCGGCGTTCTGGGACGAGCTGCCAAGGGCCCTCGCGGCATTCGATGAGCCGGGGACCGTGCGCGCGCTGGTGATCGCTTCTACCGGCAAACACTTCACCGCGGGCATGGACGTCGCCGTCTTCACTGAGTCACGTAGCACGCCCAAGGACCCAGGGCGTGCCGGTGAGGCGGCCCGACGGCGCCTGGCGAACATCCAGAGCACCATCAACGCAGTCGAAGCCGTGCGCATGCCGGTGATCGCGGCAATCCAGGGCGGCTGCGTGGGCGGCGGCGTGGATCTCGCGAGCGCCTGTGACCTGCGCTACTGCACGAGCGATGCGTTCTTCTGCGTGCAGGAAATCAACATCGGGTTGGCCGCAGATATCGGCACCCTGCAGCGGCTTCCGAAGCTGATCCCCGAGGGCATGATGCGGGAACTCGCCTATACCGGGCGACGCATGTACGCGGACGAAGCGAAGGACATCGGCCTGGTCAACGCCGTATTCGAAACGCAGGAGGCGATGCTGGACGCCGTTGCCGGCATCGCCGGGCAGATCGCCAGCAAGTCACCGCTCGCCATCACCAGCACCAAACAGCTTCTGAACTACGGTCGCAATCACAGCATTGACGACACGCTGCAGTTCCAGCAGCTGTGGATGGGCGCGATGACTCAAGGCCCTGAGATGCGCCGGCACTTCGAGGCCAAGGCCGCGGGCACCGAGGCGGACTACGACGACCTGCCGCCGCTGACCGTCGAGCGCTAGCCGGTCGCTGTGCTGGAGCGCGGCGCTCGCGCCTTCGCCCGCCTCTTAACGGGCTACTTTCCCGATCCGTTCGTCTTTGCGGTCCTCATGACCGCCGTGGCATTCGCTCTGGCGCTGGTCCTGACCGACGCCACGGCGGGCGCCACGCTGATCGCCTGGGGCGACGGTTTGCCCGGGCTCATGGGCTTCACGGCGCAGATCGCCATCACCCTGCTCGCCGCCCACGCGCTGGCGCATACGGACCGGTTACAGGCGTTGCTCGCGCGCATTGGCACGCTGCCGCGCAGTGCAGTGGCGGCCTATGCGCTGGTGGTCGTCACCACGGCCGCCAGTTCCCTGATCGCATGGTCGTTGGGACTGGTAGCAGGCGCCACGATCGCCCGCGCCGTGGCCGTCCACTGCGCGCGCCGTGACATTGTGGTGCACTACCCACTGCTGGTGGCCTCCGCCTACGCGGGCTTTGTGGTGTGGCATATGGGCTATAGCGGTTCTGCGCCGCTGTTCGTCGCCACACCCGGCCATAGCCTGGAGGCGCAGATCGGCCTGCTGCCGGTCACCGAGACCATCGGGACGGCCTTCAATGGCACAGTGATCATCCTCACCGTAAGCGCCCTGTGCGTGCTCTGCCCGTTGCTGCGGCCGCGGGATGCGGACACGCTGCCCTTCGAACCGCCGGCAACCGCCGCGTCGGAAGCTCAGAACGAAAACACCACCTCGCCAGCGGCACGCCTGGCCAACCGCCGCCCGCTGTCCATTCTGCTTGGCGGTTTGCTCTGGGCCTACCTGGGCCTGCGCTGGGGGCAGCAGGGCTTCGTGCTGACCCTCGATCTGGTCAACTGGACGCTGGTCGGCGCCGGATTGCTGTTCGCCCGCTCTCTCGCCCACTACGCGCGGTTGATTCTCGATGCCGGCGCGACGGTGGGCGCGATCATCATCCAGTACCCGTTCTATGCCGGCATGCTGGGCATCATGACCGGCACGGGGCTGGTACAGGTGCTCGCGGACGCTTTCGTGAGCGTTGCGAACGCGGACACGCTCGGCCTGTTCGCATTCCTGTCCGCGGGACTCATCAACCTCTTCATCCCCTCCGGGGGCGGTCAATGGGCGGTCCAGGGGCCCGTGTTCATCGAGGCCGCGCGGCAGCTGAACGTTGACCCGGCAGCCATGGTGCTGGCGATCGCCTATGGCGATCAGTGGACCAACCTCATTCAGCCCTTCTGGACGATTCCGATGCTTGCGATCGCCGGGCTGCCGGTCCAGAAAATTATTCCCTACTGCTTCGCGGCGCTCGCGGTGACCGGCGTGATTTTCGCTGGAGCCCTGCTATGGCTGGGCGCTGGCTAGACGCCAGGGCTCCGGTGCCGCCGTCGCCTTAGCGGTCACCCGCTCGCCATAGCGCCGCTCCGGGTAATAGTCCCAGACCGCGTGATGGTGCACGGCCAGGTTATCCCAGAGCACGAGCGTGTTCGGTTCCCAGCGAACGCGGCAGTGGCTGCGCGTACCGGCTTCGATATGACGAAACAACATCTGCAGCAGTGCCTCGCTTTCCCGCGGCGTGAGCTCGACGATCTGCTCGGTAAATGCCTCGTTCACGTACAGTACGGGCGCACCGGTGCGCGGATGCGCGATCACCACGGGGTGCACCGCACTTGGATAGTTTTGTCCAGGTTGCAGGCGCACGCCGTAGTTGCGCAGGTCCTGTTCGCCGCTGTGCTTCGCCGTCAGTTCGGTCAGAAACGACTGTAGGGCCGGTGACAACGCACGATACAGCTCCTCGAGGTTGGCAAACAGCGTATCGCCACCGCCGGACGGTGGCACCTGCGTCACGTAGAGCGCAGACGCAAAGGGCGGCACCGGCTCACAGGACAAATCGGTGTACCAGAACTCGCCGTTGGCGACCGCCGTGTCCGGCGTGATGTTGATCTCGAAGATCTCCGGATCGCCGGGCCGGCCCAGCTCGGTTTTCGCTGGGTGGGTCTGCAGCGCGCCAAAGCGGCGACCAAAGGCCTTATGGGCGTCGCGATCCAGCGATTGATCACGAAACACCAGCACGTGGTAGCGCAGAAACAGTTGCTCGACTTCCCGCCAGGCGGACTCGCTCAGATGCGCAAGATCCACATCAAGAATCTCCGCACCCAGCCTCGGGGTCAGAGGGGTGTAGCGGATCGACGTCATGTTGGCGGGCCTGCCGGATGCCTGCTTGAGAATCGGCCAGGATCCACTGCCCTGGCGAGCGACGACTGAGATGACAAGGCAAGACCCTGCGCTGCGGCCGGGCGCAGGGCCTCGAGCAGCACGCAGGCCCCTAAACGCGCGAGCGCCGGCGCCGTCTGAACGCCATAGCCCCCCTGCCCGACGCACCAGAAGAAGTCATCCTGCCGGCAATCGAAGCCGACGACGAAGGTCCGGTCCGGCGCAAAGGTGCGCAGTCCCGCCCAGGCACGCGTCACCTGCTCGAAGCGCAGCGTGCTCGCGCGCTGCAGGCGATCGACCGCCTGGGCCACGTCGAGTTCTTCCGGCTGCGCATCCCTTGCTACATCCGGCTGCTCATCGGCGGCGCTGAGCATCAGCGCGCCTGCATCCGGCCGGACATAGAACGGCGCATGCTCCGTGCCCTGCACGACAAAGGGCCAGCTACGGGCATCGATCCCGCTCGCGAGCGGCAGTACCATCGCAGTCCGCCGCAGCGGCGTCAGCCCGATCGGCGCCACGCCAGCGGCACTGGCGACCTCATCGCCCCAGGCGCCAGCCGCATTCACCAACAGCTTGGCGTGCACGGTCTTACGCCCGGTCCGGCAGTGCCACGCCGCGCCTGCGCGCGTCAGCTCGAGCACCTCGGCCCCAGTCACAAGGTTGCCCCCGGCGCGCAGGAGCGCCCGGCGATACCCCTGCAGCAAGGCATCCACATCCAGGTCGCCACCGCCGCGCTCGAGCGCAGCCCCGGCCAGATAGCCTTCCCGCAGCACTGGCCACAGACCGGCGGCATCGCGCACGGAAACCTCTGTCACGCAGGCTGTCGCCTCGCGTCCGAGCAACGGCTCCTCGGCATCCATGCGCGCACCTTTCGGGAACAGATGCAGTGCATCACGCGGATGCAACAGCGGAACCTCAGTGAAGCCCGGTTCCGGCTTGCGAAAGAACTCGCCGCTCGCGATGGTCAGCGCCTGTACGACCTCATTGCCGAGCGCCGGCGAAAAGTACGCAGCGGAGCGGCCAGTCGAGTGGTAGCCCGGGTGGGATTCGCGCTCGAGGACCACTACCTGACAGTGCGGCGCCAGCGTCGCCGCGAGTGAGAGCCCGGCAATCCCGGCGCCGATCACCAGCACATCGGTTCGCTCGATGGTTTCCGTCACGGTCGCAGCTGCGTCCTCAAGGCCCGTATGAAACACCCGCCAGTATTGCAGAGCCCGCGAGGTGAGACGACTCGCCCGAAACCCTTGAGCCGCCAGAAGCTGCGCCATAGAGATAGCTTATCGAACGAATAAGAACAATCAGTTGTACCCGAGCGCATCCGACGAGGATGATGGGAACGTGATCAGGATCGGCAACGCACCCTAGGACGTTCGGTGCGCTCGCTGCCACAGATCTCTGACCGGTTTAAGACAATTACTCTTACGGAATTGGCTATGAAAACACCACTCAAGCCCTTCATCGCGGGCTCGCTCATGCTCGCGGTCGCCACCGCCCAGGCCACGCCGCCGGGATTCTCCGGCGCGCCCGGACAGCGCCCACACCAGTTCTCGGAGGCAGAGCCCCGGCCCAACGATTACTGGTGGCCGGATCAGGTCGACCTGACCCAGCTGCGTCAGAATGCCTACGACGCTGACCCCATGGGCGCGGCCTTCGACTACGCAGAAGCCTTCGCTAAAGTCGACCTGGATGAGCTGAAGGCCGACGTCGAGAACGTGCTGACCACCTCGCAGGACTGGTGGCCGGCGGACTACGGCAACTACGCTGGCCTTTTCATCCGCATGGCCTGGCACAGCGCGGGCACCTACCGCTCCGGCGATGGGCGCGGTGGCGCCAACGGCGGCCAACTGCGCTTCGAGCCGCTCAACAGCTGGCCCGACAACGGCAACCTGGACAAAGCGCGGCGCCTGCTGTGGCCGGTCAAGCAGAAGTACGGGCACAGCGTGTCCTGGTCCGATCTCATGGTCCTCGCCGGCAACGTGGCGCTGGAAAACTCCGGCTTTAAGACCTACGGCTTTGCCGGGGGCCGCGTCGATGCCTGGGAGCCGGAGATTGTGTACTGGGGCGCTGAGACCAAGTTCCTGACCGCGGACAAGCGCTTCACCGGTGACCGCGAGCTGGAGCAGCCGCTGGGCGCCACCGAGCTCGGCCTGATCTACGTCAATCCAGAGGGACCGGACGGCAACCCGGACATTCTCGCGGCCGCGCAGGACATTCGCGTGACCTTCGGCCGCATGGGCATGAACGATGAGGAAACTGCTGCGCTGATCGTCGGCGGGCACACCCTCGGCAAGGCGCACGGCGCTCGCAGTAAAGACTGCGTGGGCGTTGATCCTGCCTCAGCCGGTGTCGAAGAACAGGGCTTCGGCTGGAAGAACAGCTGTGGCAAAGGCCATTCCGAAGACACGGTGACCAGCGGCCTGGAAGGCGCCTGGACGGTGACGCCGATTCGCTGGAGCAACAACTACGTCGAGAACCTCTACAACTTCGAGTGGAAGAAGACCAAGAGCCCCGCGGGCGCCACGCAGTGGGTCCCGGAAGACGAGAACCTGAAGTTCGTGCCGGACGCATTCGATCCAAGCAAGCTGCACGCGCCGGTCATGCTGACGACGGACCTGGCTATGCGCTACGACCCGGCCTACGGCGAGGTCACCCGCAAGTTCCTGGAAGATGCGGACTACATGAATGAGACCTTCGCCAAGGCCTGGTTCAAACTGACGCACCGTGACATGGGCCCGAAAGCCCGCTACCTCGGTGCCGAAGTCCCGAGCGAAGAGCTGCTGTGGCAGGACCCGCTGCCGGCGGCAGAGGGCAGCCCGCTGCGCGATCGCGATATTCGCAAGCTGAAGGCAGCGATCCGGGAAACCGGCCTGTCCAACAGCGATCTGGTGCGGACCGCCTGGGCGAGCGCTGTGACCTTCCGCGATACGGACCTGCGTGGTGGGGCCAACGGTGGCCGCATCCGTCTGGCCCCGCAAAGCGACTGGGACGTCAATGACCCGGCCAGCCTCAGCAAAGTCGTGGCTGCACTTGAAGGCGTGCAGAGTGATTTCAGTAGCGGTCGTCGCTCCGTCTCCTTCGCCGACCTGGTCGTGCTGGCGGGTGCCGTCGCAATCGAGGATGCCGCTGCAGCCGCGGGCCACGAAGTCGAAGTGCCCTTCACGGCAGGCCGAGTCGACGCGACGCAGGCCCAGACCAGCGAAGCGTCCTTTGAGCTGCTGCACCCCGCTGCTGACGGGTTCCGCAACTACTACAGTGATCGGGCTCGTCGCTCAGCGGCTGAGATGCTGATCGACCGCGCGGACGTGCTGACGCTGACCGTGCCGGAGATGACCGTCCTGGTCGCCGGCATGCGGGCGCTCGATGCGAACGCGGGCGGTGCCAAGCACGGTGTCTTTACGGACCGTCCGGGCACCCTGAGCAATGACTTCATCGTGAACCTGCTCGACATGTCCACGCAGTGGCAGCCGGCCGAAGGTGGGGTGTTTAACGGCATTGATCGCGCCAGCGGCGAGACCAAGTGGACGGCGACCGAGGTGGACCTGGTGTTCGGCTCGAACGCTGAGTTGCGCGCCGTCGCCGAGGTGTACGCCTACGACGGCGGTGAGGCGCAGTTCGTCGAGGACTTCGTCGCAGCCTGGTCCAAGGTCATGACCCTGGACCGGTTCGATCTGAACTGATCGATCCCCTCGCCGCGCAGGTCACCCCCTAGGCCTGCGCGGCTTCTTCCTCCAGCCGCTGCGCAATCGACTGCAGCATCACCAGATTCTCCTCGTCGCGATTGTCTCGCTCATGGGGCGACGTCCCGTAGCGGGGGTTTGCAGACAGCTTCACGATCGTCGCCCGAGTGCGCGGATCCACGTAGACAAACTGGTTGTAGACACCGATCGCCGAGTAATCGCCGCGGTCACCGGCGGGCAGCCACCACTGATAGCCGTAGCCGAAGGCGAAGTCATGACCGCCCACGATGACCTGGCCCGGCGCCAGGTGTGCTGCCTGCACGCGCGTCGAGTCGCGCACCCAAGCCTCGGGCACGACCTGCTGTTCCCCCACACGCCCCCCATTGCGATACAGCTCGCCAATGCGGGCATAGTCTCGCGCCGTCAGGTTGAGCCCGCCGAGCACCATCTCAACACCGTCATGGTCCGTCAGCCAGTAGCCGGGGTCCTGCATGCCCAGCGGCTCGATGAGCGTGCGCTGCATATAGGTCGACAGCGTTTCACCCGTTGCACCGCGCAGCAGCATGCCCAGAGCCTGCGTATCCGCAGAGTTGTACTGGCACAGGGTTCCCGGTTCCTGGTCACGAACGATGGCGCTAACGAAGTCATCGAGCGTTTCGTGCCCAGCCATCACCGCGCCCAGGCGGTTGACGTCGGATTCGGGGTCGCTGTAATCCTCGTTCCAGCGGGCGCCGGAGGACATCTGCAGCACATGGCAGATCGCCACACCGTCATAGGCGCTCCCGCGCAGCCGGGGAGCGTAGTCACTGATCGGCGCATCGACGGAATCGATTGCGCCCTCTTCGATCGCGATCCCGACCAGCGCCGAGACAAAGCTCTTGGCCACGGACCAAGAGGTCCAGCGTACCTGCGGTCCCCCGGTCAGGAAGTAAGCCTCGTGTCGAACCACGCCGTTCTGCAGCACCATGAGCGCGGAGGTATCCGTCGCGGTGAGCAACGCGTCCAGGCTGCGGCTTTCACCTGCAAAGACATAGGACTCCGGCAGCGTCAGCGCGGGCCCTTCGGCAAAGGGCCGCGGATGGCTCGAGGGCGCGAGCGTGGCGGTCGGGAAAAAGTCCGCCATCCGGCAGAAGTTTTCGAATTGCCGTTCGCCGCTGTACAGCCGCGGCCGCGCAGCCTCAGCCATGGGCCGTATCGGCCGCAGCGCCCGGGATCTGCTGCACGCCGAGCTGCTGAAAAAGCGACAGGTGATCAGTCAGGCCGCGCTGCTCGATGATCTTGCCGTCACGCAATCGCAGAATCGTGACATCCCGGAACGACACCGATTTGCCGCTCGGCGGAAGGCCACCCATCGGGCCCGTGTGCGTTCCGTGGATGAGCAGCTCGACCACGATGTACTCGCCACCATCGATCAGCAGCTTGATCTCCTCCCGGTAGTCGGGCAATCCGACCCGCACATCAGCGACCAGCGCCCTGACTCCGTCCAGACCCGTGCCCCATTGGGTCATGGGATAGTCTGCGACGAAGTCCTCGGCGTAGAACTCGGCGACGCGATCCGCACGCCCCTCGGTCCAGACCACCTGACAGGCTTCACGGACGATCTCAGCGTTGCTCGGCATGGCTTGCTCCCCTCTCACACCTCGGCACCAGACTAGCGCATCGCGCCAGCGATCGCTGTTGGAGTGATCCATCCCAACTCACGACGGCGAACGGTCAGCCAGGGCCTGGCGAATCTGCGCCGTCTGCGCCCCCATCGCCGGAGACTCCCCGTAAATCTTCATGGGCCGGCGGTCGAACTGGAACGGAAAACCCTTCACCATGGCCCCGGAAGGGGTGGTCGAGAACGCGACGCTGCTCCGGATCGCCGGCTCAGCCGCCGCCTGCGCGCCGGAGTTCGCCGGCGCAACCGCGATCCCCAGGGGGCGCAGCTGCGCGATCGCGTGAGCCTTGCTCTGCGCAGCCAACCAGCGTTCAACCGCGACGCTCAGCGCCGCTACCGGCGCATCCACTAGCTGCGCAAGACGGCCCAGCTCAAGGTCGGATGGCACCGTCACGCAAAGCCACCCATCGCGGACAGCGAAAACATCCTGCAGCGCGGCGTTCAGGTCACCGTTCCCCTGCGGCCCCATTGAGGCGCCATAGCGGCTGGCCGCTGCCACGGTCTCGCCTACGGTCAGGGTCGTGACCTCCCGCTGCGATACATCCAGATGCAGTCCACTATCGGTCTCATCAACCTGCAGTAGCGCAGCGATCACGGCGCCGGCGCCGTAGAGACAAACGATCTGATCCGGATAGTTCAGGTTGCGACCGCTGATGTAGCAGTCGCCGTCGGGATAGCCGGTCAGGGCGGCAATCCCGCCGATTGCCTCCAGCGTCGAGCCGAAGCTGACATGGCTGGATCCCGGTCCTGATGCGCCCTGGCCGGACACAGATGCCAGCACGATCCGCGAATTCGCCTGGCGCAGCACGTCATAACCAATCCCCAGACGCTCCAGCACGCCTCGGCGAAAGTTCTCGACCACCACGTCCGCCTGCGCCACGAGCTTGAGGAAGGACGCGCGCCCAGCAGCCGTTTTCAGGTCCGCCTCGAAGCCGAGCTTGTTGCGGTTGTTAAAGGTGAAGAGCGGCGAATCGCCTTTGATACCCGGCCAGCGTCGAAAGGGATCGGAGTAGGACTCGGACTCGACTTTGATCACCGTTGCGCCCAGGTCCGCAAGCAGTGTCGCGGTGACCGATCCAGCGGTGAAAATGCCCAGATCCAGGACCAGCTTGCCAGACAGCGGGAGGTCACCGGGTGTGTTCGAAGAAAAGCAGCCTGGAGTGACGCGATGCGTGCGCGACGGCTCAGAACGGCTTTCGATTGTCAGGGGAACACCGGGCACCTGCAGCGGCTCACCGCCTTGAAGGCCCGGCTGCGGCGCTGACGTGAAGAACCCTCGATGGCGCAGCAACGGATCATCCAGCAGGCCCACGCCATCCAGGACCGGGCCACCGGGAATCGCTTCGCGCTGACAGAAGGCGTAGAGCTGCGCGTTGGTGCGACCGGCCGTCCAGTCCGCCAGGATCGCATTCAGCGCCCGCGCGTTCTTTGCACGTCGGCCGGGCGTTGCAAAGCGTTCCTCCGCCAGGCGCTCGTCCCCAACCTCCTGAAGGATCGCAGGCCAGTTGCCCGGCAGATGCAGGAAAGCGAAAGCGCCATCGGCACTGCGCAGCACCGGAGCTTCCGCGCCCTTGCCACCGCGCCCGATGGGAAAGCCCAGCGTCGCCGCCGCGATCCCTTTCCAGTTCACCCAAGCGAGCGCATCGAGGGCATTCACCCGCGCCGTGTCAGAGCACCCCCGAAAACGCGCTCCAGCAAGCGCCGCGAGTCCCGCGCAAAACGTGGAAAACCCCGTTGCGTAACTACTCTGGTGTCCACCCAGCATGAGCGGCTGCCCCTCCGGCTCGCCAAACAGGTCTGTAAGCCCGACCAGCCCCTGCAGGGCGAGCTCCGAGATCGGCGCACCCTCCAGCTCGCTGCCCGACGGAACCGCAGCGGTGTGAACCACCGCGACCAGCGCGGGCAGCTGCGGGAGTGACTGTCCGGCCGCTAGCAGCAGCAACGGGATCGATCCCGCCATCAGATCAGTTGCTATTGGCTGCCGCTCCCGGGTCGCCTTACCGCGAAGCAGAAAGCTCGCGAGCACCCCGGGGGCGCCATCGGGTGCTTCGGTGGCGCTACGCAGGTCGGCCAGCGGATCCGGTTCCGGTCGTATCCGGGTCACCTCTGCGCCTAGGTCTGCCAGCAAGCGCGCGGCGAACGCAACGGCCAGATGCACGAGCCGCGGCTGCTCGGGCGGCACCCATTCCAGGACCCGTTGACCCGCCAGCAAAGCGCGCGCGTCAGTCATCGCGATGCTCGGGCCTTCAGCGCGATCGCCGTGCGCCAGTAGGTGACGGCCGCCAGCAGCAGCACCAGTGTCACAAAGCTCAATGCCACGTTCAGAGACCGCTCCGCATACTCTCCGGCGAACGCATCTGAAACGGATCCCACCAGCAATGGCCCAAGGCCAAGCCCGAGCATGTTCGAGAGAAAGAACACGTAGGCCGCAGCCTGAGCGCGGCGCTGCGGCTCGACGACGCTCTGCACAATGGCCAGCCCGGGCGCATGGCTGAGGGAATAGAGAAACAGACCCAGACCCAGGAACGCGGTCATCACCCGCCAGTCCGTACTCCAAAGCGCCAGCAGATAGAGGGGAATCGCAAGGGTCACAGCGCCAGCGCACAGCAACGCGGGCCCCCGCGGGTCCCGCCGGGCCAGCCGATCAGCGATTGCGCCGCCCAGCAGCATCCCGGGCACGCCTAACCCGACGCCGGTTAACCCGACCACGAGCCCGACCTCACTGGTCGACAGGTCAAACTGACGCAGATACAAGGAGGGCTTCCAGACCGTAAACCCGTAGCCAACAAACACGCCGAACATATGCGCCAGATTGACGTTGCGGTAAGCCCGGTTGGCCCAGAGGATCGCGAAGGTGTCGCGCATGGACTCGCGCGCATGGTTGATCGGGTCTGCCGTCGCCTGATCCATCGCACCGCGAACGGGCTCGCGTATCGTCTGCTTCAAGAGCAATGCCAGTACCAGCCCTGGGACACCGGCACAGACGAAGGCCCAGCGCCAACCATAGTGTTCGGCAACAAAGCCACCCATCACCAGGCCAAGCAACATGCCAACAGACGTGCCAAGGGAGTGGATCGACAGCGCGAACGATCGCTCATGCCGTTCAAAGTAATCCGAGATGATGGAATGCGATGGTGGACTGCCACCGGCCTCCCCCACTCCGACACCCACCCGCGCCAGAAACAGTTGCCAGAACCCCCCAGCGGCGCCGCAGAGGGCGGTCATGACACTCCAGACCGCCACGGCGCTGGACACGATCGTCACTCGATTGAAGCGGTCGGCGAGCCGGGCGATCGGAATCCCCAGCGTGGCGTAGAACAGCGCAAAGGCGATCCCCGAGAGCAGTCCGAGCTGCAGGTCAGACAGCACAAACTCAGCCCGGATGTCTTCCATCAGAATCGACAGGATCTGCCGGTCCATGAAGCTGAAGGCATAGGTCAGTGCCAGCATGCCCAGCACGTACCATCGATAGCGCGCGCGCTGGGCGCTGACCGGATTCAGATCGGCCGCATCCATGGGGTCCCTTCCCCCGACAGATTGATAGGAACGCAGGCCACAGCGTAGCATCAGGCCACACCGCGTGCTCCGGAGCGACCAGGCCAGCATGAAACTCGCCATCGAACTGGGCCGCCCCGAGCCCGACACTCTGGACCTGTGCACACAGTGGGCGCAGCACGCGGAGCGCCTGGGGGTCGATATGGCGTTTTCCGCGGAGGCCTGGTGGAGCGACGCCGTGACCCCTCTGGCGTATCTCGCCGACAAGACTGAGCGCATCAAGCTCGCGACCGGCATCATGCAGGTCACCGCGCGCACGCCGGCGATGACCGCCATGACCGCCCTCACCCTGCACGATCTTACCGGCGGTCGCTTCGTGCTGGGTCTCGGTGCCAGCGGGCCGCAGGTCGTCGAAGGCCTGCACGGCGTTCGCTACCACCGGCCGCTCACGCGGCTGCGTGAGACCGTGGAGATCTGCCGCATGATCTTCGCTGGCGAGAAAGTGCGCTATGAGGGCAAGGTCTTCCAGCTCCCGCTGCCGGAGAGCGAAGGCAAGGCCATCGGCATCGCACACGAGCCGGTCGCGCTGCCCATCTATCTGGCGACCCTCGGCCCCAACGCGTTGCGCTTTACCGGCGCGGCAGCCGATGGGTGGCTGGGCACTTCTTTCTCACCGGATCACCCGGGCGCGCATCTGGATTACCTGCGCGACGGCGCCAGCGACGCCAATCGCTCGGTGTCGGATCTGGACCTGTGCGTCTCGGTACGCGTGGAGATCGGCGATGACGTCGAGGCGATGATCGACCGGCGCCGCAAGGCGGTCGCCTTCAACATGGGCGGCATGGGCTCCGCCAAGACTAACTTCTACAACGATGCCTTCAAACGCGCAGGCTACGAGGACGACGCGCGCGCGATCCAGGCCCTGTGGATCGACGGCAAACGGGACGCCGCCGCTGCGCGCGTGCCCGATGCCATGATCACGCAGTTTCAGGCGCTGGGTACCCAGGCTATGGTGCGCGAGCGCCTGCGCAAGTATCGCGACGTGGGCGTCACCACCTTAAAGCTCGGACTGGACAGTGCAGGTCCCCTGGGACCCAAACGCTTCGAGCTCCTGGAAAACATCGTTGACCTGGCAAAGGACCTTTAGATGAAGCTGTACATGGTGCCCCTGGCACCGAATCCGACCAAAGTGATGCTCTACGTCGCCGAGCGCGAGGAACTGGGCACAGCCATGGGCATCGAGCAGATTGTGGTGAACACCGTCAAAGGCCGGCACAAGGAGCCTGCGCACCTGGCGCGCAATCCGTTCGGCACGGTGCCCACCCTGGAGCTCGATGACGGCACCTTTCTGGTCGAGTCACTGGCGATCATTGACTACCTGGAGCGCAAGTTTCCCGACGGCTGCCTGTTGCCCGCAGCGCCGGAAGCCTACGGCCGCGCGCGCGACGTGGAGCGCGTTGTGGACCTGCGGCTGGCCGGACCAATGGGTGCCTACGGACACGCGGTGAACTCGCCGCTGGGCTATCCACGGGACGACGCCAAAGCCGCGCAGATGGAGGCGGCCATGCAGGCCCCGTTGGACTACCTCGAAACGCTGCTGGGTGACCATCGGCCACTGCTGTTGGGAGACGCGGTTTCCCTGGCGGACCTGACCCTGCAGGCATCCCTGCAGTTCACCCGCTACGTGGAGGCGGATGTTTTTGGCGAACGCCCACGGTTGCGTGCCTGGGATGAACGCTACCGGGCGCGGCCCGCAGCGCAGGCGGTGCTCAAGTGGTAGCCCACCGGCCGGCGTCGCACCGCTGCGACTCACACCGGAGACACGCTCATGACTGAGTCCTGCAGAATCACCGCGCTTTACGCCTATCCGGTGAAGAGCTGCCGCGGAAACACCCTGTCCAGCATCGAGATCAGTCCGCAGGGGGTCAGCGGTGACCGGCAGCTGGTGATCCTGCAGAACGATCGGTTCATCAACCAGGCGCGGCTGCCGGCGCTCGCCAAGCTGGCGGCCACGCGGATCGATCTGGAGGAGATCGAGCTCGCTCACGGTGCTGACGCCTCCCTCCGGCACCGGATCGCAGCACAGGGCCGGGAACTGACCATCGAGTACTACGGTAACCAGGTCCCGGTGATCGATCAGGGGGATGCGCTGGCCGAGTTCGCGTCGACCGTGGTGGGCACACCGATCCGTCTCGCCGCGCTCAAGTCGTCCTTTACCCGAGCGATTCCCCTGCCGGAGTTCTCGATCGTCGACGGGATCGAGCAAAACCGGTTCGTCGACGCGGCGCCGATCCTGCTGACGAACGTCGGCTCTCTCGATGACCTGAATACGCGCCTTGAGACGCCGGTACCGATGGGTCGATTCCGTCCCAATATTGTGGT
>JBCDIK010000003.1:0-46804 GCA_038749065.1 Pseudomonadota bacterium | reverse complement strand
CGCCGCCTGACCCTCGCCTATGTCGTTGCACTGGTGTTGCTCGCGACGACGGCCTGCAGTGCGCACTTCGTGCAAAAGCGCGCGATTAAGCTGCAGTATCGTGACGCCGAGGTCGTCAACGTGGCCGGTCGTCAGCGTATGTTGTTGCAGCGAATCGCCTGGTCCGTGGCAGGGCTGCCCGCAGCGGGTAACGAGAACATCTCCGCAGCGGGTGCGCGTTTGGATGGCGCGCTGGCTCTGCTGCTGGAGTCCCACGAGCGACTGAGTCGCGGCGATCTGCGCTGGAACGCAGCGGATCCGGCCGCAGGCGACCTGCGCGAGCACTACTTTGCGGGCGCGCAGTCCCTGGACCTGCATGTCGCCACCTTCGCCGAGCAGGTTCGAAGCTTTCTCGCATTGCCGCCGGGTACAGAGCGTAACCTCTATCAGATCGCGATCGAGATGCAGGCCGAAGGGCCGCTGCTGGCGGCACTCGATGCTGCGGTGGGCCTGCATCAGCGCGACGGGGAGTTGAAGATCGTCGCCCTTGAGCGCGTGACCGAGGCTCTGCTCGCAATCATGCTGGCGCTCCTGCTTCTCGAAGTCCTGCTGATATTCCGTCCCCTCGTGCGCTACATCCGTGCGCAGCGAGCGGAGCTGCTGACGCTTGCCCAGACAGATCCGTTGACCGGATGCAGCAATCGCCGCGTGTTCTTCGAGATCAGCAGGAAGCTGCGTTTCGCGGATGCCCGGCGCGAGCAGAGCAGTGCCCTGCTGGTGCTGGACATTGACCATTTCAAGCAGGTGAATGATCGCTATGGCCATACGGTGGGTGATCAGGCCATCTGTCACGTGGTGACCCGGATCCTTGCGACCATTCGACGCAGCGATGTGCTGGGTCGTTTAGGCGGTGAGGAGTTCGGGGTGTTTATGCCGTCGACGTCGCTCAAGGAGGGTGCGATCGTCGCGGAGAAGATTCGCCGCGCCATCGACCAGCATCCGTTGCCCTTGAGCCGCGATGCATTGCCGCTCACGGTCAGCGTAGGCGTCGCCGAAATGGCGGCGGTCGATGCTGAGCCGGGTGAGGCGCTCAGCGTCGCCGATCAGGCGATGTATCAGGCCAAGCGTTCCGGTCGCAACCGCGTCTGCCTGGCGACGGAGAGTTTGGACCCGGTGAGTGATACGCCGGGTGACGCCCCTCCGGAGACGGTGGCACTCCCCTATCAGCCGGCCTGAGCGGACTTGGCCTGCGGCGCGCGGGCCAGCGCCTGCTGGACATCCTGAAGCCGGATCGGCTTGCTGACGAAATCGTTCATGCCTGCGTCCATACACTCGTCTCGATCTTCCGGCCGTGCGTTGGCCGTCATCGCGATGATGTGTGGTTGCGGACCATCGCTTAAGCGAATCAGTCGGGTGGCCTCGAGGCCGTCAACTTCGGGCATCTGCACGTCCATGAGCACCACGTCGTAGTCCTGCTGGGCCAGCAGAGCGATGGCTTCCCGGCCGTTGTTGGCAACGTCGCAGCGAATGCCCAGCTTTTTCAGCATCTGCCGGGCCACGGCCTGGTTCACGACATTGTCTTCGGCCAGCAATACCCGGTGGCCGAGTAGTGACGCAGGGGCGCTCGGGCCTTCGGCTTGTGCCTGCTCCTCCGGATCCTGCTCGCTGAAGGCGAAGCGGATGGCCCGAGCCAGTTCCCGCGGTCGAACGGGTTTACGCAATACGGCCGCAAACTGCGAGCGATCCAGGTCGCCCTGATCCAGGGACGTCAGCACGATCACCGGTGGTCGCTGCGCCACCGGAATAGCCCGCGTCATCGCCGCTCCGTCCATGTCCGGCATGGCCATGTCGCTGATGATCAGGTCTGGTCGCTGCCGGCGCGTCGCTGCGAGCAGCGCCTGAGGCGTATCGAAGCCGGTGGCTTCCGCGCCCAGGCTGCGCAGGTAGCCGGCCAGCACCTTCAGGTTGGTTGCGTTGTCGTCGACGGCGTAAATGGTCTGCGCGGCCAGTGTCGGCGTCTCGGGCACGGGCGCGCGACCCGAGCGCGGCAGGATCACGTGGAACGCGAAGCGCGAGCCTTGTCCCGGTGCGCTGGTGACGTCAAAGCCACCGCCCATGAGGGTGACCAGCGAGTGACAGATAGACAGCCCGAGCCCGGTGCCTCCGAAGCGTCGTGTGGTGGACGCGTCCGCCTGAGTAAAGGCATTGAACAGGCTTGCGATCTTGTGCTGGGGAATGCCGATCCCCGTATCCTCAACGGTCAGATCGATGCGTAGACCGTCGTTACCTGTCGGATCGGATTCGGTTCCGATCGCGACGGAGAGGGCGACTTCACCGCGCTCAGTAAACTTGATGGCGTTCGAGAGCAGGTTGACCAACACCTGCCGCAGCCGCTGCACGTCGCCGAGAAACATCCTCGGCGCTTCGATCGGATAGCGGAAAATCAGTTCCAGCCCTTTGCTGGCGGCGATCGGCGAGACAACGTCCAACGCCTCCGCGGCGCAGCTCCCCAGGTCGAAATGCTGCGCCTCCAGCGCGACCTGCCCGGCTTCGAGCTTCGAGAAGTCGAGGATCTCGTTGATAATGATCAGCAACGATTCGCCGCTGCTGCGAATGGTCTCGACGTAGCTGCTCTGCTCTTCATCCAACGTGGTATTGAGGAGCAGGGAGGTCATGCCGATCACGCCGTTCATAGGCGTACGGATCTCGTGACTCATGTTGGCCAGAAATTGGCTGCGCGCCTCCATGGCCGCTTCTGCCTGCTCCCGCGCCTGTTCGAGTTGCTGTTCCCGGGCTCGTACGGCCGTCATGTCGACCAGGCGAACCATGGCCGTCTGGTCGTTGTCCACGCCGCGGATGCGAATCATGGCCATGTTGCCGTAGAACGTTCGACCCGTGGCGCTGCGCACCGTCACCGGCGCTTCCCAGTTAGGTTGGGAGAGTGCCTGCTCCAGCAACTGTTGAGGTGGGATATCGGGATGGGACTCGACGAACGCCTGCTTCATGAGCCCGGCAACGATTTCGGGATCATCGGATTCGAGCAGTTCCCGCGCTCGCTGGTTGACGACCTGGGCCGTTGATGCGGCGAGATTCCCGTAGACCAGCGCATCGGCCGACTGCTCGAGCAGTGCCTTGGCTAAGTCCCGAGCATCCTCGAGCGCTCGCTGTTGTTCCTGCAGGTCGCTGATATCCGTGACTCGGTACAGCGTCGCCGGGCGTAGGCCATCACTGATGGCCGTGATGCTGACGCGGCCGTAAAAGTCGGTGCCGGTCGCCCGTCGGAAGCTCAGGTCGACCGTACCGTCGCCGGTGCTCGCGGTATGTTCTGCCAGCTGAGACTCACAGAGTTGGCGAACCTGTGCGTCGTCCTGAGACCCGAACAAGGCTCGCATCTGTCCGTTCATGGCGAGGAGCGAGCCGTCACTGTCCGCTGTGTAGTAGAGCCCGTCGGTAGAGCTTTCGAACACCGATTGGTTCAGCGCGTTGGTTTGCTGCCGTTGCCGCTCACTGCGTAAGGCATTGATCTTGACGACGGCGGCGATCGCTGCACAGGAAAAGAGGTGCATGATGAAGCTACTGGGCTGATAGCTGGGCGCATC
Source organism: Pseudomonadota bacterium (assembly GCA_038749065.1). GTDB lineage: Bacteria > Pseudomonadota > Gammaproteobacteria > Pseudomonadales > Azotimanducaceae > CALHVX01. The sequence continues at coordinate 43,226 of JBCDIK010000003.1, read as the reverse complement.
TACCAGCATCAGGGCGCTGACCAGGATGATCGGAGACCCAATGCACCAGGCCAGCACCAGTCGGATCTCATGAAACATCACGCTGACCAGCCCGATCAGCACCAGATTCGTGACGACTTCTTCCGGCGTGATGCCTGATGCCTGCAGCCTGAGCAGGTAGTAGAACGCGAGTATGTAGGCCGACAGCAGGCTCAATTCGCCCAGGGCGGCGCGCACACGCGGGGAAAATCCCGAAGCGAGCAGTACTGTCAGGATGAGCCCGAGATAACTGTAGAACAGAACGCTGATGGTGGGTTGTGCCACCAGCCATCGATCATCGAGCGCAAGGTAGCCTGCGCAGATCGCGCACGCTCCCGCCAGGGATACCCAGCGATACAGATTCAGTTGGGAAGGCGTCGGCGTAGCCATGCCTGAGGCGATTTCGGGTCTTGCCTCAGTGTAGACCCTGCTGCGGGCCTCGCCTGTGGCGGCTAGGCGCTCACCGGATGCGCCGCCACAGTGCCCTGGCGTCGCGCCAGCCAGCGCTCGTAGCGCAGTAGCAGCGGCGGCAGGAACAGCAGATCCAGCAGCAGGGCCACGACGATGATCGGCGTCAGCAACAGGGCCACGTTCTGAAAGTAAAAGGTCTGCGAGAAGATCAGGATCAGCGTGCCCATTGCCAGGGAGGCCGTGGTGATCGTGATCGCCGATCCCGCCTTGTCAAGGGAGTACTCGATCGCCTGCTCCGGGCTGTCGCCGGCTCGGCGCGCGGTCAGGTATTTGCTCAGAATGTGTACGGAGTCGTCGACGACCAGACCGATGCTGATGGAGAAGAGCATGAGCACATAGGGACCCAGTTCGCCCTGCAACAGGCCCCAGAAGCCAAAGACGATGGTTGCCGGAAACAGGTTGGGCATGATGCTGAGCAGTCCATAGCGGAAGCTCTTCAGGCCGATCATGAGCGTCAGCGTGATGAGAACCAGGCTGAGGGTGAAGCCTTGCATCAGCTCGACGGTAATGGCCCGGTTGAGTCGCGCCATCAGGATGCTGTTGTCTCCATGCAGCACTTCGATGCCGGCCGGTACGTTGTCCTCGATCCAGCGCTCGATGCGGTCGTTGAACTGAACCAGCTCCAGATTGCTGAGGTCGGACGTGCCGACGATCAGGCGAATTGCGGAGAAGTCTGAAGAGAAGATGGGCTCGAGGCTGGGCTCGATTTCCTGCACCAGCTGATAGCCCACCAGGTAGTCAATGATCTGAAGCTTGTCATCGGGCAGCTTGTCCCAGGCCGGATCATCGTCATGGTCCGCCTTGTTCATCGTTTTCAGCAGATCGGCGTAGCTGGTGACGAAGCTCGACTCCGGCTGAGCTTCAAGCCACTGGGTAAAGGCATCGACCTGCTGCAGGAACGATTGCTCCGTGATGCTGTAGTACCCATCTGCGTAGATGCCATAGACGAGGGACCGATCATTGCCGATCCGCTCCGCCAGCGCGGTCATGACGTGATGCAGATCCGATTCCGAGTCAACGAAGCTCAAGCGAGAGAAATCCAGCTTGTTCAGGGGCAACATGGCCAAGGTCGCGACGATGAGTACGGCGAACCCTCGGAACAGCAGCGTGTCCCGAGTTCGTACCCAGTGCTTCACGCGCTCGATAAATCCGACGATACCCAGCGGCTGTCGCCGCTTGGCGACCGGCAGCGCGAGGGCGAGGGCGGGCAGCAGCCCGAGGCTCAGCAGGTAGGCCCACACTACGCCGATGGCCACGACGTTTCCGAAGCCGTAGATGCCCGGCGATGTGCAGTAGTTGAGGGACAGGAAACCGATTGCCGTCGTGATCGTGGCCAGGGTCACCGGCTGTAGATTGATGCCAAGGCTGTGGCTCATGGCCGCCCGCTTGTCGAGTCCTTCGTGCAGGGCTTGCGCGTAGATGGACAGCACATGAATCCCGTGCGCGACAGCGACCACGAAGACCACGATCGGGCCCAGATTGGATATCTGGTTAAAGGAGATACCCAGCCAGCCATAGCTGCCGACGGCCATGAGCACGCTGGTAAAGGACACCGCAAAGAGCACCAATGCGAAGAGCAGCGAGCGCAGGCAGAACCACAGCAGGCCAATCGCCGCCGCGATCACCAGCGGCATCAGTATCTGGTTGTCGCGGACCTGCGCCTGGTAGCTCTCAAGCTCGAACATGGCCCCGCTGAGTGCGTAAATCGCGACGTTCGGATGTGTGCTGCGAAGCCGGTCACGCAGCTCGAGAATCGAGCGGGCGATGGCCAGCCTCGCCTCCTGGGTGTCCTCGGGGAGGCCGTACTTCACCGTCGCCAGCGCGAGGGTGCCATCGCTCGCCAGCAGGCTGTCGGTGAGGTCAGTGTCCGCCAGGGCGATCTGGCGAATTTCGGCGATCTCGGCGTCGTTAAGCGTGTCGAGCACCGGGAAGAGATAGTCCCGGTCCAGCCGCCGGGCGTCCGACTCATTCAGACGCCGGTTCATGAGCGTGCCGGTAGCGATAGCGTTATCGATGGCGGTGTAGCTGCGCGTCAAATCCTCCATCGCTTCCAGGGCGTCTCGGGCAAAGATGTCCGTGGGATGTTCGAACATGAACAACACGCTCGGGCTGCCTGGAAAATCGGCCCGGACCCGATCGACCTGAGCCTTGTACGGGTCACCTTCGCTGAGAATCGCCCCATCGGTGGCGTCCAGGCTGGTGTAGCGCGTGCCGGCGATGGTCAGCGCCGCCAGGATCACCATGGCCCCCGCGAGCCAGGCCCGACGGGCGATCAGCAGCTCACAGATCCGGTCTGTGAAGGGGATCGGCTGTGTGCTTATGCTATCTTCGGTCTGCAATGGATTAGAGGTTCGTTTGATGCGTAGATTGTCTGCCCGCTCCCTGCTCACCGCTGCGCTGAGCCTGCTGCTCTGCGCCGGGGCGCCTGCCCGTGCTCAGTACGTGGGCGATTTCGCGCTGCTGGATCATACGGGTAAGTTTCATCAGCTCAGCTACTACGGCGACGAAGAGGCCGTGGTGCTCGCGGTGCACCGGGCCGGGCTGGACGCCACAGAACGCAGTCTGGCCCAATTTCGCGCCCTGCGCGAGCGCTACGCGGATCAGCCGGTGCGATTTTTCATGATCAACGCCATGCCCGCGGAAGATCGGGTGGCCGTTGATGCAGCGGTGCGCCGTCAGGGCCTTGATGTGCCCGTGCTGTTGGACACTGCGCAGCTGGTCGCCCAGCGCCTGGACCTGCGCCACGTGGGCGAAGTGATGGTGCTGGATCCAGAGCGTCAGCGACTGACCTACCGAAGCACGCTGGCGTCGGGTCAGGCGCAGGGCCTCATCGCGGCGATCGATGCGCGGCTGGCCGGTGCACCGGCCCCTGATGAGGTTCCCGCGGCGCCAACGCCTGCGTCTGTGGCGGCGGCGGATCGGGTGACCTATCCCGTTCGCGATGCTCTATCCCGGGAACCGGTGTCCTACAGTCGTGACATCGTGCCCATCCTCGAGAACAACTGCGTGGCCTGCCACACAGAGGGTGGCATTGCACCCTGGGCGATGACCAGTCATCGCATGGTCCAGGGCTTCGGGCCCATGATCAAAGAAGTGGTGACCACGCGCCGGATGCCACCGGGTCAGATCGATCAACACCAGAGCAAGCCGATCCGCGATGTGGCCGGACTGTCGCCACTCGAGCAGCAGCAGCTCATCCACTGGATCGATGCCGGCGCACCCATCGACGGGTCCGAAGATCCCCTGACCGCGGTTCGTCCTGCCCCCAGCAAGTTCACCATGGGCGAGCCCGATCTCGTGTACCGAATTCCCGCGCAGGAGATACCGGCGACCGGTGTGCTCGACTATCGCTATGTGCCGCTCAAGCTGAACCTTGAGCAAGACGTCTGGGTCCGGGCGATGGAGTTTGTACCCGGCGACCGGCAGGTGCTGCACCATGTGATCGCCTACCTGCAGAGTCCGGCCGACCGGAGTCGCGAAGGCCGTCGCGACACCGTTGCCCGTGGTGAGAGTGTTGGCGGCTTCGCGCCGGGACGCGTGGGCGAGGACTTTGGCCCGGAGGGCGGTCGGTTGCTGCAGAAGGGCGCTAATCTGCTTCTGCAGATGCACTACACCACCAGCGGCAAGCCCAGCGTCGATGAGACAGAGATCGGCATTTATCTGCACGATGCGCCGCCCAAGTACGTCATGAAAGAGGTCGTCGCAGCGCAGCGGCGCTTCATGGTGCCGCCGCACGCCAAGGAACATCAGCTGCAGGGGGAACAGCTCATCGAGCGCGATGCGTATCTGCACGCGATGATGCCGCACATGCACTATCGCGGTAAGTACATGAACTACACCGCGGTATACCCCGACGGCACCAGTGAGCGCCTGCTTTCGGTACCTCGCTATGACTTCAACTGGCAGTTCAACTACGAACTGGAGGAGCCCGTGTTCCTACCGGCAGGCACGCGGCTCATCGCCAGCGGCGCGATGGACAACTCGGCCCGCAATCGCGGTAACCCGGACCCGTCGCGGCCGGTTCACTTTGGTCTGCAGACTCAGCACGAGATGTTTTTCGGCTTCACCACCCTGCGCTACGTCGATGTGGTGCCGCAGGTTGCCAGCGTCGGCGAAGAGTAGTGGCGGAGTTTTCGCGCCCCGGCCGCCTGGGTGATGCTCGCCTGACCGCGGCGACCGACCCTCGTCTCGATCCGCGATTGCGCGAAGTCATCGCGGCGGGCGCGGCGCTATCAGCCGCGGTGGAAGAACCTGATCCTGCCGCCGGCTACGAGGCGGCACTGCGCTACTGCGCCGCTTTTGAGCAGCTGGCTGCGAGCAGCCATCCGCTGGAGCGGGCCGCAATGCCGGAGCGGCCGGACGTTGTCGTCCACAGGGAGCAGATTTCCAGCCAGGACGGTGCAGCGATCACGCTCTACATTCATGCGCCGCGTGAGCGTCACGGGCCGTTGCCCGCGATTCTGCACACGCACGGCGGCGGCATGGTCCTGATGAGCGCTGCGGATCCGGGCTTTGAACGCTGGCGCACGGAGCTCGCACACCGCGGCGCCGTCGTGGTCGGCGTCGAGTTTCGCAATGGCGGCGGGGCCCTTGGCAACCACCCGTTCCCCGCCGGACTCACGGACTGCGTTGCAGCCTCGCAATGGCTGCACGAGCAGCGACAGGCCCTCGACCTATCGGCCATCGTTGCCTCTGGAGAGTCCGGTGGCGGCAACCTCGCGATCGCGACCACGCTTGCGGCTCGGGCTGAGGGAGCGCTGGCACGCATTGACGGAGTCTATGCGTTCTGTCCGTACATCAGTGGCAGCTATGCGCAGCAGCCGGCGTCATTGCCATCGCTTGAGGAGAACGCCGACTACGTGATCAGCAACGCTGCCATGACTGCGCTCGTCAGGGTCTATGATCCACAGCAGGAACACGGTGCGAACCCTCTGGCCTGGCCGCTGCAGGCTGGAGCGGAAGACCTGGCTGGCTTGCCGCCCCACGTCATCTCAGTGAACGAGCTCGATCCGCTGCGCGATGAAGGGCTCGCCTTCTACCGAAAGCTGTTGGCAGCCGGCGTGCCAGCGACCGCGCGCACGGTTCACGGGACCACCCACGCCGGCGACCTGGCCTTTCCAGACCTGGTCCCCGACGTCTATGCAGACAGCGCGCGCTCACTGCTTGCCTTCGCCCGCGATCTCGCGGGCGGGATCACGGCTCAGGCTTAGCCGGCGGCTGCGCCGATCGGGCCATCCTGACCGGTTGACGTGCCCAGGCCCTCTTCGATGTGGGCTTTCGCGGCTCGCAGCGCCTCGAGGCGAGACCCGTAGTAGGCATCTCCGGGTAAGCAATGATCGGCGTTCAGGCCGGCGAGTACCTGGCCCACTTCTTCGTTCATGCCGCTGATGAACACCTTCTTGCCTGCTTCCTTGGAGTCGCAACCGATCGTCTCCACCGCTCTCGCCGCAGACACGTCCATAAATGGCACTCGCGAGAAGTCGAGCACGATGGCCTTGGCATCGTTTGACTTGACCCGCTCGCGGACCTGGTGGCCAACGTCGGCCGCCGCACCGAAGCTTAAGGGACCGCTGAAATCAAACAGCGTGATGCGATTGCGGAAGCGCCCAAGAATATCGTTCTCCTCCGGGTGCGCGTCGCCATCGGTAACCTCCGAGGTCTCTGCCAGCGCTTCCAGCTGCGCGTCCGCCATCTGCTTCACAAATGCGAGTGCTGCGAGCACAACACCGGCGAGCACGGCGGTGATCAGATCAACGAAGACCGTCAGGCCCAGCACCAGCACCATCAGCGCGAGATCCCAGCGCGGTCCCTGATGGGCGCGCTTGAGGTAAGACACGTCGATGATGTCGTATCCGACCTTGACCAGAATGCCGGCGAGCACTGCGTGGGGAATCTGCTCTGCCAGCGGGGCCAGGACTACCACGATCGAGAGCAGCAGTAGCGAGTGAATCATGCCGGACAATCGCGTGCGGCCGCCGGTACGGATGTTGACCACCGTTCGCATGGTGGCGCCCGCGCCGGGAATGCCGCCCAGGAAGCCGGCGCCGATGTTGCCGATGCCCTGGCCGATGAGCTCCTTGTTGGAGTCGTGGCGGGTGCGCGTCATGTTGTCTGCCACCAGAGAGGTGAGCAGGCTATCGATCGATCCCAGTAGCGCCAGGATAAACGCCGCCTCGAGCACGATGAGAATTGTGTCGGTGGAGAAGTGCGGCACGATGAAGCTCGGGAGGCCCGAGGGAATGTCGCCCAGGATCGGGATGTTCGAGAAACCCAGGCTCAGCAGCGTACCGATCACCAGTGCTGCGAGCGCGCCCGGCACATATTTGCCCCAAGCGGCCGGCCACTTGAAAACGATGCCCAGGGTCACCAGGCCGACGAACAGCGCTGGCCATACCGGGTCCGAGACTGCATTGGGAATCTCCAGCAATGCGGGGATCGTGCCCCCGCCTTCGGGCTCATGGCCGAACAGCCGCGAGGCCTGCAGCGCGATAATGATGCAGCCGATGCCGCTCATGAACCCGGAGACGACCGGATAGGGTACGAGCCGGATGTACTGACCGAAGCGCATGATGCCGAACACGATCTGCAGCACGCCGGCCAGGACGACCGTGGCGAAGATCAGACTCAGGTCCCCCTGGCTCTCCAGCGACGCGAAAACGCCGGCGAAGACGACGATCATGGGGCCCGTGGGGCCAGAGATCTGGGAGCCGGTGCCCCCGAACAGGCTGGCGAAGAACCCGACAAGGATGGCGCCATAGACGCCGGCCATCGGACCTGCACCTGAAGCTTCGCCAAAAGCGAGTGCTAGGGGCAGGGCAACAATCCCGGCGGTCAGGCCGCCATAGATGTCGCCACGCAGGTTAGAAAGATCGAATTTCATTAGTCAGATCCTTTGGTGTATGGGAGATGAGCGCGCTCGGCCTCAACCGATCGCGATCGCATCCTCTCGATGACCGAGTAGGTTGGCGTAGCGCTCCTCCAGAGGCGCGAACCGACCGGTGGTTTCGTCGTAGCAGGTCACTTCCCCGCTTTCGATGTGGTACACCCAGCCATGCAGGCCGATCCGGCCGTTGGCCAGGCGCCTCGCGACGGCCGGGTGCGTGCGGACGTGTTGCAGCTGGAGTACCACGTTCTCTTCGGTGACGCGCAACAGTCTCTCGGCAGCATCGAGCGTATCGTCCTCATCCACAGTCTCAACGGCGGCGCGAGAATGGTCGAGCCAACGGCGGATATGTGGCAGGTCAGACGCGGCGTCCAGGTTCATCGCGCCTTTCATAGCGCCGCAGTCCGTATGACCGCACACGATAATGTCTTCTACACCGAGCACGGCGACGGCGTACTCGATCGAGGCGGTCACGCCGTCGGCGTTGTGGGAGTGGGGCGGAATGATGTTGCCGGCAGTGCGGCAGACGAACAGTTCGCCGGGTTCCGTCTGGGTAATGAGGCTCGGATCGATCCGCGAGTCGGCGCTGGTCACCATCAGCACTTCCGGACTCTGGCCGTTCGCGAGCTCGGCGAACAGGGCGCTGCGGGCTTCGAAGGGCTGTTTCTTGAACTGGACGATGCCAGATATGACTTTTTTCATTAACGCCTCAGCGAACGATGAACGTCACCGCAGGTACAACCGGGATTGCCATGAACTGGCAGCCTGCAGTTGCCAAAACTCAAGATCAGACTACCTTGGCATCATCGATAAGAAAAAGCTGCTTCTGAAACAGTATGTGATAGTATTCTCTTATGGATCGGTTGACCTTCTTGCCGCTTCTTTAAGAGAAAATGATCGCTAATTCGCCAAAAAACGTACGTTTTTGCTTGGTGTGTGGTTTTGACGCGATCTCGCTCGTGAAATGAACATCAATACTTCTGTGACCATTAAGCAGATCTCCTGCTTCATTGCGGTTTATGAGCAGGGCAGCTTCCGGCGTGCAGCCGATCGGCTGGGGGTGACCCAGCCCGCCATGACCGCGCAGATCAGCGCGCTTGAGCGCACCCTCGGGGTCACCCTGTTCGAGCGTTCCCGCGCCGGTGCTCGGCCGAGTGCGGCGGCCCGGGAGCTGATCGCCAGTGCCAAGCGGATCGCTGAAGAACTGCAGGGCTTTGTCGATGCCTCGGCGAGCCTGGTGGGTCATAGCGGGGGAACCTATCGAATGGGCGTGACCCCAACGCTGGGGCCCTACCTGCTGCCCCATGTCTTGCCGGGCCTGCATCGGCGCTACGACAGCCTGCGCCTATACGTACGCGAAGGCGCACCGTCCTCGCTCGAGGCGGATCTGAAGACCGGCGGGCACGATCTGGTGCTGTCCACGCAGCCCATCGCATCCACGGAGCTTGAGGTCGCGCCACTCATCCGGGAACCGTTGAAGCTGGTCATGGCCAGCGATCATCGCCTGGCCCGCAAGCGTCGGGTCAACCGGTCCGATCTCTTTGGCGAGGAAGTGCTAACCATCGAAGAGCACCACCTCTATCACCGCCAGATCAGCGAACTTTGCGCGAGCCTGGGCGCAACCATGCGCCGCGACTACGAGGGCACCAGCCTCGATACCTTGCGGCAGATGGTCGTGATGGGAATGGGCATCGCCTTTCTGCCGGCGCTCTATGTCGCCTCGGAGATTCGCGATACGGACACGCTGAAGGTGACCGATGTGCACGGGATCAGCATGTTGCGGCACCACGCGCTGGCCTGGCGGGCCCGGTCACCGGCGCGGGCGTTGTTCGCGGAGCTGGCTGAGGAGATTCGCTCGCTCGTGCGGGAGCGGCTGCGCGACTATGTTCGCCTGGCTTGATCGTTCTTATCAGCCCGCCTTCATGTTCCGGTAAACGCGCCCGGCCGGCGCTCGGCGACCGCCCGAATGCCTTCCTTATGATCATTGGTCTGCTGCAGGAGATACTGTTCCCGGCCTTCCCGGTCGGTGGCGGCGGCCACGGCGTCCGCCAGGTCGCCGCGCATCTGCGCGCGCAGGGAGAGCAGGGCCAGCGGCGCGTTCTCGGCAATCTCGCGCGCATAGGCGAACGCCGCATCGCGTAGCTGTGTCGGATCGACCAGCCGATCGACGATACCCAGCCGCTGTGCTTCGTCGCCGCCGATTCGGCGGCCGGTGTAGAACAGGTCGCAGGCGTTCTGCTCGCCGATGACTCGCGGTAGCGTGTGTGTCAATCCGAATCCGGGCGTGAAGCCCAGCTTCACGAAGTTAGCGGTAAAGCGTGCTGCCGGGGTCGCGATCCGGAAGTCCGGCATCATCGCCAGCCCGAACCCGCCGCCCACGGCCGCGCCCTGAATCGCGGCGATCACCACCTTGCGGGCCCGGAACAGGCGGACGGCCTCGCGGTACAGCGGGTTGCCATCCGCCACGGTGCGTTGTGCCCGCGCCTGGCGATCATCGCTGGAAGCGAAGTTGGCACCGGCGCAGAAATGCTTGCCCTGCGATGCCAGCACGATCACCCGCGTTTGCGGGTCATCGTCGAGGGCTTCGAACGCATCCGCAAGGTTCGCGATCAGGGCCTGGTCGAAGAAATTGTTCGGGCCGCGCTGGATCTCGACCAGGGTCACGAAGTCTCCGGTGGGTTGCACGACCACGTCGCCATAGGTGTTCTGCATTGCTCGCTCTCCGGGCGGTAGGAAGGCGCGGCCGCTGGCCAAGGACGCCATGACAGGGCATCTTAGCGAACCAACGGGCGGGCGTGCTGCCCGCAACCACAGGAGTTCTCCATGCTCACCCTGGAACTTGCGGATCGCATTGCCAGCACCGCGTTGGCGGAGGGCGAGCGACTGGGCTTCAATCCCCTGTGTGCTGTCGTGCTCGATGCCGGCGGCAACCCGCTCATCCTCAAGCGCGATGAACGCGCCTCGATCGGGCGCCCGGCCATTGCGACCGGCAAAGCGGCCGGCTGCCTCAATCTCGGCGTCGGCGGCCGCACCCTCGCGACCATGGCGGCGGAGCGGCCGGCGTTCGTCGGTTCGCTGAGCCAGCTTTGGCCCGGGGGCTGTGTGCCGGTGGCCGGTGGTGTGCTGGTGCGCAGCAAGGCAGGGGCATTGCTCGGCGCGGTCGGCGTGAGCGGCGATGTCTCGCCGAATGATGAGACCTGCGCGGTTGCCGGGATCGAGGCGGCCGGGCTGGTCGCAGATCCAGGGGCATAGCCGAGGAGTACCGCATGAGCGCCGAGCGCATCGCCCAACTCGAGCAGCAACTCTACAACCTGACCCTGGAGCTGAACGAGCTCAAGCGCGCGCAGGTGAATGACACAGCGACCGGCGATGGTGTGCCTGATGCCGCCGCAGGCACCCTGGTCCGAGACTACACCTTCGCCACGCTCGACTGAGAGCGTCGGCTCAGCGATCTATTCGCGGGCTCGGAGCGTTTACTGGTGATTCACAACATGGGGCAGGCGTGCCGTTTCTGTACGCTCTGGGCCGATGGCTTCAACGGCTTTCTGCCTCATCTGGAGTCGGCGATGGCGGTGGTGTTGGTCTCTAAAGATGAGCCGCGGCTGCAGCAGTCCTTTGCCAATAGTCGGGGCTGGCGCTTCCGGTTGGCCTCGCACGGCGGCGGCGCCTACATCCGCGAGCAGACGGTCATGGAAGGCGCTGAAAACATGCCCGGGGCAGTGGCCTACCGGCGCCGGGGCGAGACCATCGAGCGCATCGGTCAAGGCATCTTCGGGCCTGGAGACCTGTACTGCAGCCTGTGGAACCTGCTGGGGATGGCGGGGCTGACGGAACAGGACTGGTCGCCGCAGTATCGCTACTGGCAACCGCCGGAACGGCTCGAAGACGGGAACGAGAACCGCAACGAGTAAAAAAACGGGCCTGTGTCGACAGGCCCGGTGGGGAGAGGTGCAGCGCCCCGCCAGAGGGGGGAGCGGGACGCTGCGGGGAACCCGGCCCGCCCGGGGGAGGGCGTGAACCGATGTTCTGGCGGCTATAAGGGCCACTCATACCAATCAGACGGCGCACGCGGGCGGAAGTTCCCACAGCGAGCAAAATGAGTCTGTCCCGACCGCGGCTGGCCGCTCTCTCAGCCGGATCTATACTCATGGGACATGAGCACGCAGTCCCCATCCCCGCCGCACGGCACCGCGGCCGCCAGCCGCGGGGCTGTGGCGGACTGGATTGAGCGTGCCGAATCGACTCAGGTGCCGGTGTTCTCGGCCACGGTCGCCGATATCACCAGCATCGTCGACTCGTCGCGCTCTTCGGCCAAGGATCTGGCCGATGCCATTGGCCGTGATGCTGGCCTGACCGCGCGGCTGCTCAAGCTGGCCAACAGCCCGCTGTTCTGTCAGCAGGGGCGGCAGGCGCGCACGATCAACAGCGCCGTGGTGCTTTTGGGCTTTAACGCGGTACGCGATCTCGCGATTACTCTGTCCATTGTCGATCAGGTCCAGAACGCACCAGGCCGTGAGGTGCTGGTCGACACGCTACTGCAGGCCTTTCACGGGGCCGGGCAGGCCCGCGCACTGGCGCTCAGGGCCCCGCACGACGGGGATGATGAGGTGTTTCTGGCCGGGTTGCTCTCACGGCTGGGGGAACTCGTCTTTCTGTCCAGTCAGACGCCGGAACTGGAGGCGCTGACCGCGCACCTCACGCCCGGAAAGCTGCCCGATGCCGATACGCAGCGCGCGCTCGTCGGCTTCGCGCTGCAGGACATTACGGCGGCACTGGTCGAGCAGTGGCAACTCGGGCCCTTGCTGAGGGATGTTGCGCACCGCAGAGACGATGATCCGCGGGTGGCCGGGATCTCGCTGTCGGTGGAGATCGCCGCGGTCGGCGACAGCGAGCGCTGGGCGGCGCTGACGCCGGGCGCGCTCGGGGTCGATCCGGAGGCTCAAGACCTGGTCAAGCGCCATGCCGCGCTCGCTGGCGGAACCGAGGCCGAGAGCCTGGCCCTGATCACCAAGGCAGCGGCGGAAGCGGCGGAGATTGCCAAGCGCTTTGGCGTGACGCTCACGCCTCGCAGCGCCGCGAAGGCCGAGCTATCCGCGAGCGATCGGACCCCGGTGCCGAGTACCGCGACCAATCCGGCCCGGCAGGTTGCGGTGCTCGCCGAGATGACCGCACTGATGCAACAGCCGGTGACCCTTGATCAGCTCATGCAGGTTGCGATCGAGGGGATCGTTGCCGGTGCTGGTCTACCGCGAGTGTTTTTTGCGCTGCTGACCCCGGATCGCAAGGCACTGCTGATCAAGCATCAGCGCGGTGAGTTTCCGGCGCTACCCAAACTGTTGTCGCTCGGCAGCAATCGGCCGCTGGCGGAGGCGCTTGAGGAAGATGCGCTCCGTGTCTTCGATCGGCCCTGGACGCTCTTCGGCGATCCCGCCTTTCGCACCCCCGGCCACTCGCTGCTGCAGCGGGTCATGGTGGGCAAGACCAGTATCGGCCTGCTCTATGCGGATGGCGGTGTGCAGGGCCCCCAGCTTGCCGCGGCGTCGACAGAAGCGGTGGTGCTGTTCGTGCAGCAGGTGGGACTCAGTCTGCTGTCCGGCAAGCGCGCCGTCCCCTGACCTCGTTGTGCGCCGCGACCTTCGCGGCTACAGCAGATCTTCGAGCAGCTGTGCAACGCCTGAGACCCCGTGACCGGCGAGGATCTCATCTGCGGCCCCGCGCGCATAGCGGTCACAGTGTTCCGGGCTGGCGCCGAACCCGGCCCAGCGCAGCATCGACGCATCGTTGGCGCTATCGCCAATCGCGACGACCTCTTCCGGGGCGATGGATCGGGCCTCAGCAAGGGCGGCGATGCTCGCCCCCTTGGTCGCAACCGGGTGGTAGGCCGCCGTCACTGTGCTGAAATCAATCAGCTGCACTCGCTCACCGTAGCGATCGGCAAGCTCATCGTGAATGCCGAGCGCTTCGGTTGCGCTGCTGATGATGTCGACCCCGATCGGAGCGATGCCCGAGCGCTCCGGCGCGCTGTGGATTTCCGCGGTCACCCCAGAGAGCTGGGCAAAGTGCTCCGCGGCCGGATGCAGGGCAGTGACGAGATACCGCTGCGCGTCGAACCAGGCCAGTTCCCAGCCGTTCGCGTGCGCGTAGCCGGCAATATCCCGGGCCAGCCCAGGATCAATGCAATGCTGGGCCGCCAGTGCGCCGGAGTGCTCATGGATCGAGGCGCCCTGCTGGCAGATCAGCGGGGACTCGATCCCCAGGTGCTCGGCGATGCCGATGGTCCCGGGAAACATCCGACCGGTGGCAAGTACCACCGTGGTGCCCGCGGCAATGTGCGCCCGGACTGCGGCGGTGATGGCCGGATCAGGCAGAGCGTTGGCCGATGCCCCTGGCGCGAGTAGGGTCCCGTCGATGTCGAGCGCGATCAGTCGTGCTGTGCCAGGCCGCGATGACGCTGGCGACACCTAGGGTGCTGCCGGCGGCATCAGCGTTTGCAGAGCGACCACGGTGGACTCCACGCCGCGCGTGACGGAGGGCTCCGGGGAGATCTTGAACAGCGGTGAGTGATGCGAGGGAATCGGTGGGCCGCCGGCCTGAGCCCATTCGCGGTCCTTCTTTGGCGTCCCACCGATCGCCCAGTACACACTCGGAATGTTCGGCTTGATCGTGAAGAACGGGAAGTCTTCGGCGCCCATGCCCCGTGTCGGCTCGCTGACCACCGCATCGTCACCGATGCGGTCCGTCCAGGCGGTGCGCAGCCGATCCACCAGCGGCTTGTGGTTGATGGTCGGCGGCACGCTTTCTTCGGAGACGATCACCTCCGGCAGCTTGTCTTCGGGCAGCCCGGCCACGCGCCCCATGTTCTGCGCGATGCGTTCAATGCCCTCGAGCAGAACCTGGCGCGTTTCCTCGCTGGTGTTGCGGACGGTGAGCTGCAGCTGGGCCCGATCGGAGATGATGTTGTGTTTGCTGCCGGCGTGGAAGGAGCCAACGGTCACCACGCCCGGGCTCCGCGGGGACAGTTCCCGCGCCACCAGCGTCTGCAGCGCCAGCACGATCTGGCTGCCGAGGACCACCGGGTCCTTGCCCGTGTGCGGGCTGGCACCGTGCGCGCCGACACCGTGGATGATGATGTCGACGGTATCGGCACCGGCGTAGGGGCTGTCGTCGATTACGTTGATCTTGCCGGCTTCATTTTCCGACGACACATGGAACGCCAGCGCGTAGTCCGGCTTGCCAAAGCGCTCCCACAGTCGATCATTCATCATGGCGCGCGCACCCAGCACACGCTCCTCCGCAGGCTGCACCAGCAACATCAGCGTGCCCGACCAGTCATCGCGATTGCCTGCCATGAGCCGCGCGGTTCCCACCAGGCTGGTGATGTGCACGTCGTGCCCGCAGGCATGCATGACCGGCACCACATTGCCGGTAATCGGATCCTTCTGCGTGGCTTTGGAGGCGTTCTCCAGTCCGGACTTCTCTTCGACCGGCAGGCCATCCATATCTGCGCGCATCATCACCAGCGGGCCATCGCCGTTCTCCAGCAGCGCCACGACGCCGGTGCCGCCGACCTTCTCAGTCACCGTGAAACCTGCAGCCCGCAGCTCGGCAGCCATGCGCTTGGCCGTCTCGAACTCGACCAGCGACAGCTCCGGGTTGCGATGGAAGTGATCGAAGAGCGGTCCCAGGTGCTGCTTGTAGTCCCTGGCGATATCGTCCGCGAGATCGGCGGCAACGTAGGGTGCCCCGGCCGCTAGGCCAAGCAGCAGGCAGCCTCTGAGGAGGCACTGTGAAACAGGGATTCGGCGCACGGGGTTCTCTCCATTCATCGTAGCCGGGAGCTTAGCGAGCCGCCGCCGGGCGTGCCAGCGGGCCAGCACGCTCAGCTGCGATCCTGCTGGCCCGCCTGTGGCAGCGACCAGCCCCGGGCGATGCCGAGACCGCGCAGTACCAACGCGCTGAGCATGGCCAGCCATTGCGCGCCGGGAACCTGAAGCGTGTGCAGGATCAGAAAGACCGCAGCGCCGGTGAACGCGGCGATGGCATAGACTTCCTGCCGCAGTACCAGCGGCACTTCGTTAGCGACCGTGTCGCGCAGGATGCCGCCGGCCACAGCGGTCACGACCCCCATCATTGCAGCGACGATCATGTTGCCGGTCAGTGCCAGCGCCTTGGCGGTGCCGGCGACGCAGAACACGGCCAGGCCCAGCGCATCGAGCCAGGCCAGCGGCCGGGTGAAGCGCTCCATGTAGGGATAGCCGAACCAGGTGATGATCGCCGCGCCCAGGGTGAGCAGCAGATAGCCCGTGTCCTCGGTCCAGAACACCGGGGTGTCGAGGATCAGATCGCGCAGGGTACCGCCACCGACCGCCGGCAGCAGGGCCAACACGGTAAAGCCGAACACATCCATCTGTTTCCGGCTCGCCAGCAGCGCGCCGGACATGGCGAACACGAACACGCCGAGGTAGTCGAGGAGCTGCAGGGTCATGCGGACCGCCGACCGCCGCGGCGCTGCCACCCTGATGTGGCATCGAGCGCGGTTTTGAAGGTCCGCAGCGGCTCGGGATCGTAGCGCCCGGTGTTGACCGGCAAGGTCCCGAGAAAGTGAAACCCGTCCGGCCGCGGATCGAGGGCGACCGCGCGAAAGCACACGCCGGCCGCCGCGGCGTCGATGGCAGCCTGGGCAAAGTGGGGATCGTGCAGGGCTGAGGGCCGTACCAGCCGGGCATCATCGCGCTGAATGACGAACAGCACCGTCGCGCGCGCGCCACCCTCGATCACCGTAGCCAGCTCGCGCAGGTGACCGGCCGCGCGCACGCTGACGGAATCAGGAAAGTAGGCGCCGCCGTCCGGATAGACCAGATGACAGTTTTTGACCTCGACGTAGTGCTCCCGGTCTCCCTGGGTCAGCAGCAGGTCGATACGAGAATTGTCCCCGTAGCGAACCTCGCGCCGCAGCGTCCGGTAGCGTTTCAGGCCCGGCACCAGCCGTGCCCGGATCAGCGTCTCCGCCAGCGCGTTGGGGATCACCGTGTTGGCGCCGACATAGCGACCGTCGATCTCGAGGATCTCAAGGGTGTAGCGCAGCTTCCGCTTGCTCTCCGGTGGGACCTGCGACACCCAGGCGCGGGCACCGGTCACGACCAGGCCTTCCATGCGCCCTGGGTTGACGCAGTGCGCCTCGATGACCTGGCCGCCCAGCTCAACGGTGGCGATGAACCGGTCGTAGCGCGCTAGAAAGCGCCCTTCCTGCAGCGGGGCGCGGTGAGGAATCAGCAAGGCGTGGGTCCATGGTGCAGCGGCGACAACGCCGGCGAGGTTACGCCGCGCGGAACTCGATCTCCAGCTTCTTTAGGGACCGGAGCAGGTAGTGCGGGTGGTAGCTGAAGTCATTGCGACCCGGTGCAAACCACATCTCGTCGATCTTCTGCGTGAGCGCGGTGAAGCTCCAGATCAGCTCGCGGCGTGCCAGCGGTGCGCCCAGGCAGTGATGGACACCGCTGCCAAAGGCCATGTGCGCGCCGGGGCTGCGTCGGTCCAGGTCAACGCGATCGGGGTTGTCGAACTTCCGTTCGTCGCGGTTGGCGGCGGCATAGCGCACGTTGACGAGGCTCTTCGCCGGGATGGTCACGCCCGACAGCGTGACATCGCGGGTGGTCACGCGCATCAGGCTCTGGACCGGGCTCTCCAGGCGCAGCACCTCCTCGATGAACACCTTGATCTTGTCCGGCTCGTCCTTCAGACGCTGCCAGACGTCGGGGTTCTCGATCAGCAGCTTCACACCGGCGGAAAGGGCGTTGGTGGTTGTTTCGGACCCGCCGACAAAGGTGTCCGCCATCATTTCCGCGTGCAGCTCGTTGTCCGTGAGTGGGCGACCCCATTCTTCGATCACCGTGTTCACGAGCGCGCTGAGCAGCGTGTCATCAGGCGATTCGCGCAGCTTCTCGAAGATCGGCTGGAAGTAGTGCTGGGCCTCGATCTCCCGGCGCACCGTGTCAAGTTCCTGCTCCTCCGGCAGCATCATGCTGATGCGGTGGAAGAACGCGTCGGTCCAGTTCTTGATGCGCCAGATGTCGTCGGGGTTCGCGCCCATCTGGCGGCCGATGATGAGCAGGGGCAGGGGGATCGCGAACTGCCGGACAAAGTCACAGCGCCCGTCCTCGAGGAAGTCGTCGAGCAGGCGGAAGGCCAGCTGCTCGACCTCCGGGTCGAGACCCTGGACGACCTTGGGGCGAAACGCTTCGTTGAAAATCGCGCGCATCTGCTTGTGATTGGGATCATCGCGGCCGGCCAGCGTCTTGGCCGGGACCCAGCCTTCCGCTTCGAAGAGCGCCAGCACGCGCTGCTGCCTGGGATTTGGCTGATTGGCATCAAACAGCGTTTCGTTCCGGTTGCTGAACGCCTCCGGGTCCGTCAGGACCGTGCGCACATCGTCGTAGCGGGTGACGAGATACATCCCGGTCTTCGGGCACTGATGGACCGGCGCTTCATCGCGCAGCTGCTTGTAGGCGGGGTAGGGACAGGCCTGAACCTCCGTATCGAAAAAGTGAATCTCGCGCGTATCGATCGTGTCGGTCATGAGCGTTCCCGGGGCCGGTGGGCTTCGGTGGCGGAGGTCGCGCGCCGCTGCATGACGTCACGCTGGTAAAGGGGGTCCCGGGGCGCGCGGTCGCCACGGATCATCAGGCTATCGGCGAACCAGTCATCGGCCGCCTGGTCATCGCGGGTCCAGTCGACCAGCTCACTGCGCCAGGCGATGCGCCAGCGATCTTCGCGCAGCTCGTAGCGGTCGACGTAGCGGCCGCTGATCAGGAGGTCCCGGGGTGCTCCGTCCGTCGCCCGGGTGCGGTGATAGGCCTGGTAATACACCTCGCCGAAGGCCTGATCGCCATCGAGCTCGACGGTGATCTGGCCGAGCAGGTGCTGGTTAGCGTCGTGCGTGGCGAGCGCCTGCATGCAGAAGTCGACGAAGGGATTCACGGCCCCCTCATAGATGCCGTAGGCGAGCCAGGCATCGGGCCAGAACACGCTGCGCAAGGTCGCCGGATCGAGCCGATCAAGCCCTCGCATATAGAGGGCGCTCAAGGTCCGGATCTCGTCCCGGTGAGCGCTGTCGAGCAAACGCTGCGTGTCTGCTGTGCTGTTCATGCGAGAGCCGAACCCTGTGCTGCAGATGAATTTGGATCGCGTTCCAGAAATCTAACGCAAACGGCGCAGTCTCGCGATGGGGACAGACCGTCCACCTCGGTATTGATCACAGCGACTCTGCGCCCGGAGGACGGGCGTTGTGCAAGGTCGGGGACAGCAGTGAGCCGAGATTGAGCGACCCCCGGCATTTCCGCCGAAGGCGCAGCGACGCGAAAGAATGATGGACAATCTGAGAGTTTCCGCTGAAAGCGGAAACTCGCCGTCTTGCGAAGCAAGACGCAGTGGCGCGCCCGAGAGGATTCGAACCTCTGACCTCTGCCTCCGGAGGGCAGCGCTCTATCCAGCTGAGCTACGGGCGCATGCGCGGCTGGCCGCGGCGCTAAGATACTACAGAGCTGCCTGGAGAACCTTCGCAATGTGTCTGCGCCCGGATATCGTTTACGTCGTCCCAAGAGGCGTGTATGCCACCTACTACCTGCTGGAACAGCAGGGATTTCATGGGGCTACCAACGGTTTCCATACCCACTGTGAAGAAGCGTTGAGCTCAGCAAGAGCCAATGGCGACGCGGCCCTCATCAGGCTTTGGGAGCAGGTCCTGGATTTCGGGACCCGCCATAGCTGTTCGCCTCTCAGCGCCGTGGAGGTCGAGGGCGTGGAGGTGTACGAATCTCCGCTGCCGGTCGATGCCGCGCAGCGATTGCGCCTGTACATCGGCAACCCCGCCAATCCGCCGCACGAGCCCGGTCAAAGCGAGATTACCCGCGAGCGCCTCGCCCTGATCAACGCCGACCGGTAGCCACCCAGCCAGGTACCAGTCCCGCGAAGCACTGGTCCCCCGGTGGTGAAAGTCGAATGCTGTAGTGTATTAGTTGACTAATACACCAGTACGCACTAGGCTGGCCCTGTGACTGACTGGGACGACAACCTGCCGATCTATCAGCAACTGCGCTTGCTGGTCGTGCGGCGCATCCTCGCCGGCAGCCTGGAGGAGGGCGAGGCACTGCCCTCGATTCGCCAGGTGGCGGCGGATATGCGGGTGAACCCGCTGACCGTGTCCAAGGCGTACCAGCTCCTGGTGGACGAAGCGCTGATTCACAAGCAACGCGGCCTGGGCATGTACGTCAGCAGCGGTGCGCGACAGCGGGCGCTCGCGGCTGAGCGCGAGCGGTTCCTGCAGGACGAGTGGCCCCCGTTGCGCGAACGCATCGCCGAGCTGGGGCTCGACCTTGATGATCTGATGGTGGGAGACGATTCATGACGCTGGCAACGGCGCGCGACCTTCACAAATCCTACGGCGCGACCGCCGCGCTCGACGGTTTCGATCTCGACGTTCCCGAAGGGGCGATCGTCGGTTTGATCGGGCCGAACGGATCCGGCAAGACCACTGCGCTGCGCGCGCTGACCGGCCTGCTGGGCGTCGACCGCGGTGAGCTGCGCGTGCTCGATCAGGACCCCTGGCGCTCGCGTGCACAGCTCATGCGTGAGACCGCCTATATCGCCGATGTCGGCACGCTGCCGCGCTGGATGCGCGTGCGCGATCTGCTGGATTTTGTGGCGGGCGTGCACCCGGGCTTTGATCCCGCTGCGGCCAGGGCCACGCTCTCGCGCACGGAAGTGCGTGAGCACGCGCGGGTTGGTGAGCTGTCCAAGGGCATGACCGCGCAGCTGCACCTGGCGCTGGTCATGGCCACCGCGGCCCGCCTGCTGGTGCTCGATGAACCGACCCTGGGCCTGGATCTGCTGTACCGACGGCGTTTCTATGAAGTGCTGCTGAGCGACTACTTCGAGGAGGGCCGAGCGATCCTGCTCTCGACCCACGAGATCAGCGAGATCGAGCATCTGCTGACCCATGTGGTCTTCATCGCTCGGGGTCGCACCGTGCTGCAGGCGAGCGTTGAGGAGCTGGCGGAGCGGTTCATTTCCGTCACGGCACCGCAGTCAGAGGAAGCCGCCCTTAAGGAACTGGGGCCTCTGAGCCTGCGCCGCACGCTGCACGGGCTTGAAGCGGTGTTCGACGGGATCGATCCGGCGCGACTGCCGCCTCAGGCACAGGTGCGGCCGAGCGATCTGAGCGGGCTGTTCGTCGCGGTGCTTGGAGGGACTGCGTGATGCCGTGGCCTGCCTTGTTGCGACGGGAATGGCTGGAACATCGCATGGCGCTGCTATGGGCACCGCTGTTGCTCGCACTGGCCCTGATTGGCCTGGCCCTGACCGCCTCCACCCTGGACCTGGGCCGCATGGCGGCGGAAGCGCGCCAGGATGACGATCCACTGCACCTGCTGTCCGCACTCGCCTTCGTGTCGCTGCCTTTCGTGCTCCTGTATCTGCTGACGGCTACCTTCGTACTGCTCGGTGCGCTGTTCGATGAGCGGCAGGACCGATCCATCGTGTTCTTCAAATCACTGCCGGTGACGGACCTGCAGACGGTAGCCAGCAAGCTGATTGCGGTGCTGTTGCTGGCACCACTCGTGACCGTCGTGGCGATCACCGTCACGCAGTTTGCCGCGGTCCTGTTCCTGACGCTGAACTGCGACTGCGGGGCCGGGGTGCTCGGGAATCTCGCGGAGGCGCAACTGCTCGGCAATCTGCCCCTGCACCTCTTCGGGTTCGTCACCCAAGCGCTGTGGTCTCTGCCGGTGTGGAGCTGGCTGTTACTGGTCTCTGCGATCGCGCCGCGGCTGCCGATGCTGCTCGCGCTTGGCGGCCCGGCGCTGCTCGCATTCTCCGAGTGGCTGGTGCTTGACCGCACGGCGATGACGGGCGCTCTGGCGGTTTATCTAGAGCCCGTGGGCCTGCAGCCCTATCAGCAACTTGTGGCGGCGGGGGAAACGGGCCCGGTGACCTGGGCAATGGCCGTTGACCCCTGGCTGCGCCGGGAACTGTGGCTGGGCCTGGTGCTGAGCGCGATGCTCCTGGCCGCGACGGTGATTGCCCGCCGTCATCACCGTGATCTTTGAACCTGGAGGAAGGGGCATGAGCGAAACAACCACGGCACCGGCTTCGGCGAACATCACGACCACCCGGCGAAGACGCTGGCCCTGGATCCTGCTGCTGTTGCTCATGCTCGGGTTTGCGACTTTCCGCGTCGCGCAGTACCGCAGCGATGGCCCGCTGACCGATCTCATCCCCGGTGGTGAACTTCGCAGTGGCGAGCTGATTGCTGATCCGCTGATGGATCCAACATTTGAAACTGGCGCTACTGTGGAACTGCAGCTGCGCTCCCCGGCGCGCTCCCGCTACGTGGGCCTGATGCGCTATGAGGGTGCGCTCTACATCCCCTGTGATCTGGGCTTTATGTGGGGCCGCTTCGAGGGCATGACGCGTCACGTGCTACATCTGGTGTACCGCTTCAAGAGCTGGCACCAGGATGTGCTCGCCGACGGTGCCGTGGTCCTGCGCTACGACGGCAAGCGCTACGCGCGCCGTGCCGTCCGGGTGACCGACAGCGCGCAGCTCGAGGCGCTGAAGGCGGAGCTGGAAGCGCTGGCCCGCGCTTGGGTCGCGCCCGAAGTGCTCGGGCCACCACCGACCAGCGGGCCGCGCGACATCTGGTTCTTTCGCCTCGACCCCCTTTCCGCTACGCAACTCTGACAGGAGACTGATCGATGAACACCGTAAAACCGCTCGCGCTCGTAACTCTCAGCCTGCTGCTCACTGCCTGCCACAGCAACCCTTACCGGGATACCGTGGTGGACTATACGGCCGCTGCGCCGGCGATTGAGCTCGGAATGTCGCCGGAACAGGTGCGCTCCATTCTGTCGCCCAGCCAGGCGCAGCTCGACAGCACCGACCGGCGTCACGACGAGCAGTATCTGGAGGCCGGATCCCGGGTGGTGATCCAGTACTACCGGAGCGGCTGGCAGCCCGATGGCCGCCTCACCGACGACGAGTACACTCCTTACGTCTTTCGCGACGGGCGGCTGGTTGGGATTGGCTGGCAACGGCATCGCACCATGGCGCTGTAGCGCCGCGACCGTCGGGCTTTGAAACCGCGTTAGGGCTGACCCATCATGCGCCTCGCCGGGGGCTGTCCCGGTGTTCATGGAGTGGCGCGTGATGTCAGGGAAGATCCGGTGGTGGGTGACGCGGCAGGCGCTGTGTCTTGTAGTGCTGGCCGCGCCGGGGTTGAGCGCTGCCTGTGATCACGATGACGCGGACGGTCGCCCGGATGTTGCCCTGGTGCTCAGCGGTGGTGGCGCGCTGGTCAGTACCCAGATCGGCGCGCTGCAGGAAATCGAAGCGCTCGGGGTACCCATCCACTGCGTGGTTGGGTCCAGCATGGGCGCCGTGGTCGGAGCCCTCTACGCGGCTGGCTACAGCGCGGATGAGCTGGCAACGATGTTCGTCGAGGATGACTGGGGCGCGATCTTTCGGGGTGACGTGTCCCGACGTGATGGCGGTTACCTGCGCAAGGAGCAGGACGATCGTTACCTGAGCAACTACGTCGTCGGCGTTGATGGAAACGGCGTCAGACTGCCGCGTGGCCTGCGCAGCATGAGTGGGCTGCAGGCGCACTTTCGCGCGCTGACGGGGCATCTGCCCGGATCCCTGAGCTTTGACGACCTGCGGGTGCCGTACCGGGCGATGGCGATGGACCTGTCCACCGGCGCTGCGGTTCCGCTTGCGCAGGGTGATCTGGTGCAGGCGATGCTCGCGAGCATGGCAGTGCCCGGAGTCTTCCCGGCGCGCACCATCGACGGGCGGACCTACGTGGACGGCGGCATGGCCGCACAGTTACCGGTGGCGGCAGCTCGCGCGCTCGGCGCGGAGTTGATCATTGCGCTCGATACGACCATCGAGCCGCCGGAGCTCGGGCCCGACGCCGCGATCACCGATGTCACCCAGCAGCTCGTGCGTCTGACCGTGTGGCAGAACTGGCTGCGCGATACGGCGCTGCTGGGGGATGAGGACCTGATGATCCGCCCGGATCTGACGGGGCTGAACACCTCCAGCTTCTACCAGGCGGCGATCGGGCTGCGCAGTGGGCGATCGGCGGCACAGCAGGCGCACGGCGCGCTGCGCGCGATCGCGCGCAAGGCGGCGCCGTCTCGGGCGCGGCCGCTGCCGCGTAGCCCGCGCCTGCCGCTGACCGCTCGGATCGCTTTCGATGAAGCACCGACCATTGCGCCTTCGGTCCTGAAGCGACGCCTGCAGTTTGCCGTTGACGATGTGCTGGACCCGTTAGCGCTGCAGGCCAAGCTCAGTGATCTGCGCACCTTCGGCGGCTTCAACGATGTGGACCTGGTTGTGCGCGATGGGCAGGCGCGTGTTCATACGGAGCCCAATGCACTGGGTCGCAACCTGCTGCAGGCGGGCCTGCGAGCTTCGAACAACTTCGAAGGGGATTCGACCTTCGCGCTGCAGGGCCAGTTCACGCGCCGCCCCTTCAGCCAGCGCGGCGGGGAGCTGCGGCTCGACGTGGAGCTGGGGACAGACCTGGGGCTCAGCGCGGAGCTCTACCAGCCCTTTGGCCCGGAGGGACGGTTCTTTGTCACGCCGGGCGTCGCCTATCGCGGTGAGCAGATTCTGTTCGACATTGCTGACGTGCGACTTGCGGAATTCTGGCAGCAGTCCGTCGAGGGACGCCTGCGGTTCGGCCGGGAGCTCAAACGCTGGGGCGTGCTGGCAGTGGAGACCAGCTACACCGCAGGCCGGATCAAGCCGAAGGTCACGGTGGACCCGGAGACCTTCGCAACCTTTGACTACCGGCAGGCGGGCGTTGGCTTGCTGTTCGGGGTCGACACGCTGGATCGTCCCGCCTGGCCCCTGGCGGGCGCGGCGCTCAAGGTTTCGGCGGAGCGACTGTTCGCACTCAATGATACGGAACCAACCAATCGCTACGGCTTCAGCCTGTTCAAGCCCCTTGATCTGGGCAGCGTCGGCCTGGGCCTGCGTCTCGATACGCAATCCGTCGACAACCGCGATGATCAGCCGGTCGAGGTGCTGTCGCTCGGCGGCTTCCGCCGCATCACCGCGCTGCCGGAAAACTCCGTGCCGAACAATCGCTACGCGCTGGCATCGCTGGAAGTCTTTCGCCGGTTAACGAGCACGCGCCAGATCGTGAGCGTTCCCGTCTATCTGGGCGCGACGCTCGAGTATGCGGAGGTCGACCTGGATATCTTTGCGCAGGGCGAGGAGGAGAGCATCCTCGCAGGCTCAGTGTATCTGGGCGCCGAGACGGTGCTGGGGCCGTTCCTGCTCGGCGTCGGGGTGGGCAGTGACGACGCCTTCAGTGTGTTCCTGCACTTTGGCCGCGGCTTCTAAGTCTCGGTTGCCGGTGCGGTCGGCCAGTCAAAGCGCAGCCGCAGCCGGTGCCGGTAGGTGTTGCCCGGGGCAATCAGACAGGACGGGAAGGAGGGCTGGTTGACGGCATCCGGGTACTGCTGGGGCTCCAGACACAGCCCTGCCCGGGCGGCGTGGCCAGCGTCCGCCGTCGAGCCATCAAGATTATGGCCGGTGTAGCACTGCAGCGCGGGATGATCGGTGTAGAGTGCCAGCGAGCGTCCGGTGCCAGGGTGTCGCAATCGCGCTGCGAGTGACAGGTCCTCGGACGGCATTGCCGCGCACGCGTCCAGAAGGTAGCAGTCGTCGATGACTCGGTCGCGGATCGGCGCCGGAACGCGCAGATCCGGGGGCGCGGCTCCCGGTATCAGGGGGCGGGTCTCCCCCGTCGGCAGGAGCCCCGCATCGACCGCCAGTACGCGGTCGGCGTTGATGCACAGCTCGTGGTTGTCGATCACCGGCTCCGGTCCCAGGCGCCAGTAGCAGTGGTTGGTCAGACTGAGCGGTGTTGGCTTGTCTGCAACGCTCGCTTCCAACTCGATCTCGAGCGCCTGATCCGCTACGCGAAACCGGGCGTGGCAGTCGACGGCGCCGGGGTAACCGGCCTCGCCATCCGGGCTGAAGCAGCGCAAGTGCAGGTCCTTGCCATCGACGCCAGCCTGCCAGTGTTTGCGATGAAACCCGGGCTCGCCGCCGTGCAGGTGGTCGTCGCCCAGGTTGCGGGTGAGCTGATAGCGCTGGCCATCGAGACTCATTTGCCCGGCCCTGATCCGGTTACTGACCCGGCCGATGGTCGAGCCCAGATACTTGGGGTTCCCGGCCGCCAGGGCGTTTTGATCGGGGCCGCAGGTAATGGGGATGGGTCCATCGGCCCCCGGCAGCCAGACCTGCGTCACCGTGGCGCCCAGCGCCAGCACGTCGACAGCAAGGCCAGATGCGTCGCGCAGGCGAAACTGGGGGATTGCCTGGCCGTCGATCGCGAGCGGCAGCAGTGCCTCGATGCGAGAGTCCCGGCCCACCGTGGATTGCAAATCGTCAGCCATTGGACTGCAATGCGTCTCCGTTTCAGTCACCGCCAGCCACCATGAGTCATCCTACACCGCAAGCGGTCGCACAGGCCTGTTTCAGCGAGACCTTTGGCACGAACAGTGCGTTGACCGTGACCGCGCCCGGTCGGGTCAATCTCATCGGCGAGCACACGGACTACAACGACGGCTTCGTCTTGCCGGCGGCGCTCCAGTTCTACACCGCCATCGCAGCAGCACCGCGCGCTGACCGGGTACTGGATGTGGTCGCGGCAGACTGGGGGAACGCGCGTGTCCAGATCGACCTCGATGCGCCGCTTGAACACACTGAGACGGCGCCCTGGAGTAACTACGTACGCGGCGTAGTGCAGGCGCTGTTCGCCCGCGGGTATCAGCTGGCTGGCGCGCAGCTGGCAATCAGCGGCGACGTGCCGCAGGGCGCAGGTTTAAGCTCTTCCGCGGCGCTCGAGGTGGCGCTCGCGCAGGCGCTGACGCGAATTGCCGGAGAGGCGATCGACGGCGTGACCGCCGCCAAAGTGGGCCAGTCCGCGGAGAACGATTTCTTTGGCTGTCAGTGCGGCATCATGGATCAGCTGATCTCGGCGATTGGCGCGCGCGGGCACGCTCTGCTCATCGATTGTCGTTCCCTTGAAGCTCAGCCGATCGCGCTGCCGCCAGGCTTCAAGCTGTTGGTGATTCACTCGAACGTGCAGCGCGCGCTGGCGGTCGATGGCGAGTACGACGTGCGGCGCGCCCAGTGTGAGCAGGCGGCGGCCCATTTCGGTGTCTCGGCGCTGCGCGACCTGACGGAGACGCAGCTCACTGCGGAGCGTGCCGGACTGGATCCGGTCGTGCTGCGCCGGGCTCGTCACGTGGTCACGGAGAACGCGCGCACGCTGGCCTTCGCCAGTGCCCTTCGCGAAGGTGACCTGAGTTCGCTTGCGCCGCTCATGGCCGCATCGCACGCGTCCATGCGCGATGACTTCGAGATGTCTGTGCCGCCGGTCGATGCGCTTGTAGAGATTGTCACGAACGTGCTCGGCACCGACGGCGGAGCTCGTATGACCGGGGGTGGATTCGGTGGCTGTGTCGTGGCGCTGCTGCCGCCGGAGCGGCTACAAGAGGTTCGTGACGCGGTCGCGCGCGAGTACCCGGCACGCACCGGGCTGACGGCGACGATCTACGAGTGCGAGACGCGAGATGGCGCTTTCGCGGAGGCAAGTGCATCGTGAACCCGCTACGCATCGGCCTGCTGGGCGCTGCGGCGATTACGCCGGAGGCGATCATCGCTCCGGCCCGGGTCATGCCGCGCGTGACGGTCACCCGGGTCGCGGCCCGGGACCCGGCCCGCGCCGAGGCGTTCGCCAGGGAACACGGCGTGCCGCGCACCGACGATGACTATGCGGCGCTCGTGGCGAGCGATGAGGTTGACCTCGTGTATTGCGCGTTGCCCATCAGCCATCATGCGCACTGGTCGATTCGCGCCCTGGAAGCGGGCAAGCACGTGCTCTGCGAGAAGCCCTTTGCCATGAATGAAACAGAGGCCCGCGCCGTGCTCGAAGTCGCGGAGCGCACCGGACGGCGCGTGATCGAGGCGTTTCACTACCGGCATCATCCGGTCTTTGCGACCTGCCTCGAATGGGTACGCGAGGGCCTGGTCGGTACCCTGGAACAGATCACCGCGGAGTTTGCGGCGCCGGTCCCGATCGATCCTGCGGATATCCGCTCGGTCCCCGCGCTGGGCGGTGGCGCTCTGATGGACCTGGGCTGCTACCCCCTGCGCTGGATCGATGACCTGACCGATGGTACCGCTCGCGTCACTGGAGCCAGCGCCTCGCTGGCGGAAACTGGGGTCGATCGCGCGTTCGAAGTCGAGCTCGCCTTCGATGGCGGGCGGGCCACGGCACATACGGCCATGGGTGCTGGGACCGGGCTATCGATCCAGCTACACATCCAGGGCTCCGCGGGCCAGATCCGCTTCCGCAATCCGCTGGCGCCGCAGCATGGCGCGCAGCTCGAGTTGACGGGCACGCACACCCAAGTCGCCCCCGTCAGCGCGATTAGCACCTACTGCTATCAGCTTGCCGAAGTCAGTGAAGCGCTCGCCAGCGGCGCGCCGCTGGTGAACGAAGGCGCGCGCATCCTGCGGCAGCAGCGCCTGCTCGATGCCAGCTATCGCGCCGCTGGACTTGCACAGCTGCGGGCAAGCACCGCGTTTACGAGCACGCCGGTATGAAGCAGTGGGTGCTCGCGGCGCGCCCCGAGGGTCTGGCCACCGAGGCCGATTTTCGCCTGGAGGACGCGCCGCGACCGGAACCTGGGCCCGGGCAGGTGCTCCTAAAAACCCAGTACCTGGGCGTGGCGCCGGTGATGCTGCGCTATATGACAAACGAAACAGACTTTGAGCGCGATCTTGCGATCGGCGATGTGATGCATGGTCGCGGCGTGGGCCAGGTGGTCGCGAGCCGCAACCCGCGCTATCGCGAGGGAGACCTGCTGTCCGCCAAGCTCGGTTGGCGCGAGTACGCGCTCATTGATGATGATCCCTACTACCTGGTGCATCGTATGGGCGCGCCGGATCTGCCCTGGTCCTACGGCGTCAGCGCGCTCGGCTTCAACGGGTTTTCCACGCTCGTCGGCATGCGCGAGATCGGTCAGGTGCGTGCGGGGGATCGCGTCCTGGTGTCCGGTGCGGCGGGCAGCGTGGGCAGCAGCGCGGCCTTTGTCGCCCGGCAGCTGGGCGCCGCCCAGGTCGTGGGCATTGCCGGGGGCCCGGCCAAGTGCCGCGTGCTGACGGAACGACTCGCCTACGATGCCGCCGTCGACTACAAGGGCGATGATATCGAGGCCCGCCTCGATGCGCTGTTTCCGGAAGGTGTTGACGTCTTTTTCGACAACGTCGGAGGCGTGTTGCTGGATCAGGTACTGGCGCGTATCCGGCGGCGTGCCCGCATCACGATCTGCGGCCGCATCTCCGAGTATCTGAAGGATCCGGCGGACTATCACCGCTATGCGAACCTGTATCGACTGGCGTTGATGGACGCCAAGATGGAGGGCTTCTTTATCTACGATCACGCCGAGCACTTTTCCGACCATGAGCGGACCCTGGCGCAGTGGATCCGCGAGGATGCCCTGAGGCCGCTGGAGGACCTCCTCGAGGGACTCGAGGCGATGCCCGCGGCACTCATCAGCCTCTACGATGGCACCAACACCGGGACCCGCGCCGTTCGCATCGACCCGCAGGCGCACTGACATGAATCTCCACTGGCGCACCGCCAACTTTTGGCAGACCCCGGCGGTAACGTCGCTGAATCGGTTGCCCGCTCATACGCCGCTATCGAGCTGGCGTGATGAAGCTCCGGCCCGGGCCAACGCGCCGAGCCCATCGTTGTTATCCCTGGATGGTGAGTGGCGTTTTGCGCTGTACCCGGGTCCGGCGGCGGTCCCCGAGTCCTGGCCAGGTGGCGACTGGGGAGGTGAGCCCATTGCGGTTCCGGGCAACTGGCAGCTTCAGGGTTATGACTATCCCATCTACACGAACGTCAAATATCCGTTCCCACGGCGGCCACCGCGGGTGCCGGAGGAGAACCCGGTGGGCTGCTACGAGCGCACCTTCGTGGTGCCCGATCACTGGGGCGACGGGCAGGTCCGAGTTTCCTTCGGCGGCGTGAACAGTGCCTTCTATCTCTGGCTGAACGGCACCTTTGTCGGCTATTCCCAGGACAGTCGGCTGCCCGCTGAGTTTGACCTGACCGCAGGGCTTGAGCCCGGAGAAAACCGGCTGCAGGCGCTGGTACTGCGCTTCAGTGACGGCAGCTATCTGGAAGGACAGGACATGTGGTGGCTCAGCGGGATCTTTCGCTCCGTTCACCTGCTGCACAAACCGCCGGCGCATTTTACGGATCTACCGCTCACCACCGCCTACGATGTTGAGACGGGGACTGGGACCCTGATGCTCGAAGCCCGCGGCAGCGGCGTTCGCGGTGCCGCCATCCTGCTGAAACTCTATGACGGTGAGCAGCTGGTCGCGCAGACGCAGGCTTCGATGGGCACGACCCCCGTCGACGAGAAGGGGGGCTACGCGGAGCGCGCTCGGGCATCACTGGAACTACCCGGAGCACGGCCCTGGAGTGCCGAAACGCCCTACCTGTACCGCTTGACCGTTGCTTTGTGCGTGGCCGACGAAATCGTCGAGGTCGAAGGTTTCGACATTGGCTTCCGGACTGTCTCGATCATCGATGGCCAGCTCTGTCTGAACGGCGCGCCTTTGCTGATACGCGGCGTCAACAAGCACGAGCACGATCCGGACCGCGGTCATGCCGAGACTCTCGTCGGGGTGGAACGCGATCTGAAGCTCATGAAGCAGCACAATTTCAACGCGGTCCGCTGTTCGCACTACCCGCACCAGAGCGGCTTCTACGAGCTTTGCGATCGGCTCGGGCTGTACGTGGTCGACGAAGCGAACATAGAAACGCACGGCATGACTCCGATGGGGGCACTGGCGGATGATGAGCAATGGGCGGGCGCCTTTCTTGAGCGCGGTGCCCGCATGGTCCAGCGCGATCGCAATCATGCCTGCGTGCTGATCTGGTCCTTAGGCAATGAGTCCGGGTACGGCGCCGCCCACGATGCTATGTATGGCTGGATTCGCCGCGCGGATCCGTCCCGGCCCATCCAGTACGAGGGTGGCGGCTCCGATACGCCGGTGACGGACATCATCTGTCCCATGTATGCGCGCGTAGATGAAGACACGCCGTCCGGCTTTCGCGAGCAGCCGCGCTATGGCATTCGCAACTGGGTGACGGTCGCAGGCGAGACGCGCCCGTTGATCCTGTGCGAGTACGCGCATGCCATGGGCAACAGCCTCGGCAACTTCGCCGATTACTGGGAGGCGTTCCGCAGCCACCCGCGCCTGCAGGGCGGCTTCATCTGGGACTGGGTCGACCAGGGGCTGCGCAAAGACCGCCCGGACGGGAGCAGCGACTGGGCCTACGGCGGTGACTTCGGCGATCAGATCAACGACCGACAGTTCTGCATCAACGGCCTGGTGTTCCCGGACCGGCAGCCACATCCGTCGCTGCTCGAGGCCAAGCGGGTGCAGCAGCCGGTACGCTTCGAGCTCAGGGGCCATCAGGAGCGGGTTCTGGCGATCGTGAGCGAAGCCTGCTTCGAGACCATGAACAACCATGAGCTGCACTGGTCGCTGTGCCAGGGGGCGACCACGCTCCTGTCCGGGCAGATGCCCTTGGCGCTGCCACCGGGGGGAGAGCAGGAGGTGCCACTCGGTTCCCTGTCGAGCGAAGATGATGGCCCGCTGTGGCTCAACGTGCAGGTGCGTCTGCGCAACGCCACGCCCTGGTGCGCCGCTGGGCATGAGCTGGCCGCGACGCAGTTTGTCCTGCCGGCGGAGACGGCAACCGCGCCTGCGGCTGAGCCTGCGACCACCGATGTGGCGCCGGTGCGCGCGACCGGGCACTGGACCGTGACTGCGGGCGCGACGCGTTGGCAGGTGGATGCGGCATCCGGTCGTCTATCGAGCTGGGAGCGGGAGGGCCAGGAGCTGCTGGCGGCGCCGCTTGCGGACCACTTTGTGCGCGCGCCCATCGACAACGATATCGGCGTCTCGCAGGCGGACTGGCGCGATCCGAATGCCTGGGCAGTCCGCTGGGAAGCGGCGGGGCTGTGGACGCTCGAACATCGCTGTCGCGAAGTGGCTGTCAGCGCAGATGGGCTGCGGGCCCATCACGATTACCAGCGCGATGGTGAAGTGTTGATCCGAAGCTGCTGGAACCATCGCTTCACGAGCGCTGGCCGCCTCGAAGTTCTGATCGAGGTGGAGATCGACGAGTCCCTGCCGCCGTTGCCTCGCATCGGTGCCGTGCTGCGCCTGGCCGACACGCCGAAGGCGGTCCACTGGATCGGGCGAGGGCCCCACGAGAATTACCCGGATCGCCTGGCCAGCGCCGATTATGGCGCCTGGACGCTGCCCTTTGAGGCGCTCCACACGCCCTATGTGTTTCCGAGCGAAAACGGCCTGCGCTGCGATGTCAGCGAGCTGGCGCTGGGTGCCCTGCGGGTCTCAGGCGCCTTTCACTTCGCGGTCAGCCCCTACGGCGAGGCGGCGTTGCGTCAGGCGCGACACAACGGCGAGCTGCGCGCGACGTCAGCGCCCTGGCTCTACCTGGATGGCTTCCATATGGGGGTGGGTGGCGATGACTCCTGGAGCCCGAGTGTGAAAGCGGCCTACCTGCTGACAGAGCGTCGCTATCGCTGGCGCTTTGTGCTGGGCTGACGCCGCCTGCCGGGATTTGACCGGCTTGCTTATCCGGGCGCCAGTCGTCATGGTCTTACGGAGCAAGCGAACAGGGATCCCCCATGGCAGAAATCACCGTCGGTCCCGGCGAGCCCGTGGCAATCGATAAGGAAGCACTGCGTCGGAAGTATCGGGAAGAACGCGACAAGCGGTTGCGCGATGACGCGAATGACCAGTATATCGAGATCAAGGATCGCTTCGGCGACTACCTGACCGATCCTTACACGCCGCTCGAGGAGCGCGCGGCGCTCACCGACCATGTCACCTTCGCGTTCATCGGCGGCGGCTTCTCGGGCCTCGTCACGGGCGCCCGCCTGGCGGAGGCGGGGATCGAGGATGTGCGCATTATCGAGAAGGGGGGAGATTTCGGCGGGACCTGGTACTGGAATCGGTACCCGGGTGCCCAGTGCGATACGGCCGCCTTTGTCTACCTGCCGCTGCTGGAGGAAACCGGCCACATGCCGTCGGAGAAGTACGTGCATGCGCCGGAGATTCTGGCGCAGTGCCAGCGGATCGGCCGCCAGTACCATCTCTACGACAACGCGCTCTTTCACACGCAGGTTCGCTCACTGACCTGGCAGGAGGAGACGCAGCGCTGGCGCATTGAGACCGATCGCGGCGACGCGTTTACGGCGAGCTACGTGGGCATGGGTACCGGGCCGCTGCACGTGCCGAAGCTGCCGGGCATCCCCGGGATCGAGACGTTCCAGGGCCACTCGTTCCACACCAGCCGCTGGGACTACGAGTACACCGGCGGCGATCCGGACGGCACGCCACTCGATCGGTTGCGTGATAAGCGGGTGGCCATTATCGGCACCGGCGCAACGGCGGTGCAGTGCATCCCGCACCTGGCCCGGGCCTGTCAGGACCTGTTCGTCTGTCAGCGCACGCCTTCATCCGTCGATGAGCGGGGCAATCATCCAATTGATCCCGAGTGGTTCGAAACCATTGCGACGCCCGGCTGGCAGCAGCGCTGGCTGGAGAACTTCACCGCCAACCAGACCGGTCAGCCGACGGAGGAAGATCTGGTCCAGGACGGCTGGACGGACCTGGCCAAGCGGGTGCGCTCGAAGATCATGCAGCTTAAGCCCGAGGACATGACTACTGACAACATGATGGCCGCCTACGAGGACTCGGACTTCGAGAAGATGAACGAGATCCGGGCCCGGACCAACCGTGAGGTGGCGGATCCGGCAACCGCCGAGAAGCTCAAGGCCTGGTACCAGCAGCTTTGCAAGCGACCGTGCTTTCACGATGACTACCTGCCGGCCTACAACGAGCCCGGGTGTCATCTGATCGATACGGACGGGCAGGGCGTCGAGCGCATTACGGAGCGTGGCGTGGTCGTCGCCGGCGTTGAGTACGAGGTGGATTGCATCATCTATGCGTCCGGCTTCGAGGTCGGGACCCCGTTCGAGCGTCGCAACGGTTTTGAAACGGTGGGCCGGGATGGGCAGGCGCTCTCGGCCTACTGGGAAGACGGGATGCGCTCGCTGCACGGAACCCATGTGCACGGGTTTCCCAACCTGTTTCTGGTGCAGGCGGCGCAGGGCGCGAACCTGATCTCAAACTATCCGCACAACCTGACGGAAGCGGGCACGACCATTGCCCGCCTGGTCGCCTACGCGCAGCAGGCGGGTTATGCCGAGCTGGAAGTCACTTTGGAGGCGGAAGAAGCCTGGCTCAAGCTGCTCGAGCAGGCACCGCCGATGATGATCGGGTCCACCGAGTGCACGCCCGGGTACTACAACAACGAGGGCAAGGGCTGGGAGACGGCTCAGGGCATCACCCGTGCTGCCGGCTACCCAGCCGGGCCTATGGCCTACTTCGCCTATCTCAAACAGTGGCGGGATCAGGGCGACTTTTCCGGCATCGAGTTCCGCGGAGCCGCCGGTGGCTGACCCGTCTGCTGCTGGCTCCAGCGCCCGCGCGCCCACGCGCGAGCGGGCGCGCCCAGCAAAACGTGCGCGGGAGCCCTGGCCGGCCTTTGCAACGCCCATCGTCGAAACCCACTGTCATCTCGACTACCTGGAAGGGGAGGGGCTGGAGGCGCTGCTCGCAGACGCGCGCTCGCGCGGAGTCGCGGAGATCGTGACCATTGCCGTGAGCCCGGAGAACCTCGCGACCGTCCGCGAGATCGTTGCTACCCATGACGGCGTCTACGGGACCCAGGGGATTCATCCGCATGAAGCGGGGGGCTTTGACGATGGGGTCGCACAGGAAATTCGCACAGCACTCGCGCAGCGCAGCGATCTGGTCGCGGTGGGCGAGATCGGCCTGGACTACTTTTACGAGCACGCGCCACGCGCGGCGCAGCTCGCAGCGTTCGAGCGACAGCTGCAGATCGCCGTCGACCTTGAGCTGCCGATCGTGGTGCACAGCCGGGAAGCGGATGAGGATACCCGCGCGGTGCTCGGCAACTTCACAGGCGCCCTCAAGGCCAAGGGTGTGATTCACAGCTTCACCTCCGGCTTGCCGCTCGCGGAGTGGTGCCTGGGGGAGGGGTTCAAGCTGGGGTTCAACGGCATCACGACCTTCAACAAGGCGGACAACGTGCGCGAAGTCGTGCAGATCACCCCGACCGAGCAGCTCGTACTGGAGACGGATGCCCCCTACCTGACGCCGGTGCCCTATCGGGGCAAACCCAATGCGCCCTGCTATCTGCCCTTTATCGCTGAATACCTGGCTGACTATCGGGGCGAAGAGCGAGAGTCCTTTCTGCGTCGTGTGCGCGAGAATTCGCTGGCCCTGTTCCCGCGACTGCGCGCTGCCGGGGCGAGTGCTAGCGGTTGATGGCCGGGCGCACCATGCAGATATGTGGGATGCCGTCCTCGAGGTAGTCGTCGCCCCGCGCCCCAAAGCCAAAGCGCTCGTACCAGGGCGCCAGGTGCAGTTGGCCCGACAGGATCCAGGGGCCGCTCGATGCCTCCAGCGTATGGGCCAGCAGCCGGCTCGACAGGCCTTGGCCGCGGGCGGCTGCTGCCGTGACTACGCGCCCGATGCGTTCGTAGTGCTCATCGCGCAGCAGGCGCAAGGCCGACAGCACACGTCCGCCGTCGTCGATCCAGAAGTGTCTGGTCTGGGGCTCCGTATCGCGGCCATCCAGGTCCAGATACACGCAGTCCTGCTCGACGACGAAGATCTCGCTGCGCAGCTGCAGAAGGCTGTACAGCGTCTGCGGATCGAATTCCTCGAAGCGGGCTTCCCGGATGAGGGGCGCGGCGGGGGTCATGACTGCGGCTGGCCGTAGCTCTTGAACGCGTCCATGACCTGGGTCATGGCGTCCTCGCCAAGAACTTTCGGCCCGCCGATGGCGAGGGTGCCGTGATACCAGCTCGATTGGGTCTCAATCTCACTGGCAATGGCAAGCGCCTGCTCGAGCGTTTCGCCCAGAGCGATCTGCCCGTGGTTCGCCATCAGGCAGCCGAGGCGCCCCTCGAGGGTCGTGACGATGTGCGCCGCGAGCTCGGCGCTGCCGAAGGTCGCGTAGGGCGCCAGACGGATCTCCGGGCCACCGGTGATCGCGGTCATGTAGTGCAGGGGCGGTATCGGTCGGTGGGCGCAGGCCAGGGTTGTGGCGAACCGCGAGTGGCAGTGCACCACGGCGTGCACGTCCGGTCGGGCCTGCAACAGACCGAGATGCATGCGCCATTCGCTCGAAGGCGCTACGGGGCCCTTCCAGGTTCCCGCCGGGCTGACCAGCACCATCTGCTCCGGGGTCAGCGCCGCCGCGGTGATGCCGGAGGGCGTGACCATGATCCCGTCGCCGCAGCGCACGGACGCGTTGCCGGCGGTGCCCTGGTTCAGTCCTGTGTCTGCCATCTCCCGCATCACGTCGCGCAGCGCGGTGCGCAGCGTGGTCTCTGTTGCGGTCATCGGGTCATCCTCGCAGCGGGGAGGCGCCATGGTAACGGCACCGTGCGCAGGGTCGAAACACTCGGGACCTGATGGGCCGCGCAGGCTGTCTTGCGTCGGCGCCGCAGGCGCGCCTATGGTAGCCGGCAGATGAAACGGCAACGATGAGACGCGTCCATGGCGGGAGTAACGGATCAGGCGCTGCGTGCGCGAGCGAAGCGGGTCATCCCCGGTGGGATGTACGGGCACCAGTCCGTGCGCCACCTGCCGCCCAATACGCCGCAGTTTTTCGCGCGCGCGGAAGGCGCGTATCTGTGGGATGCCGATGACCAGCGCTATCTCGATCTGATGTGTGCTTATGGTCCCAACCTGTTCGGCTATGGCCAGGAAACCGTCGATGAGGCGTACATTGCCCAGCTTAAATCGATCGACGTCGGGACCGGTCCGACACCGCTCATGGTGGACCTCGCGGAGCAGTTCACGGATCTGGTCTCACATGCGCACTGGGCGATCTTCTGCAAGAACGGTACGGATGCGACCTCTATGGCGCTGATGGCGGCACGCGCCCACGCCGGCAAGCGTAAAGTGCTTGTCGCCCAGGGCGCCTATCACGGCGCGGCCAACTGGTGCACCCCGATGCCTGCAGGCACGGTGCCGGAAGACCGCGCGCACCTGATCCAGTACGAGTACAACAGCGTCGAGTCTTTGCGGGCAGCCGCAGCGGCGGCGGGGGATGATCTGGCGGGGATTTTTGCCTCACCCTTCAAACACGATGTGCTCGTGAACCAGCAGGCGCCGGAGCCGGCCTACGCCCAGGCGGCACGGGCCCTGTGTGACGAGCAGGATGCGCTTCTGATCGTGGACGACGTGCGCGCCGGGTTCCGGATCGCTCGCGACTGCAGTTGGTCGGCCCTGGGGATCGAGCCGGACCTGTCGAGCTGGGGCAAGGCCATCGCCAATGGTCACCCGTTGTCAGCGCTGCTTGGCAATGACCGTGCGCGTGCCGCCGCAGAGTCCCTGTATGTCACGGGCTCTTACTGGTTTGCGGGCGCTGCGATGGCTGCATCGCTGGCCACCCTGAAACTGATCCGCGACACCGGCTATCTGGAGCACACCATCGCCATGGGCCAGGCGCTTCGTGACGGCTTGCAGGGCATCGCCGATGAGCACGGCCTGGGCATCAGTCAGACGGGCCCGGTGCAGATGCCCCTGATCATGTTCGATCAGGCCGATGGCACCCGCGATATGGCGCTCGGCTCAGCATTTGCAGCGGGCATGATCGATCGCGGGGTCTACGTGCATCCGTTCCACAACATGTTTATCAGTGCAGCGGTGACTGACGCAGATATCGCTGCTGCGCTGGATGCCGCAGCAGCGACGGCCAGGGCGTTGCCCAGCCAGGTCCAGGCGGGTTAGCAGGGAATCAGGTACAGGTTGGTGTACATGGCATCGTCGTCGTCCGTAACGTCGGCGCCGCTGTTCTGCGGCTCGTACTGCTCGAACAGGACGAGGTTGTTGACTGCGAGGTAGCCCTCGGGAATCTCGGGCGCTTCGAAGTCCTCAAGACCGTAGTCAATCGCCAGCGGGCTGTTCATTGTTTCCTCCGTGATCGTGCGACCCTGCGGTCGCTCTCATTGTGTTGCTGTTGGCTGTCCGTTCCGGCGCAGTGCCGAGCGCCTCTCGCTCCGGTGCACTGTGGCACCCACCGCTTAGCAAAGCGCGTGCCACCGGCTCGCGGGCGTCCCGGTGCCGGCGGCGGCGCAACCTATCAGCGAACAATGACACTGATGCTGCACTCGCCTGGGGCGCAGGTCGCTGAGCGCACCGATGCAGTGCGTGGCGCGCTCTGTCCCCTTCACCGCGGCGCTGGCATGCTTTGCGTCTGTTTCACCGGGTGCCCGCGCTTGAGCCGAATTGCTTCATGGATGGTTTTGATCGTCATCTGCCTTGCCGTGGCGGGGGCGTTGGGCTACATCAAATATGGCCAGATTCGGGCGGCGGAGGCCTACGGCGCGTCCTTTCCCGAGCCGGCGGAAGCGGTGGAGTTCGTGCAGGTCGTGAGCCGGTCGGTGCAGCCGAGCACACAGGTGACGGGCCAGGTCGTGGCGGTTCGCTCGGCTGAGCTGCGCACGGAGGTGGCGGGTGTCATCCGCGAGGTCGGGTTCGAGCCCGGCAGTCAGGTTGCGGACGGCGCGCTGCTGCTCGCGCTGGACACGCGGCAGGAGCAGGCCGAGCTCGCGCAGGCTCAGGCCGCGCTGGCGCTGGCCCGCCTCGATCTCGATCGGGCCCGGCGATTGCGGGAAACCGGGGCGACCACGGTCGACGCGCTGGATCGGGCGAGCGTGGCCATGCGCTCTGCGGCGGCGGAGGTCGACGCGGTGCGTGCCCGAATCGCGCGCCGGGAGATCCGTGCACCCTTTGCCGGCATTACCGATCTGCATCGCTTCGAGCCCGGCCAGTTTCTTGAGGCGGGCACTGCGGTGACGCGTCTGGTTTCCAGTGAAGACCGTCTCTGGGTCGATTTCTCGGTGCCGGCGCAGCAGGCCGCAGCCGTTGGCGACACCGTCGAAGTACGGCTCAGCCGCGAGCGCGCAGCGGTCCCGGGCCGCATTCTCGCCCGCGACGCCGTGGTCGATGAGCAATCCCGCAATCTGCGCTTTCGGGCGGAAGTGCCGCGTGCTGCGCTCGGCGCCTTGCCCGGTGCCCTGGTCCAGGTGCGCGTGACCGTGGGCGAGTCTCGGCAGGCGGCGCTGGTGCCGGCGACCGCGGTACGCCGGGATGCGTTCGGCGCGCGGGTGTTCGTGCTGACCACCGCGGAGGAGGGTGCGCCCGCACCGGAGCGTGCACAGCTGCGCAACGTGGAACTCGGTGAACAACTCGGCGCGGAACTGGTAGTACTGCGCGGTCTTGAGCCAGGTGAGCGGATTGCAGCCACCGGCGCCTTCAAGCTGCGCGACGGCGTGCTCGTCCGCGCTGTGCCCTACCTGCGATCGGAGCAGCCGCTATGACGCTGACCGCATCCGCCCGGCGGCCCCGGTTCACGGACCTGTTCGTCGAGCGTCCGGTGTTCGCGGTGGTGATCTCGGCGGCGCTGGTGATCTTTGGCATTCGAGTGGCCCTCGACCTGCCGGTACTGCAGTATCCGCAGATCGAGAGCGCGAGCCTCGAGATCCGCACGCCGTATGTCGGCGCTTCGGCGGAAACCGTACAGGGCTTTGTGACGGACCCGATCGAGCGCGTGGCGGCGACCGTGCCAGGCATCGACTACGTCGAGTCCAATACCACCGCCGGCCTCAGCCTGGTCACGGTCTACCTGAAGCTGAACGAAGACAGCACGGCGGCGTTGGCGGAGCTCTCGACACGCCTCGGTCAGATCCGTTTCGAGCTGCCCGCTGGGGCAGAGGATCCCGCGGTCATGGTGCGGCGGGCCGATCGGCCCGCCGCCGGCTGGTATCTCGGGGTCGACATTCCCGAACGGCTCAGCCACGCAGAGGTGACGGATATCCTGCGGCGCGTGGTTGTGCCACAGCTATCTGCCGTCGAAGGGGTGCAGGAGGTCTGGCTCGGGGGTGGGCGAACTCCCGCCATGCGCATCTGGCTCGACCCGCAGCGGCTCGCCGCGTTTAACGTCAGCGCCCAGGAAGTGGCAGATGCGCTGCGCCGCAATAATGTCATCGCGACCGTGGGCCAGGCCGACAACCGCGCCCAGCGCGTCAACCTCCTGCTGAACACGACGCTGACCAACGTCGATGAGTTTCGTGCGCTCGTCATCCGCGAGGTCGATGGCACCCTCGTGCGCATTCGCGATGTCGCGCGGGTCGAACTGGGCCACGAAGAAAGCCAGGCGCTCGGGCGGTTCGATCAGAACGTCACGATCTGGCTCGGGGTCTACCCGCTCCCCGGCGCGAACGAGATCGCGATCGCCGATGCCATCTACCCGGTCATCGAACGGCTGAACGCGGCGCTGCCGGCGGACCTCACCATCGTGATCGGCAGCGATGTGACGAGCTACATGCGCGATGCGCTGAAGGAGATCTTTATTACGCTGGCGGAAACGGTGCTGCTCGTGGGCCTGGTCGTCGTTGCGCTGATGGGCTCGTTCCGCACTGCGCTGGTCCCACTGGTGACCATTCCCGTCTCGCTGCTCGGGGCCGTCACGGCCATGGCCTTGCTTGGCTTTTCCTTCAACCTGCTGACGATCCTGGCGATCGTTTTGTCCGTCGGGCTGGTGGTAGATGACGCCATTGTGGTGGTGGAGAACGTCGCCCGACACATGCGCGAGGGGCTGACCCGCCGCCAGGCAGCCCTGGCCAGCTCCCGGCAGCTGCTGGCGCCGATCGTCTCGATGACCGCGACCCTGGCCATCGTTTATGCGCCCATCGGCTTCCTGTCCGGGCTTACCGGCGTCCTGTTTAAGGAGTTTGCCTTTACGCTGGCGATCGCGGTGGTGCTGTCGGGGGTCGTGGCACTGACCCTGTCGCCGATCATGAGCGCTTACGTGGTGCCAGCGCAGGGGCGCGAGAACGCCATGACACGCTGGGTGAATCGCGGCTTCGATCGCCTGCGCGATCGCTATCGAGCGCTGTTGGACCGACTACTCGAGCGCAACGGGCAGGTGTTGTTCGTCGCCGTGTTCGTCACGTTCCTGGCGATCCCGTTTTTCCTGTTCTCGCAGCGCGAGCTTGCGCCAACGGAGGATCAGAGCAGCATCAACGTGGTCTACACAGCGCCTCCGGAAGCTGCCATCGAGTACAGCGAGGGCTATCTGTTCGATGTCGTTGCCGCCATGCAGACCTTGGGCGGGGCGGATCGCATGTGGCAGATGCTCATCGGCAACGGTGGTTTCGGCGGCATGGAGTTCGTGCCGGCCGGAGAGCGCGAGAGGTCCGTCCATGAGATGTTGCCGGAAGCCTTCGCCCGCCTGTCTGCGGTGACGGGCCTGACCGCATTCCCGGTGCTGCCTTCGGCGCTGCCCAGTGCAGGACGCTTCGATATGGAGTTCGTCGTTATGTCGACGCAGTCCCCGGCACAGATGCTCGAAGTGTCGCGCGACCTGCTGGACGCCGCCCGGGCCAGTGGGCGCTTCCTGTTCGTTGACACGGATCTGCTCATCGACCTGCCCCAGGGGCGCTTTGCGCTCGATCATGACCGCGTTGCCGATCTCGGGCTGGATCTTGAGTCGGTCAGCCGCCAGCTCTCGGCGCTCCTGTCCGGGAACTACGTGAATCGCTTTGATCTGGATGGCAAGGCCTACCGGGTCATCCCCATGATCGAGCCGGCCAACCGGTCGACGGCGGATGCACTGCTCGATCTGAAGTTGCGGACCCCGGCAGGTGATCTGGTGCCGCTGGGCGCGCTCGCAACCCTCGAAGACAGCGTCGGGCCGCGGGTGCTCAGCAAGTTTCAGCAGAAGAATGCGTTTCGTATTCGTGGGGGCGTTATGCCCGGCACGACCAAGGAGGCGGCGCTCGCGACCATGGAGGGTCTGGCCGCTGAGCGATTGCCGGCCGGCTACAGCTTTGACTACTCCGGCGAGTCGCGACAGCTGCGCCAGGAAGGCAATACCCTGCTCGGCGTGCTCGGCATCTCGCTGCTGTTTGTGTTCATGGCGCTGGCGGTGCAGTTCAACAGCCTGCGGGACCCGCTCGTGGTGCTGCTCGGCTCCGTGCCTCTGGCGCTGGCGAGTGCGCTGCTGTTTACCTTCCTGGGCTGGACCACCGTTAACATCTACACGCAGATTGGCTTCATCACGCTGACCGGTCTGATCGCGAAAAACGGCATTCTGATCGTCGAGTTCGCGCGACAGCTGCAGGAAGAGGGGCGCGACAAATACACGGCGATCAAGGAGGCAGCGGCGACGCGGCTGCGGCCGGTGCTCATGACCGCGGGCGCGACGATCATGGGGCACTTTCCGCTGGTCCTCGTGACCGGGGCTGGCGCCGAGGCGCGCAACAGCATCGGCATCGTGCTGGTCGCAGGCATGGCGATCGGCACCCTGTTCACGCTCTTCGTGCTGCCGAGCATCTACGCGCTCTTGGCCGCGCGTCATCGACCGACCGAAGCGCTTGAGCTGCCCCCGACAGCGTCCGCTGGCGCCGCCGTTTAGACGTGAGGCCGTCTGCGAGCCAGACCCTGCTGGTCGCCGGTGCCAGCGGCACGATCGGTGCGGCGGTGGTCGCGCGCGCGCTCGAGCGTGGTTGGCAAGTGCTCGCCCTGCTGCGCAGCGATGCACCGGCGCCGGTCGCATCCTCAGCGGGAGCGGGCCGTCTGGTGTGCCTTCGCGCCGCTTCCATGTCCCTGGCGAGCCTCGAAGAGACGCTGGCCGGACACCGGTTCGATGCGCTGGTGTCTTGTGTCGCTTCCAGGAGCGGCGTGGCGGAGGATGCCTGGGCGGTGGACTACCAGCTCAATCGCAACCTGCTGACGCTTGCGCTCGACCGGGGCTGCCGCTGTTTTGTCTTGCTATCCGCGATCTGTGTCCAAAAACCACGGCTGGCGTTTCAGCGGGCCAAACTGGCGTTTGAGGGCGAGCTGGCCGAAAGCGCGATGCCGTACGCGATCGTCCGCGCCACGGCTTTCTTCAAATCCCTCTCGGGCCAGATTCGACGGGTGCGCGACGGCAAGCCCTTCCTCATTTTTGGCGATGGCGAAGGGACCGCCTGTGCGCCCATTGCGGCGCAGGACCTCGCGACCTTCCTGCTCGATTGCATCGACGACAGCACACGTCACGGTCGGGTACTGCCGTTGGGTGGGCCCGGCCCGGCACTGACGCCGCGCGCACAGGGAGAACTGCTGTTTGCCCTGACCGGTCGGCAACCGCGCTTTCGCTCCGTGCCCGCCTCGATCCTGTCGACGGCGGCTGCGGTGCTCGGGGTATTCGGGCGCTGGCTGCCCGCGCTTGCGGAAAAGGCCGAGCTGGCCCGCATTGGTCACTACTACGCGACGGAGTCGATGCTGCTGTGGGATACCGAGCGTGAGCGCTACGACGCGCGAGCGACCCCTGCCTTCGGGACGATGACGCTCGAAAGCTACTACCGGGAACGGTTGCAGACGGACGCAGACGATGAGCTGGACCGCGATCTGCGCCTGTTCGATCGCAATCCCTAGCTCGACAGGTTTCGCATCTCAGGCCAGGGCTGGGCACGCTCAATCTGCGCGGCCAGATCGAGGAGCAGGTGCTCGGCCCCGTAGCGGGCAATGAACTGCATACCGATCGGGAGCCCGTTGGCGTCGG
>JBCDIK010000002.1:0-49454 GCA_038749065.1 Pseudomonadota bacterium | reverse complement strand
TAGCCGATCTTCGGGATCGGCGCCCCCTGGCAGCCTTCCGGCAGCGTCCCGCGCGCCTTCTCGATGATCAGCGTGACCAGTCCCGCGCGCCCGGGGACCGGTTGCCCCTGGTCGTCATCGAGGCGGGCGAGCAGTGAGATGTAGTCGGCGCCGTCCGCGAAGGTGCACCAGTACTTGCTGCCCCGGATGACGTAATGATCCCCGTCGCGCCTGGCGCGACAGCTCACGCCGGCCAGGTCCGAGCCCACATCGGGCTCCGACAGCGCGATCGCAGACAGGTACTCGCCCCGGGCTGCAGCGGCGGTCTTC
Source organism: Pseudomonadota bacterium (assembly GCA_038749065.1). Lineage (GTDB taxonomy): Bacteria > Pseudomonadota > Gammaproteobacteria > Pseudomonadales > Azotimanducaceae > CALHVX01. The sequence goes on along the minus strand of JBCDIK010000002.1, from coordinate 49,145 downwards.
TCCTCGCGCCGGGCGAGGGGCCAGCCGCCCACGTCCATCAGCGAGCCCGCCCGGGCGATGATGCTCGAGACGCTCATCCAGCCCCGGGCCAGTTCCTCCGCGATCAGGCAGTACTCGAACACGCCCAGGCCCAGTCCCCCCAGCTCTGGGGCCATGCGCACCCCGAAGTAGCCGAGCTCGCCCATCTGGCGGCGCAGGTCCTCCGGCATGTCACCCTGGACGGGGTCGAGTTCGTTGGCGGCCGGAATCACCTCCCGGCGCGTGAATTCCCGGGCGGCTTCCTGAATCATCAGCCGTTCTTCGGTCAGGTAGTGAGCGCTCAAGTTCGCCTCGCAGTTGTCGTCAGCGCGAAGCATGACAGGCTGCTGTCGCTGCAGCATCATGGTCGGCATCCTGTGACTAATATGCAGAACTGACGTGCAGAACCGTCGTGCAAAACTGGGGTGTAGAGCGTGAATGACGCGCAGCGGCCGGCCGGCCCTGTCGAGTGTGCAACCCTGGATCCGCAGGCGCCGATGTGGGGCACCGCGGAGCAGGTTGACCTGTGGCTGCTGCTGGAGGCTCCGGGCACCTGGCCGGCGCAGGCCCTGGGTGCCGAAGGGCCTTTAGCGCCCGCTGCGCGGCAGTGGCTTGAATCACAGCTGGCAGCCTTGAGCGCGATGGGGCTGAAGGTTCGCGCGCAGCTCATTAAGCAGCCGCGCGCGGCGTCCGATCAGCGACGCTCGCTGTTGCTGGGCTACGGCGGCCGGCTGCTCGCTCACGACGGGACGGCCGGACTGCCGCAGCCGCCGCTGAAGTCGCTGCTGACAGCGATGGACGGCGGCGAGGACACCGCCCCCGGCTGGCGCGTTCTGCGCAGGCCCCGGTACTTCGTCTGTACCAACGGTCGCCGCGACCTGTGCTGTGCGCGCTATGGCATGCCGGTCTACGCCGCCCTGCGTGAGCGGTTCGGCGACCGAGCCTGGCAGACGAGCCACGTGGGCGGGCATCGGTTTGCGGCGAATGTACTGACCCTCCCGCGCGGGGCCCTCTACGGGCGCCTGCAGCTGGACACGCTCGAGCCCTTTGTCACGCAGGTCGAGCGCGGCGAGGTGGCCTTCGAGTGGTTGCGCGGGCGCAGCGCTTACCGGCCACTCGTGCAGGCCGCGGAAGCACTGCTGGGTCAGCAGCGGGCCCGCCTGTTGCACGTTGACGGCGATGATCGCCAGGCGACGGTGCGTTTCGCAACGCCATCCGGCGTGCGCGAAGTCTCTCTGCGACGCAGCCTCAAGCCCCAGTGGATTCTTGCCGGCTGCGACAAGCCGGCGCGCAAGGAAACCTATCCCTACGAGTCGCTGGGCTGATCCGCCGTCGCCGCCACCGTACCGGCGTCTGCCGGCTCCGGCGCAAAGCGCCGCGCCCCCCGGGGCATACGCTCGGTAACAAATTCGCGCACGTCCCGGGTCAGCGCTGTCGCATCGCCGATGGGCTCGAAGGGAAAGCCGACGCTGACCCGGTACCGTTGCCGCGTCTTGTTCAAAAGCTCCCGGAACAGCGTGATGTCGCGCAGCTCATCGCTCAGAAAGTAGAACAGGTAGTAGAGCCAGGAGCTGCGACCCTCGATGTGGATAGGCACCACCGGCGCCCGGTATTTCTGCGCCAGGCTCATCGCTGTCGGCATCCACGGCCGCTCCCGCAGACCCCGGAGCGTGGGCTGTGCCAGCCGCCCGGACGGAAAGATCACCACCAGCTGTTCTGCCTTGAAGGCCCGCAGCATGACCTTCACGGTTTCCTTGCTCCGCTCCCGGGAGCGCTGCTCCGCCTGCCACTCGATCGGAATGATCATGTCCGCCAGTCCCGGCACGGCGCGCACGGCGTCGCGATTGGCAAAGAAGCACAGATCCTGGCGCCGCGACTTCAGCGCGTCCCACACAGCGACGCCGTCCGCGATCCCCGCCGGGTGGTTGGCCACGGCAATGACCAGGCCGTTGCGGGGCAGGCGCTCCACGCCGGTCACTTCTACGCGCATGCGCAGGCGTCGGCTGAGCCAGCGGAACACCTGGGTGCCCCGGTAGGGTCGCAGCGTATCGATCATGCGGATGGCGTCGCGGTAGCCGAGCACCGGATACAGGAACCGCCGAACCGTGCCCCACAGCATGGGGCGCGCGCGCAGGCCGCGGGCCCGCTCTTCGATGAGCTGGTCAACGATGTGGGACATGCAACACCCGGGGCAGGGAGCGCTATGTTAACGCTCTGCCGGCTTGTCTTACACTGCCGCGCCGACCCCCCAACCCTCTGGAGCGCGCATGCCCGCCGCCAATCTCCTCGAACCCGCCGCGCCGATTCTTGTGCTGTCGACCGGTGGCACCATCGACAAGGTGTATTTCGACGCGCTGAGCGACTATGAGGTGGGGGACTCGGTCATTCCCGACCTGCTGAAGGAGGCGAACGTCCAGGCGTCCTACCGACATCAGGGGCTCATGCGCAAGGACAGCCTGGAGCTGACCGACGCAGATCGCGCCCTGGTGCACGATGCCATCGCCGCGGCGCCGGAGCGGCGCATCGTGATCACCCACGGCACCGATACCATGACGAAAACGGCTGCGGCCCTTGCGGCCTTAACCGACCGCACGATCGTGCTGACCGGATCCATGGCGCCGGCGCGCTTCGCCCGAACCGACGCCACTTTCAACGTCGGTATGGCTCTGGCCGCGGTGCAGTCCCTGCCTGCCGGCCGCTACATCGTCATGAACGGTCAGGTGTTCGACGCCGCGCTCGTGGTCAAGGACCGGGAACGGCGAGCGTTCGTACCTCTGTAGGGTAACGCGCTATACTCCGCGCCCCGCGCCCCGCGCCCCGCGCCCCGCGCTGCGCCGTGGCGCGTGCGTCTTCAGGCACCCGTAGCTCAACTGGATAGAGCACCAGGCTTCGAACCTGGGGGTTGCAGGTTCGAGTCCTGCCGGGTGCGCCAGTCGTCAGTTTCTGCGCCTGCACGTCACCGTCCGCCGCGGGACTGGTGCACTGACCCGCACAACAGCACATGAGGAACAGGTTGTGAGCGCATACAGCATCGCCAAGGAACAGGTCGCCGCAGCACTGGCGGCCGGTGTGGACAGCGGCGTTGATACCGAGAGCCTTTTGCGCGCCCTGATCGCAACCGCTGTGACGGCGTACCGGGAAGACCGGGGTGTCGCCGATACGCGTTCGATGCTGGAGTTCCAGCTCACGAACTGCGCCGGTGATGAAGATTTCGAGTTCATGCGACCGTAAAGACAATGAGTGAAGTATTTGACAGCGTCGAAGACGCCCTTGCGGACATCGCTGCCGGCAAGATGGTGGTGGTGGTTGACGATGACGACCGGGAGAACGAAGGCGATCTGATCATGGCCGCGTCCAAGGCGACGCCGGAGCAGGTCGCGTTCATGATCCGCCACACCAGTGGAATTCTCTGTACGCCGATTCTGGAGGAGCACGCCACGCGCCTGCACCTGGACCCGATGGTGGCGCGGAACGATGCGCCCATGAGCACCGCCTTTACCGTTTCCATCGACTATAAGCGGGGCCTGACCACCGGGATTTCTGCGGAGGAGCGCGCCGCGACCGTGCAGGCGCTCACCAGCAGCAACGTTGCTGCTGAGGACTTCGTGCGCCCGGGACACATCTTCCCGCTGGTCGCGCGCCGCGGCGGGGTCCTCGTACGCTCGGGGCATACGGAGGCAGGGACAGATCTGGCAACGCTTGCCGGTCTGCCCCCGGTCGGGTTGCTGGCCGAGCTGGTGAACGACGACGGCACCGTGCAGCGCCTGCCGCAGCTCATCGAGTTCGCCAAAGCGCACGCGCTGAAGCTGATTTCCATCGCCGATCTGATCGCCTACCGACAGCGCCGCGAACAGCTTGTGGAGCGCACGCAGGAATTCAGCGTCCGCACCCGCATCGGTGATGCGCGCGCCTACGCGTACACGACCAAGTTCGAGGACGTCGAGCACCTGGCGCTGGTATTCGGCGACATCAGCGGTGATCGCAGCGTCCCCGTTCGCATCCATCGCGAGAAGCTGATCGACGACGTGTTCGGGCCGCAATCCGAGCACCCCAGCAATCTCATGGACGTGGCGCTCGACCGCATCGATGCGCTGGGCGGTGGCGTGCTGATCTATTTGCGCTCCGGCTTTGTCGGCGTGCCTCTGGAGCGGCTGCAGGACGGCAGCAAGGAAGCCGAGCGTCGCGCCGAATGGCTCGAGATTGGCGTCGGTGCCCAGATCCTGCGGGACGTAGGCCTGCGCCGCATTCGCCTCATCGCCGGGCGCGAGGTCGACTACGTCGGGGTCGAAGGGTTTGGCCTCACCCTCGAGTCCACGGAACTGCTCAACGGCTAGGGGCGTGGCGCGACCCGTAGCGCTAACTCTGGGAGACCCGGCGGGCATCGGCCCGGAAGTGGTGGCGCGCTACCTCGCGACCGATGCGCCACGGGCGCTGCCCCTGTTGCTCGTCGGCTCGCGGGCGGCGCTCGACCTTGGCGCCCAGCAGGCGGACGTATCCTTGCCCGATGAGGCGGGCCTCGCAGCGCGCGGGGTCACCTGCCTCGACCTGGGCCCGCTGCCGGCGGATCTCGCGGTCGGGCAGGTCAGTGCCGGGGCCGGTCGGCTGGCGGTCGAGGCGGTCACCACGGCGGCGCAGCGGTGTCTCGAGGGCGACTGCGCGGCCATGGTGACAGCGCCGATTAACAAGGCCGCCATTCACGCCGCTGGATTCGTGGATGACATCGGGCATCAGGAAATACTCGGGCGTCTGGCTCGGGTGAGCGATACCGCCACCATGCTGATGACGCCGGGCCTGAAGGTGGTGCATTTGTCCACGCACAAATCGCTGATCGAGGCGGCGCGCTACGTGCAGCGCGGCACGGTGCTGGCGCGCCTGCGCCTGTGCCAGCGCTCGCTCGCCACCTGGGGTCTGGCCGCGCCGCGCATTGCGGTCGCGGGGCTCAATCCACACAACGGTGAGTCCGGCCTGCTCGGTCGGGAAGAGATTGAAGCCATTGCGCCGGCGGTGGCAGCGGCGCGGGAAGAGGGGATCGCGGCCACCGGCCCGATCCCAGCGGACTCCGTCTTCAATCGCGCGATCGCGGGCGAGTTTGACCTGGTGCTGGCGATGTATCACGACCAGGGCCATATCGCGATCAAGGTGCATGATTTCCATCACAGCACCACCGCCACCCTCGGTCTGCCCTTTCTGAGGACATCTGTCGATCACGGCACCGCCTTTGATATCGCAGGTAAAGGCGTCGCGGATGCGACGTCGCTGGCAACGGCAATCGCAGCGACGGAGCACCTGCTGGCGGGCCGGTTTGCTGCGCTGGACTCTCCTTGAGCGGCTGGGCACACTCCTTGGCAGCAAGGGGTTAGCCGTCGGGGGAGTGCCATGAAAGCCGCTGTCTTTCGCGAAGTGAACGTACCCATGGAGATCGAGGAGATCTCTGTCTCCAAGCCCGGGCCACGGGAGGTGCTCATTCGCACCGCGGCGGCCGGCGTGTGTCACAGCGATATGCACTTCTTCAACGGCACCTACCCCGGCGTGGTGCCGATGGTGCTTGGGCACGAAAGCGCCGGCGTGGTCGAGCAGGTCGGCAGCGATGTGCAGTACGTCAAACCGGGCGACCACGTCATTACCTGTCTGTCCGTGTTCTGCGGCCACTGCGAGCACTGTCTGACCGGCCACATGTCGCTGTGCCAGGAACCGGAAACGCAGCGTGACAGCGCTGCGGAGCCCCGGATCAGTCACGATGGGGCGGCGGTGCAGCAGTTTGCGAACCTTGGCTCCTTCGCGGAGATGATGCTGGTTCACGAGCACGCTGTGGCGAAGATCCGTCCGGACATGCCCCTCGATCGGGCGGCGCTCATCGGCTGCGGCGTGACGACCGGCGTTGGCGCGGTCATCCACACGGCCAAGGTCGAACCGGGCGCCACCGTAGCCGTGATCGGCTGTGGCGGAATCGGCTTGTCCTGTATCAATGGCGCGGCGATCGCAGGCGCTTCGCGCATCATCGCCGTCGACATGGTGCCCTCGAAGCTGGAGCTGGCGCGCAAGTTCGGCGCCACTGATGTCGTCAACGGCCGGGACGGCGATCCGGTGGCGGCGGTCCAGGAGCTGACCGGCGGCGGCGTGCACTACTCCTTCGAGGCCATCGGTCTCAAGGGCACCGCCGAGCAGGCCTTCAACATGCTGCGTAACGGCGGCAGCGCGACGGTGATCGGTATGATCCCACCCGGCGATATGGTGAGCCTGCATGGACCCGATTTCCTGTTCGAGAAATCGATCCAGGGTTCGTTTATGGGCTCCAACCGGTTCCGTGTCGACATGCCGCGCTTCGTGGATTTCTACCTGCAGGGCAAGCTGCATCTCGACGACCTGATTTCCTCGCACATTCGCTTAGAAGACGTGAACGATGCGCTCGCGGCGCTCGAAACCGGCGAGATCGCCCGCAACGTCATCCTCTTCGGCTGAGCTCGGGCAGTGCGCTGGCTCAGTTTCTCGCATGAGGGCCGTGTCTCCTACGGCTACGTCGATGGGACCTCGGTGGTGGACGTCGGTGACCAGGCCGGCGCGCCGGTCGGGCTGCGCCAGGCGATCGCGGCAGATGCGCTTGCGACTCTGGCGGCAGCACCGGTGGTCACACGGGTCGAACTGGCAGCGGTCGAGTACCTGCCGCCGATTCCGGATCCGGAGAAAATCCTGTGCGTGGGCCTGAACTATCGCGCTCACCAGGAAGAGACCGGCCGCGGCGGCGAAGGCTTCCCGACGATCTTCGTGCGCTTTGCCAACGCCCAGGTCGGCCACGAGCAGCCCATGGTGCGCCCGCAGGAATCGAACACCCTCGACTATGAGGGAGAGATTGCGCTCATCATCGGCAAGCCCGGTCGGCGCATTTCGCGCGAGGCCGCGCTGTCACACATTGCCGGCGTGAGCATCTACAACGACGGCAGCGTCCGTGAGTTCCAGCGCCAGACCAGCCAGTTCACCCCCGGCAAGAATTTTCCTGCGACCGGTGGCTTCGGGCCCTGGATGATGACGCCGGACGAGGTGGGGGATCTTTCGGCCTTACGCCTGACCACGCGTCTCAACGGCGCTGTGATGCAGCAGGCGACCGCCGACCTGATGGTTCACGACTTTGCCGAGATCATCGAGTACTGCAGCACCTTTACGGAGCTCGTTGCCGGCGACGTGCTCGTGACCGGCACCCCGGGCGGGGTCGGCGCGGCCCGCAAGCCGCCGGTCTTCATGGACGAGGGCGACCTGGTCGAAGTGGCGCTGGAGCCCGTTGGCACCTTGCGACATCGGGTGACTGTGGGCTAGCCCGGCCCTGCTTCTAAGCTCCCAGCGCTGTCGCCATGAAGGCCACGGCCGTGGCCGCCAGGCGCTCCGGCTCATCGAAGTGCACCATGTGTCCTGAGCCCTCGAAGCGCTCATGCCGTATGTTGGCGAACGGCGCGATGCGGGCTTCGTACTCGCCGGGCTGGAAGCGGCCTTTGTAGTCCGCCCCGTAGAGCATCGCACCGCGCCAGTACTCCTCCGCCAGATCTCCGGTGATGGTCAGCACCGGCGCTGTGACCGCCTGCCACAGGCGCTGGCTGCTTTCTTCGGAAAAGCCGACGAAGGTTGAGGCGACCCTGGGATCGAACGCCCAGTGCCACTGCGGCTCGCCATCGACGGTGCGCTGGATCGTGGCGACCTCGGCAATAGCCCGAGCACGTGCCGGTGTGAGGCGCGGATTGTTGTGCAGCAGCCGCTGCGCCGCGAACGCCTGGTCCGGCAGTGCGCGCAGGCGCGATGGCAGCGCAAAGCGTTCCAGCACCAGGGCGCGATACCGGTCGAGATCCTGCCAGTAGTCGGGCTCTACGTCCGGCCAGGTCGGGTCCGGCGGTCCCAGCCCTTCAACGAGCAGCAGGCCCTGCACCTGACTCGCGAACAGGCCGGCGTAGCGGGACGCGATCTGGCCGCCAAGGCTGTGGGCCACGAGACCCAGCGGACGCGCAGGGTGGTCCTGCTGCAGGTGCTCGATCACCTGGTGCAGATCGAAGTAGAAGTGCTCGAGGGTGTACGCGCCCGGGTAGTCGCTCTCGCCGTGACCGCGCTGATCGAACAGCACCACGTTGAACTGAGCCTGGAGGGCCCGAGCGACGGGCAGTAAGCTGCGGCTGACATCGCGCATCCCGTGCAGCAGGATGACCAGCGGGCGGTCAGGGTCGCTGTGGCACAGGTGCCACAGACGCAGGCGGACCTCTGCGACCATCAGGTTTTCGGCCTGCGGTTCGATAGCGATTGCGGCAGGGCGGTCGTGCATGCGGGTCTGAGGCCTGGCGAGCGAATCGGCTATCATGCATGGGTGTCGCGAGTGCGGTCACCCCCGATCGGTCTGCCCTGAGAGCATGAGTCGAGCTGTATCCACATTTGCCCTGTTCTGCCTGTTGCTGGCGGGTTTTCTGGCGGCGCTGGTCTGGTGGGCTGGCTGGCCGCTGGTCTCGCTCGCGGTGGACCCTGCGCAGCGCTCTGCGCCGTACCACGTGCTCTATTTCGACGACGCAGGCCCGCTAGCGACGGACGCAGCGGGGTATCGCAGGGAGCTCGGTACCCTGTTCGAGTCCACCGATGCAACCGGCCTGTGGCAGGCCACGCAGCTGGCGGTGCCCGTCGGGCAGGTCGCGGACGAGTGGCAGCGGATACAGGCCCTGCGCTTTCCCACCGGCTCCGGGTTTGTGCGAACGGTCACCGGGCGGAGCTATCGCGGTCTGGGTGCCCGCGCACCGGGAGCCCGGCGCAGCGTGCTCGGTCTTCTGGAGGCGCCGCAGCCCCAGGTTCTGTCAGCCCACCTGCTGCTGATCGGTGCCGCGTTCGAACCGCCGGCCCAGGCCGACGCATCGGCCGCTTTGCGGGAGGCGTTTGCCGGCGCGCTCGCCGTCGGTGGGCGCGTCTACTGGGACAGTCCGGTGGCGGTACTCGAAGGGCAGACGCAGCTATCGCACCTGTTGATCCTCAGCTTTGAGACGCCTACGGCCGTGGACGAGTGGCTGTTTTCTACGGACACGACCACGGCGCTGGCGCTGCTTGGGACCCGATTTTCCAATCTGCGACTGTGGCGAGTCTCCGGCGTGGTGCGCTAGCGCTCAATAGTAGGCCGCAAGCGCTGCGCCTAGCCCTGGCCGGGTGCTGCCTCGAAGAACCGCACTGTTGCGAATTCGTCGAACTCGCCCAGATTGGGCAGGGTCAGCGCCTGCCGGGTACCGCTGCAGTGAAAGCCCCAGCGGGACAGGTCCGCGATGCGGCTGTCGGCGATGATCAGCGCGGGCGCGCTCGGCGCGCCCTGGTGCAGAGACTTAAGCGCCCGGAGCAACGGCAGGTTGCTGCGGTCGTAGAGCACGTCTGCCAGCAGGATGCAGTCGACGGAGGTCGACAGGGCTTCCAGGCTGTCGCAGAGCTCAAGCGCCACACCATTGAGCGAAGCGTTGCTGCGGCAGGCGAGCAGGGCATCGCGATCGTTGTCACAGGCGATGACGGAGCGGGCACCGGCCATGGCGGCCGCGATGCCGGCGACGCCGGACCCGGCCCCGAAATCGAGGACCCGCTTGCCCCGCACTCGATCTGGATCGGCCAGCAGCTCCTGCGCCAGGGCCAACCCGCTACCCCAGCAGAAGGCCCAATACGCGGGCTCGGCGATGACGGCGTTCATGACGGCCTGGGGCAGAGGGCCCGTGTCGAAATCGTCGTTGATGAGCGCCAGGGTCAGCCCGTTGCAGCCGGGCAGGCGATAGCGCTGCAGGCGAGCGGTGGGTAGCGTGCGGTTCAGGGCCTGCTGCAGGGGGGCGAGATCAGTCACGGCAGGTGGGACGCGCCCGGCGTCGGCAGGGTCGCCACCGCGCGCGGTTTTCGATGCTGCAGCGCTAGAGGCGGGTGATGTGGCGCCGGATCCAGATCAGACCGGTAATGCCGAAGGCCAGGACCAGCAGCAGCGTCCAGTCGTAGGTCGGCTCTGCCAGCGGTGCGCCAGCGGCCCAGGCTCGCGGCGCAAAGAGCGGCGCCAGGGCGATGAGCGCAGGCATCAGGAGGCCTCGGAGGTGTTGTGGCAGTCGGCGCATGTGCGCGGGCTCGCAGGTTCAGTCGATGGGGACCAGCATAGAGCCTGAATCTGAACCTAAGGCGACGACCTTGCGCCTGGGTGTAAGCACTTCGTAACGGCGTTGGGGCTCGGTCTGTCTCGACAGGGCGGCGGGGCATTTCGTAGAGTGCGCTGTCGCGAATTCAAGGGGCTGCCGATGCCGATGATCCTGACCGAAGAGCAGACCATGCTCAAGGACAGTGCCAAGACCTTCTGTGCCGATCGGGTGCCGATCAGCGCGCTGCGGGCGCTGCGCGACGGGAACAGCGCGGACGGCTTCGACCGGGACGCCTGGCAAGCCATGGTCGAGCTGGGCTGGGCGGGGATTCCCTTTCCGGAGGAGTTCGGCGGGCTGGCCTTCGGCTACAAGGGCCTTGGAGTGGTCACCGAGGAAACCGGTCGCACGCTCGCGGCGAGCCCGCTGTTCGCCTCGGTCTGGCTGGGTGGCAGCCTGGTGAATCTGGCCGGCAGCGACAGTCAGAAAGCGGCACTGCTGCCGAAACTGGCGGCCGGCGAGCTGCTGCTCGCGCTGGCCTGCGAGGAATGGCACCGCCATGCGCCGGAGCGGGTCGCCACGACCGCCGTGCGCGAAGGCGACGGCTATCGCCTCGATGGTCAGAAGACCTTCGTGCTCGATGGGCATGTCGCCGATCAGCTCATCGTGACCGCCCGCACGGGCGGCGAAGCGTCGGCGCAGAGCGGTATCAGCCTGTTCCTGGTGCCGGCAGATGCCGCAGGGCTGTCGCGCACGCGCACGCACATGACCGATTCCCGCAACGCGGCCGATCTCGAGCTGAAGGGCGTGCAGGTCGGTGCCGATGCGTTGCTGGGTGTCGAAGGCGAGGGCGCCGGGCCACTCGGGCAGGCGCTGGATATCGCCCGCATCGGGCTGGCGGCAGAGATGCTCGGTGGCCTGCAGGAATGCTTCGAGCGGACCGTCGCCTACCTCAAGGAGCGGGAGCAGTTCGGGGTCCCGATCGGTTCCTTCCAGGCGCTAAAGCACCGCGCAGCAAACATGTTCTGCGAGGTTGAGCTGTCCAAGTCCTGTGTGCTCGAGGCGCTGTCAGCGCTCGATGAGGCGCGCGATCCGGCGGACATCGCAAAGCTTGCGAGCCTCAGCAAGGCCAAGGTGGGCGAGACCTATGACCTGGTCACGCGGGAAGGCATCCAGATGCACGGCGGCATCGGGATGACCGACGAGTTCGATATCGGCTTCTTCATCAAGCGCGCCGCGGTTGCCGAGCAGACCCTTGGCGATGTGGCCTACCACCGCAATCGTTACGGCGCGCTCGAGGGCTACTGAGGCGCGCGCCGCACGATGCCTAAGGGCCGCTCGCGGCCCGCGGGCTTCGGCAGGGTTGCGTGCGCGCTCTGCAGCTTTGCGATCGCTGCGGCCGCCTGCTCCGGCAGCGGTGCGCTCCGACGGGTGCTCATCGAAACGTGCAGTGCGAGCTGCTCGGAGGTGGCGAGCAGCTCGCCATCGCTGCCCCGGGTCATCTCCTGGAAATAGTGCAGGCGCTTGCTGTCGGCATCGAGCAGTTGCCAGGTGATATGCAGATCGTCCCCCTGCAGGGCCTCGCTGAGGTAGTTGACCCGGACCTCGCGCGTGAACACCGAGCCTTCGCCGCTGGCGGTATAGGCAGCACCGATGCCGAGCTGATCGAAGACCTCATCGACGGCCCGATCAAAGGCCACGAGGTAGTAGGCCATGTTCATATGGCCGTTGTAGTCGATCCAGTGGGCTTCTACCGCCTGGGGACGACACTGAATCGGTGCGGGATTTGAGCTCATGGTTTTCCTGCGCGATGCGTGGCCCGGCCGGGCAGAGTGCGCGGTGCTAACCCTTGACCCCCATGCCCACGCTACGCAAGATCATTGCAGAGTGCAGAGGACAACGCTATCAGCAACGCCCATTCTGCGCCCGCGGCCTCAGCGCCGGTTGGGCGTGCACCAGCGCTGACGACCCCCACCAAGGCGAGCTACGGGCTCGGCCAGCTCGCTGAAGGGATCAAGAACACCTGCTTCAGCGTTTACCTGTTCTTTTTCTACAGCGAGGTTCTCGGTCTCGATCCGAAGCTGTCGGGACTCGCCCTGTTTGTGGCTTTGCTGTTCGATGCGATCACCGATCCGCTGGTGGGCTATCTGTCGGACAGCTGGCAATCGCGCCTCGGGCGCCGACACCCGTTCCTGTTCGCGTCGATGATCCCTCTGGCGACGAGCTTCTACCTGCTGTTTAGCCCGCCGCAGCTGTCCGAGACCGGACTATTTTTGTGGATGACGACCTTCGCAGTGCTCACGCGCACGTCGATCACTCTGTTTTATGTGCCGCACGCGGCGCTGGGCGGTGAGCTATCGGACGACTATCACGAGCGCACCACGGTCGTGCAGTGGCGCTACGCCTTCAGTTATCTCGGTTACCTTTGCGCCTACGGGGTGGGCTTTGGCTACTTTCTCGCAGACGATCCGGTAACCGGCTCGCCAGGGCATTACAACCTGGAGGGCTATGCCCCGTTCGCCGCGGTGATGGCGGTCCTCATGGTCTTCGCGATCAGTGTCGCCAGCTTCGGCACCCTGCACCGGGTGCCGTGGCTCGCGCGCCCGGCGGCCAACCAGCAACTCGCGAGCATCGCGCAGGTCCCGGTCACGTTGGTGCGGGAGATGATCGAGGCGCTGCGCATCCGCTCCTTTCGCTGGATGTTCGCGGGCATCCTGACGGTGTTCGTGATGGTCGGCGTCGACAGCGCGCTGAACCTGTACATGAACACCTACTTCTGGGAACTCGCGAGCGGCGAAAATTTCTGGTTCTTCGCCGCGCAGGTGTTCGGCGTGCTGACCGGCGCGCTTTTTACCCGGCGCCTGAACGAGCGCTTCGACAAGCTGCCCTGCGTCATGGTGGGCACCGCAGGTTGGGCGGGCGGGCAGATCATCCCGGTGCTGCTGCGCCTGCTCGGCTGGTTTCCCGAGAACGACAGCGATTACCTGGTCTGGAGCCTGGTCGGCATGCGGTTTCTCCAGGGCATGTTCGTGATCCAGGCGCTGGTCACCTTCAACTCTATGGTGCCGGACATAGTCGATGAGCATGAGCTGCGCACGGGCAAGCGTCAGGAAGGCATCTTCTTCGCGGCCTCATCTTTCTCGCAAAAAGCCACCCAGGGCATCGGCACCTTCCTGGCGGGCATCGCGCTCACGCTCATCGGCTGGCCCGATGGCGGTGCTAGCGCCGAGGTCACGGAGACCAATGTCCGGCATCTGGGGCTGCTGTTCGGTCCGGTCCTGGCCGGCTTCGCCGCGATCTGCCTGTACTGCTACACCAAGTACGAACTGACCCGGGAACGCCACGGCGAGATCGTCGCCGCCCTGGCCGCACGGCGCACGGCCGCGCCCCCGCTGACGCAACCGCAAGGAGACAGCCCGTGAATGGCGCCCGCTCACTCATCGAAACCCTGCTCGCCCACGGCGTGGAGGTGTGCTTCGCCAATCCCGGCACCTCGGAGATGCACCTGGTGCAGGCCATGGACGCCGTGCCGGGCTTTCGCGGGGTGCTCGGGCTGTTCGAAGGGGTCTGCACTGGCGCCGCGGATGGCTACGGGCGTATGCGCGGCCATCCGGCGGCCACGCTGCTGCATCTGGGCGCGGGGCTCGGCAACGGTATCGCCAACCTGCATAACGCCCGTCGTGCAGACACGCCCATCCTCAACCTGATCGGCGAGCACGGCCGCCACCATGTGCCCTTTGATGCACCGCTGACCGCGGACATCCCCGGGATCGCCCGGCCCGTATCCGCCTGGGTGCGGACCAGCGGCACGCCGGAGCAGCTCGCCCAGGACGGCGCGGACGCGGTGTTGGCGACGTTGACCGCCCGCCCCAATCCCGAAGGTGCCATCGCGACCCTGGTGATTCCCGCGGACTGCGCCTGGGGCGAGGGCGCGGGGCGACTGGCGCCGGCGCGCGCGCTCGAGCGGCAGCGCAACCCCTTCGACGCCGCCGCGGTCCCGGCCGCCGCGGCCACGCTGAGCGCCCGCTCCGTGCTGCTGCTGGACGGCAATGCGCTGACGCAGCGGGGACTGGCCGCGGTGGCCCGCATTGTGGAGAAAACGGGCACCGCTGTGTTCACGGCAACGTTTCCGGCACGGGTGGAAGGGGGACCGGATGTCTATCCGGTCCGCCGCCTGCCGTACTTTCCGGAGCAGATTGCCGAGGCGCTGGCCGAGGTAGAAGGGCTGGTCCTGGCCGGTGCGCAGGCGCCGGTCAGTTTCTTCGCCTACCCGTCGTTGCCGAGCTCACTGGTCCCGGAAGCCGTGACTCCCTGCGTGCTGGCGCGCCGCGATCAGGATGCCGCTGCGGCACTCGAAGCCCTTGCGGATGAACTCGACGCTCCGGCAATCACCGCGACCGGTCGACATGCGATCGCCCAGGTCGACATCGAGCGCCCCAGCGGCCCGCTCAACACCGGTGCGGTCAGCACCCTGCTGGCCGCGACGGCACCGGCTGACGCCATCGTGGCCGTCGACAGCGGCGGCGGTGGCGCCGCGTACACGCCGATGCAGCGCAGTGTGCCGCACTCCTGGCTCAATCTGACCGGCGGCGCGATCGGGCAGGGCGGCCCCGTCGCCGTCGGTGCCGCGATCGCCTGCCCGGATCGCAAGGTGTACGCCCTGCTCGGTGACGGTGGGGCCATGTACACCAATCAGTTCCTGTGGACAGCCGCACGGGAGCAGCTCGATATCACGGTGGTGATCTACTCCAACCGGGCCTACAACATCCTCGAGGTGGAGTACCGCCGCCTGGGTGTGAACGAGATCGGCGCGGATGCGGGCTCGCTGTTCAACCTCGATGAGCCGGCCATCGACTGGGTCATGCTGGCGCGCGCCCAGGGCGTGGACGCGGTGCAGGCAGACACCTGTGAAGGCTTTGAGGCGGCGCTATTGCAGGCGGCGGAGCGTAAGGGCCCGTTCCTGATCGAAGCGGTGCTGAGTGGGCGCCGCTGACGGGGCTGATCAGCCCCGAAATGCGGTGATGGAATGCAGTCGCCGGGGGCGTTCGCCAGCGTCAGCGCCAATGTCGATCTGCTCCAGGTGGACGGGAAACCCCCACAGCCGATGCACGTGTTTCATGACGGCGCTGGCGTCTTCCGCCAGCGGTCGACGGGTGTGCGCGCTGTGGCGCAGGGTCAGGCTGCGATCCCCGCGAACGTCGACGTTCACCACCTGGATGTTCGGTTCCTGATCACCCAGGTTGTACTGCGATGCGAGCAGCGCGCGAACGCGTCGGTACCCTTCGCTGTCGTGGATCGCGCTCACTTCGATGTGTTCGGCCTGGTCATCATCGACGATACCGAACAGGCGCAGGTCGCGCATGACCTTCGGTGACAGAAACTGCAGGATGAAGCTCTCATCCTTAAAGTCGCGCATGGCGGCATGCAGCGTCGGCAGCCATGGCGCGCCGACCAGATCCGGGAACCATTCCCGATCCTCGGCGGTCGGCGCTTCACAGATCCGCTTCAGATCGGAGTAGATGGCAAAGCCGAGGGCATAGGGATTCATGCCGCCGTACGCCGGATGGTCGAATGCAGGCTGAAACAACACGGCGCTGTGCGAGGCCAGGAACTCCATCATGAAGGCGTCGTTCACGCGCTGGCGGCCGTAGAGCTCGTTCAGCAGCGTGTAGTGCCAGAAGCTGGCCCAGCCTTCGTTCATGACCTGGGTCTGACGCTGCGGGTAGAAGTACTGCGCGATCTTGCGGACGATGCGCACGATTTCCCGTTGCCAGGGCTCGAGCAGCGGCGCGTGCTTCTCGATGAAGTAGAGCAGGTTTTCCTGCGGTTCTTCCGGGAACCGTGTTTCACGCTCCTGCGGGTCGGCCTCGCGCTGGGGGAGGGTGCGCCAGAGCTCGTTCAGATTCCGCTGGATGTACTCCGCCCGCTCGCGCTGCCGCTGCGCCTCCTGCTCGGCAGAGATGGGACTGGGGCGCCGGTAGCGGTCCACGCCGTAATTCTGCAGCGCGTGGCAGGAGTCGAGGATCTCCTCGACGGCGGCAACGCCATAGCGTTCCTCGCAGTCGGCCACGTACTTTCTGGCGAAGACCAGATAGTCGATGATCGCGCTCGCGTCGGTCCAGGTCTGGAACAGGTAGTTGTTCTTGAAGAAAGAGTTGTGGCCGTAGCAGGCGTGGGCGATGACCAGCGCCTGCATGGTCAGTGTGTTCTCCTCCATCAGGTAGGAGATGCAGGGGTTGGAGTTGATGACGATCTCGTACGCGAGCCCCATACGGCCGTGCGTGTAGTTGCGCTCAACGTCCACGAACTGCTTGCCAAAGGACCAGTGCGAATAGCCGATGGGCATACCCACGGAGGCGTAGGCATCCATCATCTGATCGCTGCGAATGATCTCGATCTGGTTCGGGTAGGTATCCAGCTCGAACGTCTCGGCGCAGCGTCCGATCTCCTGATCGAAGGCCTCGATCAGCTCGAAGGTCCACTCGTTGCCTGCGCTGATCAGGTGCGATGCGCTGGGGGCTGCAGTGCTGGTCATGGGACCGTCCTTACGCGGCTTCCCGCTTCGCGAAGAGTTCGTGGAACACGGGGAAGATCTCTTCCGCGCGCTGGATACGGCGCTGCGCGAACAGCTCCGGATGCGTCTGCTCGAGCTGCGTGTAGTGGCGCCACAGTTCCTGGGGCGGTCGGCGGGTGATCTCCACGTAAGCGAAGTACTGCGCCAGCGGCAGGATCTGGTCCTGCAGGAGAGACACGCAGCGCGGCGAGTCGTCCGCCCAGTTGTCCCCGTCGGAGGCCTGGGCGCCGTAAATGTTCCAGTTATCGGCGCTGTAGCGCTGCGCGATGATCTCGTGCATGAGCGTCAGCGCGCTGGAAACCACGGTGCCGCCGGTTTCCCGGGAGTAGAAAAAGGCCTGCTCGTCGACTTCCTTGGCGGTCGTGTGATGGCGGATGAACACCACCTCAGTGCGCTGGTAGTGACGCTTGAGAAAGAGGTACAGCAGCAGGTAGAACCGTTTGGCCAGGTCCTTGGTGTGCTGATCCATGGACCCGGAGACATCCATCAGGCAGAACATGACCGCCTGGGACGTCGGCACCGGCACCTTCTGGTGCAGGTTGTAGCGCAGATCCGTTGTGTCCAGGAAGGGCACCCGCAGAATCCGCCGCTCCAGGCGCGCGATCTCCTCCCGGAGCCGATGCACGCCCAGCTCATCACCGTTAGCCTCAGCTTCACGCAGATCGGCCTCTGCGCGCTTCTTCTGGCGGCGCGCCTCGCCGGTCAGGGCGATGCGTCGGCCCTTGGAGGCGTGCATGGAGCGCAGCACGGACAGCTTGGCGGGGTTGCCCTCCGTCGAGAAACCCGCGTGCTGATACTTGAAGCTGTCGTTGCCCTTCAGATGGCGCTTGGCCAGATTGGGCAGCGCCAGGTCGTCGAACAGAAAGTTCAAGAACTCGTCCTGGCTGAGCTGAAAAGCGAAGTCATCCTCGCCCTCGCCATCCTTCGAGGCCTGACCGCCCGTGCCGCCACCGCCCGGTGGGCGACGAATGCGGTCGCCGCTCACGAACTCACGATTGCCCGGATGCACGACGCTGCGCTGACCTCCGGGGCCGTGGCGAAAGCGCGGCTCACTGATGTCGTCTGCGGGAATGGTCACCTGCTCACCGCGCTCCATGTCGGTGATGCTGCGCTCGGCCACCGCATCGGCCACGGCGCGCTTGATGTGCCCCTTGTAGCGGTCCAGAAAGCGCTTACGGTTGACCGTGCTCTTGTGCTTGGCGTTGCGGCGGCGGTCGATGATGTAGCTCATGATGCTATTGCGACTTGCGCACCCGCAGATACCACTCCGCCAGCAGGCGTACCTGCTTCTCCGTGTAGCCGCGCTCGACCATCCGATGCACGAAGTCGTCGTGCTTCTTCTGCTCCTCGCTGGACGACTTGGTATTGAAAGAGATGACCGGCAGCAGGTCCTCGGTGTTCGAGAACATTTTCTTCTCGATGACGCTACGTAGCTTCTCGTAGCTCATCCAGCTCGGGTTGTTGCCGCCGTTGTTGGCGCGGGCCCGCAGCACGAAGTTAACGATCTCGTTGCGGAAGTCCTTGGGATTGCTGATGCCAGCCGGCTTTTCGATCCGCTCCAGCTCCTCGTTCAGGGACGCGCGGCTTAAGATGTCGCCCGTCTCCGGGTCCCGGTACTCCTGGTCCTGAATCCAGAAATCTGCATAGGTCACATAGCGGTCGAAGATGTTCTGCCCGTACTCCGAGTAGGACTCGAGGTAGGCGGTCTGGATCTCCTTGCCGATGAACTCCACGTATTTCGGCGCCAGATACTCCTTGATGAAGCGCAGGTAGCGATCGTGCGTCTCCTCCGGATACTGCTGGGCCTCAATCTGCTGTTCGAGCACGTACATCAGGTGCACGGGGTTGGCCGCAACCTCCGCGGCGTCGAAGTTGAAGACCTTCGACAGGATCTTGAAGGCGAAGCGGGTGGACAGGCCGTCCATGCCCTCATCGACCCCGGCCATGTCCCGGTACTCCTGCAGAGTCTTGGCCTTCGGGTCCGTGTCCTTCAGGTTCTCGCCATCGTAGATGCGCATCTTCGAAAAGGCGTTGGAGTTCTCCGGCTCATGGATTCGCGACAGTACGGAGAACTGAGCCAGCATGCGCAGCGTATCCGGCGCGCAGGGGGCCTTGGAGAGGGACGAGCCGTTGATCAGCTTGCGGTAGATGTTGATCTCTTCCGTGACCCGCAGGCAGTAGGGCACCTTCACGATATACACGCGATCGATGAAGGCTTCGTTGTTCTTGTTGTTGCGGAAGCTCTGCCACTCCGACTCGTTGCTGTGGGCGAGAACCACGCCGTCAAAGGGGACCGCGCCGATGGCCTCGGTACCGTTGAAGTTGCCTTCCTGGGTCGCGGTCAGCAGCGGGTGCAGCACCTTGATGGGCGCCTTGAACATCTCCACGAACTCCATAAGGCCCTGGTTGGCCTTGCACAGGGCGCCGGAGTAGCTGTAAGCGTCCGTATCGCTCTGTTCGAAATTCTCGAGCATGCGGATGTCGACCTTGCCCACGAGCGCTGAGATGTCCTGATTGTTCTCATCGCCCGGCTCGGTCTTGGCGATGGCCACCTGGTCGAGAATGCTCGGCGTGCGCTTGACGACCCGGAACTGGCTGATGTCGCCGCCGTACTCTTTCAGGCGCTTGGCCGCCCAGGGGGACATGATTCCCTTGAGGTAGCGCCGGGGAATGCCGTAGTCCTCCTCCAGGATTTTGCCGTCCTCGCCGGGCGAGAACAGGCCCAGCGGGCTTTCATTGATCGGTGAATCTTTCAGCGCGTAGAAGGGGAGACGCTGCATAAGGTCTTTGAGTTTTTCTGCAAGAGAGCTCTTGCCGCCGCCGACCGGGCCCAGCAGATACAGGATCTGCTTGCGCTCCTCGAGGCCCTGGGCGGCGTGGCGGAAGAAGGACACGATCTGCTCGATCGCTTCTTCCATGCCGTAAAACTCATCGAACGCTGGATAACGCTTGATGATCTTGTTGGAAAAGATGCGCGACAGGCGGGGGTCTTTGGAGGTGTCGACAAACACGGGCTCGCCGATCGCCATGAGCAGGCGCTCCGCAGAGGTCGCGTAGGTTGCTGGCTCTTCCCGACACAGGTCGAGATAGTCAGACAATGACAGCTCTTCCTGCTGGGCGGCGTCAAACCGCTCCTGATAGTGTTCGAATACACCCATCGCTAGCGCTCCTTTGCTGCGGTATGCCGTTTTACTAAACACCCGCTATGTTCTTGGAACCTGGATCTTCATCACGGTTCCTGAAACTTTTTCGCGCCGTTGCGGTCGGTAGCGTTGAACACTTTGTTACAGATAACGCCGCTGAACGCGCCTATTTCTGTAGTGTAGAAAAGGCTCGTGCGCGCGCGAGTTCGCGAGCGCGTTTCCACGGCAATAAGGCCGACGGTTATAAAACGACTCGTGGTTGTAACCAGCGGGAGTAAAAACGACGGCAATGCGCCGTCAAGGTCGAGCTACCTGCCGATCTAAAGACACTCGCCTGACAGGCTGGCAATCCATTGATCGACCCGCTCGTTGCCCTGGCTGTGCGCCAGCGTTCGCCCGTTCTCGGGCATACGGCGGCTGGGGTCTGTGCTCGCCATGCGATAGCTCACGATGGAGGCGTGCGGCTGGCCGGGGACGATGCTGAACAGGCGTCCACCGGAGCCTTTGCCCGCAGCGATCGGTGGCTTGCAGACGCCCAGAGCCCGGCCGTAGGGCGTGAATCGGCCCAGGTGGAGTCCCGAATTGCGTGCACTGCCGGTGGGACTGTGGCAGTGGGCGCAGTTGCTGTCGAGATAGGCGCGAGCCTGTTCGGTGCGTTGCGGCGCCGTCAAGGCGCTGTCGGCAAAATCCTGCCACCGAGGCATCGGTTGGGTGCTGGCGCTGGCGGGGGGTAACCACCCTCGATCGATCATGGCCTGCAGGCCGCTCTCCGAGGTTCCCGCGGTCAGCTGCGCGAGCGTTAAGCCGATGGGCTCGAGCTGTTCGCTCACGTGATCGAGCGCATGACACTTGGCGCACTCATTGCGGGTGGGCACCACGTAGGGGAAGGTCTGCGTGGCGTCCTTTGTCAGGGGCAGGTCAATCACGGCGCCGGTGGTGATGAGTCGGGCGTCATCCCCTTCCCACAGATAGCTTAAGGGCACCCAGCGCCCGTCCTCCCGGACCAGCAGGCGCGTTTCCAGGACCCGCGCCTGATCCCCGCCGAAGCGCTGGCTGGCCGGTCGCAGCGTCGGGCGGGCGGTCTCCGGGTGTCCGGAGTCGTAGTAGAAGCTCTTGCTGATGATGGCCCCATCGGGGAACTGCAGGGACTCATCGGGACCGATCTCGATGCGGCGACCTTCCGGTACCCACAGGGCCCGGTGCTTGTCCGCGTAGTCGCTGAACAACGGCATGTTGACAGCGTAGGGAATGGCCGCTGCATTCAGCTCGATGGCGCCATTGCCTGGGCGCAGCAGCCGCCAGTCAGACAGCCTGGACGGCGCCGTCGCAGTCTCGTGCAACCGCGGTGGGCCGTCGAAGCGCTGGTGACTGCAGCCCGGCTGGAGCGCGAGCAGCGCCAACGCCATCAGCGCAGCCGGTAGCCAGAACGCTCGGGCCATCAACGACCCAGGCTGACCGCCGGCAGTCGTGGCAGCTCGCAGCGGTGCTCAGCCATGGCAGTGCCAGGGTTGGCGAAATCGTTCGCCGTGTCGGCGTTCAGCACGTCGACCTCGTCCTGCACGCAGATGCGGGCGCTGCGGCCTTCGGCCACGATGCCGTCCCAGACGATGGCCGGCAGGGTCCCGTCAGCGCCGAAAAGGGTATTGCGGGCTGCTTCCAGGGGCGGTAGGGCCGGCTCGTAGCCGCCTTTACCGTAACGGTTGCCGGCGATCAGGATCTGTTCCGGGTAGGGATCAAAGGCCTCCGCGGTTTCCTGCTGGCCGGCGTAGTTCGCGCTGAAATAGCTGCTGAGCACGATGTGCGCCGTGCGATGGCCCTCGAAATCGTTGTCGAAGATCTCGACCAGATCGTTTGAGTTGACCACCAGGCCGGATCCTGCAGGCACACCGGAGACCGCCGTACCCGGGGCGGCGAAGTTGTCCGTGTTGTTGTTGCGGATCTCGTTGTTGTATACGCGCGTGCTGTGGCCGGCCATCGGCAGGTCGGGCATGTTGAACACCAGGATCCCACCGGTGTTGTGCTCTGCGACGTTCTCATAGACGTCGGCATGAACGGTGTTCTCGATCTCGATGCCGGCGACGTTGTAGGCCGCTTTGCAGTTGCGCACGATCACCTGGTCAGACTGGCCTACGTAAATCCCGGCGTCCGAAGCGCCGATGGCAATCGCCCCCTCGATGAGGGTGTTGCGGGTCTGTACCGGGTAGATGCCGTAGGCACCGTTCTCCGTGTCCGGGCCATTGGTCCACTCGGTCCGCACGCGGCGGATCGTGATGTTCTCGCCGTCGCTGATCTTCAGGGCATCGCCGATGCTGTCTTCGATGGCCAGATCCTCGATCACGAAATTGCTGGCGTTAACCAGCACGCCCTCGCCGCCGGCGAGCTGGCCGGCAAAGGACAGGATCGAGCGATCCATGCCGGCGCCCCGCACCGTGACGTTGTCGGTTTTCAGGATCAGCGGGCGCCGAATGCTGTGCGTCCCTTCGGGGACCTCGATCACGTCCCCGGGCTTCGCGTTCTCGAACTGTGCGCGCAGCGTCGCCTCGACCGATGCCGGCGCCGCAGTCGACTCGGTGGTCGCCGCGCCGTTGTCGCCGCAGCCGGTCAACAGCAGTCCGAACACAGCGGCTGCGACGCCGCGCCATGGGTGCCGGTGCCGGCGGAAGGAGATCAGCGCGCTTCGCTTCATGGTGGGTTCCTCTACACGATCAGCAGCAGGCGATCGATGGTCCAGTAGGTGGCGACGGTGCCCAGGCCAAGGGCCAGGACGCTCGCGGCGTTGATGGCCGGTCCACCTTCAACGCGTCGCAGCCAGCCCGGCGCGACCCAGCGGCCTGCCAGCGCGCCAAGGGCCAGCATGCCGGCCACGACAAGCAGTTGTCCAATCTCGAGCCCCAGGTTGAACAGCAGCAGCGCCGGCGCAAGCTGGCCCTGGGGCAAGCCGATGTCAGCGAGCGCGCCGGCGAATCCCAGGCCGTGCAGTAACCCAAAGGCGCCGGCCACCAGCCAGGGACGCTGGCTCGCAAGCGAGGGTGGCGCTGTCGGGTCGCGCAGCAGCTCCCGCGCCAGGAAGACGATCGACAGCGCGATGATCGCTTCAACGGGCGCCTGCGGTACGCGGACAAGATCGAGCACCGACAGGGCGAGGGTCAGGCTGTGAGCCAGCGTGAACGCGGTAATGGTCAGCAGCAGCATCCGGGGGCTGCGGATCAGCAGGACCAGCGCGATCACGAACAGGATGTGGTCGATGCCGAACAGCAGGTGTTCGATCCCGATCACCAGGTAGCTGCGCAGGCCGGGCGTCGGTGCCGCCAGGTCCTGGGTCGGGTATTCGGGCTTCAGAATGAACCGAGTGGCGGTGCCGTCCGCATAGTCGATGGCGACCAGGACGTCCGTGAGCGTTTGGGCGAGGCCATCCACACCCACAGTCCCCGCGCGCAGGTCGCAGGCCAGACGCTCGTTGCGCAGCAGTGCGCCCGCAGTGCGTCGCTGCGTGGCTGGTGCCAGGCTCTGGCAGGCCTCCGGGTAGATCGGCTCCAGGGGCAGTCGGCGACCGTCGAGCACCGGCTGTTTCCACAGCACGGCGAAGACCCCCGGACCTTCCTCGGTGAACTGCAGGTAGGCGGGCCGGACCTCATGGGCTTGGACGACACTGCCTAGCAGCAGCAGGAACAGCAGCGTCCAGGGAGACCAGCGCATCAGGACTCCGGTTGCGCGTTAGCGGGCGACTTCGCTTTAGCGGTCGGCTCGACGGTGACCGGGTAGCGCTCGCGCAGCGCGGCGTAGTAGCGCTCGCTGGCGGCTTTGCGCTCGGCCTGACCGAAGTCGATCGCGACCCGTGCCGCCACTTCCTCAAAGGGCGCAACGCGCGCCGGAGCTACGCCGACGATGCGCACCAGGTGTTCCCCGTACGCAGAGGTGATCGGGCCGACCCAGGGCCCCCGCTCCGCGTTGACCAGCGCGCTCGCGAACGCGTTCCCGAACAGATCGCCGATCTGCCGTTCGCTGCGCCGGGCGAAGCTGCGCTGCAGCATGAAGGGATCGCCGGCGCTCGCCGGGTCCACCGTCTCCTGACTGCGCGTGAGGCGTGCGAGCAGCGCCCGACCGTCGGCGGCCGCGTCCTCGCGGCGATCGCTGTTGAAGTAGATGTGCTCGAAATCGAAGCGCGCCGGCTCGGCGTAGCGTTCCGGCTCGTTGGAATAAAAGGCCTGCAGCGTTTCCTCGTCCGGGGGCATTGCCGTGGCCTGATCTTCCGTCAGAAAGGTCAGCTTCTGCACCAGGCGGCGCCGGATGATGGTGTCGTTGCGATCCAGGCCCATCGCCTCGGCTTCCCGGGCGTAGACCTCTTCGCGGATCCAACCGTCGATCAGGCCCTTGAGCTCCGCGCTCGACGGGGGGGCGCCCATCTGCGCCCGCCACTGCTCGCTCAAGCGGGTGCGAATCGCATCATTCACAACCACCGGCTCGAACTGCGCCTCCCCAAAGCGCGCATCGAGCCAGAACAGGCCCGCGCCCAGCAGGGCGAACCACAGCAGCGGCTCGCGGAACAGCGCGCCGGCGCCCCGGCCCTGATTGCCTTCCTCAGGCCGCAAAGCGGGCGAGGTGGTGGTCGGCGTTACCGAACTGACCGTCGATGACCAGCAGGCGCTTGAAGTAGTGCCCGAGCCGCAGCTCCTCGGTCATGCCCATCCCGCCGTGCAGCTGGACTGCGTTCTCACCGATGAAGGTGCCGAGCTTGCCGACCAGGTACTTGAGACCGTGGATTGTCCGTTGCGCCGTGTCCGCGCCTTCCGCCGTTTCCAGCGTGGCTCGATACAGCATGGACTTGCACTGCTCGTACTCCATGAACATGTCGACCATGCGGTGTTGCAGCACCTGGAAATCGGAGAGAGGGCGATCGAACTGCTCACGTTCCTGCGTGTAGGCGACGGTGTCCTTGTACAGCATCTCCATGCAGCCGAGCGCTTCTGCGCACAGCGCGAGAATCCCGTCGTTGACGGTGCGCTGCAGGACCGGCAGGCCGTCCCCGGGCCCGCTCAGGAGCGCATCAGCGGTGATCGTGACGTTCTCGAAGTAGACCTCGGAGGCGCGCAGCCCGTCGACGGTGGGGAAGTGGTCGCAACGAACGCCGTCGGCGTCCAGGGGCACCAGGGCCAGAGCAATGCCGTCATCGTCGATGCGCTCGCCGCTGGTGCGTACGCTGACGATCAACGCATCAGCCCCTTCCGCGTTGCTGACCATGCTCTTCTGGCCGGTGACGGCGTAGCCCCCGTCGATTGCCTTGGCAGTGGTCGCGACGTCGTTCAGTTCGAAGCGGGACTGGGGCTCGGCAAAGGCGAAGGCCAGGCGTTTCTCGCCGGCGAACACCTGGGGCAACCACGCATCGGCGAGCGCCTGGTTGCTGCCATAGCGTAGCGCGCCGGCGCCGAGCACGATGCAGGGCAGGTACGGCTCGAGCACCAGCCCGCGGCCAAAGGCCTCCATGAGAATCATGGTATCCACCTGGGTGCCCCCGAAACCGCCTTCGGCCTCGCTGAAGGGCAGGCCGAGCCAGCCCAGCTCGGCCATCGTCTGCCAGTTCTCCGACCGGTAGCCCACGCCGCTCTTCGCGGCCTGTTGCCGATCTTCGAGCGCGTAGTGGTCGCCCACAAAGCGGGTCACGCTGTCTGCGATGAGCTGCTGCTCATCGGTCAAGTTGAAATCCATGGCGGCTCCTCAGTCCGATCCGCTATCGGAGCGCTTCAGCCCCAGCACGTTCTTGGCCACGACATCGCGCTGCACTTCGCTCGCGCCCCCGTAGATCGTGTAGGCGCGGCTGCTCAGGTAGCTCTGCATGCCGCTGCGGCCGAACTTCGGCCCGGCATTGGCCCCGCCCCAGGCAGCGGCGTGCAGGCCGGCCGCTTCCACCGTGAGCTTTGCAATGCGCTGCTGGATGTCGGTGCCTTTGAGCTTCAGGATCGACGATTCCGGGCCCGGAGCGGCGCCGGCCTGAGCTGTCGCCAGGCTTCGCAGCTCGGTGAACTCAACGGCCATCAGCTCCGCCTCCAACGCGGCGAGCTTGGCGCGGAACCCGGGCTCTTCGAGCACCGTGCCATCGCCGCAGGGCACGGAGCGTGCCTGCTCCTTGAGCTTTTCCAGCGCGACCACGGAGCGCGAGATCCCGGCGATGCCGGTGCGCTCGTGCTGCAGCAGGCCCTTGGCGTAGGTCCAGCCTTTGCCTTCTTCGCCGACGCGATTCTCGACGGGCACCTTCACGTCCGTCAGGTACACCGTATTGACCGTGTGGGCGCCACCGAGGGTAATGATCGGCTTCACCTCGATGCCGTCCTGCTTCATAGGGATCAGCAGGAAGGTGATCCCCTGCTGCTTGCGACCGGAGTCATCGGTGCGGGTCAGGCAGAAAATCCAGTCGGCGATGTGCGCCATCGTGGTCCAGATCTTGGTGCCGTTGACGACGTAGTGACTGCCGTCGGCCGACAGCTCCGCCTTGCACTTGAGGCTTGCGAGGTCCGAGCCCGCGCCCGGTTCGGAGTACCCCTGGCACCAGTTGACGGTGCGCTCGCGGATGGCGGGCAGAAAGCGCTCCTGCTGCTCCTTGCTGCCGTAGCCCATGAGCACCGGCGCGAGCATGCCAACACCGAAGGGCAGGTCGAGCGGCGTCATGCTGCGCGCCGTCTCCTGCTCCCAGATGTAGTGCTGCGTGGGTGTCCAGCCCGGGCCGCCGAACTCCTTGGGCCACTTCGGCACATCCCAGCCGCCCTGCTCGCGGGCCTTGGCAAACCAGCCCAGGCGCCAGGCGTTGTAGTCGGTGCCCTTGGGGTAGCGATTCTCTTTCAGAAAACTGCGGACGTCGCTGCGAAAGGCGCGATCCGCTTCACTCAGTTCGATGTCCAGGGTGACTGCTCCAGCGTCGATTGATCAGCGCGCCAGTTTACCTCAGGTCGGCGTGCGGGGCCGGCCGGTCAGCAGTAGCCCGGCGACGATGCCGCACAGCCCCAGCAGGGAGCTCGCCTGGAGGGGCTCGCCCAGGATCAGCGCGATCGGCAGCAGCGACAGGAACGGCGCCAGAAAGATGAGCTGGCTCACGCGCCCGACCGAGGCGGTACGCGCCAGAGCCCGTTGCCACAGCACGAAGGTCAGCCCCATCTCGAAAGCGCCGATCCAGGCGGCTGCGGCCAGATTCCCAAGGCTCAGCACGGGCCAGGTCCCGACCACGGTCAACGTGACCGCCAGGGCCAGCGCGCCCACGGCGAAGCTGCTGGCGAGCAGCGCCAGAGGCTCGCTGCGTGCGCGCTGGCCGAGAATCCAGTACAGCGCCCAGAGCCCGGTGCTGAGCAGGATGTACAGGACGCCGAGGGTGTCCGGTCGACCGAGTGGCGATGCTGCCGCGCCGAGCAGCAGCCCGACGGCGCTGCCGTAACTGAGCGCGATCCCGGCGAGCGTACGACCGCGCAGCTTCTGGCGCAGCAGTGGCACCGCCAGCAGCGCTAGCGCGATGGCCCAGGTGTAGTTCAGGGGTTGCGCGATCTGCGCGGGCAGCCTCTCGTAACCGGCCAGCAGCAACGGGTAGTAGCACAGTGGGTTGATCGCGCCGAGCAGTAGCGCTTCCCGCAGGAGGGAGCGCCGGGCGGCACGGGGATCTTCTACTCCGGGGTGCTCGCCAGGTCGCGCCGAGCGCTGCCGCTGCAAAGCCCACAGCAGCGCCAGGATCAGCGTGGACAGGATGCTCGCCAGCGTGACCAGCGGCAGGGGCCCGAGATCGGCCAGGCCCAGTTTGAATGCCGTCGATGAGGTCGACCACAGGACGACGGCGAGCAGACCGGTCAGGTAGGCGCTGCGCTCATCGTATAGTGCGCGCTTTGCGGTCGGGTCCGACGAGGTAACCACAGTGACGAGTCCAGGAGCGTGCGCGGGGGCCGCGGGCGGTGACTGACGATACGCGGCCGTTCGCACCGAGCCAATTGCGGGCGCAGCTTCAGACGCGGCTGGCGGCCTTCCCGCGACAGGCCGCGACTGATGCGGGGACACCGGCGGCGGTCGTGCTGGGAGTGACCGAGCTGGGCTACGGCGCCGACGTTGCCGGGCTGCCGCGCTATGCCGACTGGCAGCGGGCGCCGGCGTTGCTGCTGACCCGGCGTGCAGCGACGTTACGGCGGCACGCGGGCCAGTGGGCGCTCCCCGGTGGGCGCCTGGATCCCGGTGAAACCCTGGCCGAGGCGGCCCTGCGCGAGCTGCGGGAGGAGGTCGGTCTGGCGCTCGACGCCGGCGCTCTGCTCGGCCAGCTCGACGACTTCGTGACCGCGTCTGGATTTGTGATGACGCCCTTTGTGGCCTGGCTTGGGGCCGCCCGGGACCTCCAGCCGGCCCCGGCCGAGGTGGCTTCCATCCACCGGATCCCGCTGACGGAGCTGCAGCGCAAGGACGCGCCGCGTCTCAGCCCGATCTCCGACAGCGAGCATCCGGTGCTGCGCATGCCCATCGGCGCGGACAGTATCGCCGCGCCCACGGCAGCGCTCCTGTACCAGTTCGAGCAGGTGCTGCTGGCCGGTGTGCCCACGCGGGTGGCTCATTACGCACAGCCGCACTTTGCCAGGCGCTGACCGTCATGAGGGGTTCAAACGGCTTAGGGACGATACGCGCTCGGTGCCACCGGCCTCTGGATGGGCTGGCCAGCAGCCAACTTGCCGAGTTGGCCAGAATGTCTAGGAGTCGACATAGGCCGCTGTAACAACGCTGTACCGTTTCCCCGCAGCGGCTGGGCTTACGCCTACAACTGTCTGAAAATTGCACGACGTTTCCGCACAACGCCGTGAAGCCTGCGTGGTTTCATAGGCCATGAGATTCGCGCGCCGTAGGTGCGCCGCAAGAGCACACCCGCACGCGGGTACGTGCGCAGGATGGGCACAGGGACAGGGGTGCTCACAGTGAATGCGCTGATCGAAGGCGATCAAATATGTCTGGTAATCTGCCTTAAAGAGTGGTAGAAGTCTTTGAAAAGCAACATATTTGCTTTGCTTGCCGGATGTTATTGGGAGTCGGTCAGCATGGATAGATACGGTAGAAGCTGTGTTAAGTAATACTCTCGCCGGCGGCGTCTGGGTCAGTCGCACCAACAATCGCCGCATGCTGCGACGCCACCATCCGACCACCCAGTCGGTGCAGTGGTTGCTCATGCTCTCTGCGGTATCGCTGCTCCTTTACCTACTGGTGGTCAACCAGGTTGGCCGTTTTTCCGAGCCTTACCGCATCCTCATGGTGATCTCCGTGTTGCTGTCCGCCATCGTCTACCGAGCGATGGGTGTGTTCAGCCTGTTCGAGAAGGGCCACAAGGCGGCGATTCGGCTCCTCAAAGCCTGGGCGGTGACGCTGGCCCTGCTGCTGTGTATCGGCTTCGTCATGAAGCTCTCGGAAACCTATTCGCGGCAGATCTTCCTGCTCTGGGCCGCAGGCGGCGCGGTCGTGCAATTCGGCATTCTGGTCGGCACGCGGATCTTCGCGCGGGTGTGGACCAACGGCATGAAAACCTACACCCCCAGCCTGGTCGTTGGCTCGGGGGATCTGGCGAACCACCTGGTCAACATCGTGAACCGCAACGCGTTCATCACGCACAAAATCATTGGCGTGGTGGAGACCGATGCGGAGAGCTCGAGCAATGCAAACCCGGCGGATGCCGGCAAGATTCCCGATGTGCCCAGTGTCGGCACCATGGAGCAGATCCAAGAGATCGTCGAGCGCCATAATATCGAGCGCGTCTATCTGGCACTGCCTTTCAACCAGACCGAAGACATCATGAAGCTCTACAACGTGCCCTTTGCGCGCGATGTAGACATCGTCTGGGCGCCGGACATCTTCGGCTTTCATCTGATCAATCCCAGCGTCCGCGAGATCTCCGGGATTCCGCTGGTCTCCATGTCGGAGACGCCGCACGCCTCCGGTGTGCAGGCGTTCCTCAAGAAGCAGATGGACTTCTGGGGCGCGCTGGTGCTGCTGATTCTGCTCTCGCCGGTGTTTCTCGGCATCTCCGCAGCGATCAAGCTGAGTTCGCCGGGGCCCGTGATCTACCGGCAGAAGCGCCATGGTTGGGACGGCCGGGAGTTCGTCATCTGGAAGTTCCGGAGCATGAAGGTCGAGGAAGAGACCCCAGGCGGCGTCGTCAAGCAGGCGACTAAGACCGACGATCGGGTTACCACTGTGGGCCGCATCATTCGGCGCACCAGCCTCGACGAGCTGCCGCAGCTTATTCAGGTGCTGACCGGCAAGATGTCGCTGGTTGGCCCACGCCCGCACGCGATTTCGCATAACCAGTTTTACGCGGACAAGATCGACCGCTACATGGCCCGCCACCGCATCAAGCCCGGCATGACGGGTTGGGCGCAGGTTCTGGGCATGCGCGGAGAGACCGAGACTGTCGAGAAGATGCAGCGCCGTGTGCAGCTCGACATCGAGTACATCAATAACTGGTCTCTGTCCTTCGACATCTGGATTCTGCTGCGCACGCCGCTCGCGGTGCTCACAAACAAAGACGTCTACTAGACCCTTCTTTGGCCTGGCGACGGCCAGGCCCTGCGCCGGCGGCTGCCGCCGCACGCGATCTTCAGTTGGCGACCGCTCGACGCGTGCTGCGCTGATCTTCCGCGGTGCCTCAGAACGGCGTCGGCCCGATGGCTTCTTCCGTATGCTCACTCTGCCCCTCGGCATTGCGGCATCGCCCTCGCGGTTCCGGCCCGGCGACCCCGGGTAGGGCTGCAGCCGCCGTCAGGTTCCGCTAGCGCGGAAAGGTTCATTCCTGTCTTCGGGTCACCGATCATGGGGCTCAGCTGCGCCTTGCGAGTCGGCAGCATGATCGGCTGCGACCGGGCCACGGTTCACCCACAAAAAACCCCGACCGGAGCCGGGGTCTTCTGAGGTCTGGGGACCGCGCAATCGCGTCGACGGTCCGTTGCCTGACTGCTAGTTCTGCTCGTAGAAGAACTGGTTGTTCAGGATGACCTGCTGCGAGTCGGGCCAATAGTACTGGCCGGTCCGGTTGCGCAGATTCTCCCGGTAGTGCCAGAACATCCAGTCACACTTGAAGTTGCGCTGACCAAAGCGGAACAGCTCATCAGGCTTCCAGAGTTTGCCGAGTTCAGACTGGGGATGCAGGTTGACGCGCCGCCCGGACGGGTCACGAATATCGTCCAGGTAGACCGCGGCACCGCTGCGATTGATGAACCCTGAATTGGTGATCTGGGTGACCCAGTTCAGGTAGGTTTGACGGTTCTTGTTGCTCTTCTTGTTGAGTCCACCCAGGCCGTGATCGACGTGCTGCATATGGCAGAACTGGCCGAGTTGCGGCTCGTTGCGCAGCATATGAATGCGTGCGCTCGAAAGAGAGCCCGGCATGCCTTTGATGTCCGGCGTGATGTCCGGGCCACCGACGACCATGTTCTTACGATCAAGCATACCCAGCAGCTTGATGCGGCTGTCCTGCTTCATGTCGCGATTGACGCCGCCCCGGAGGAAGTTCATGTAAAAGAAGTACTCCGCGTGATCGGGCATGACCGCCAAAGTGCCGTTGGTAATGACCGCCAGCGCTTTCTGATAGTCCCCGAGGCGATAGTCGGGCGCGTTGTCGGCGCCGATCGCCGTCTCCGTTGAGGCCAGGCCGCCGAACAGGGGGTCGTTGCCAAAGCGGTTGATGATCGCCTTGTTGATACGCAGCAGCCGGTTGTAGACGTAGGGCTCCCACCGCTTGGAGACGTAGCCCGTTTTGCCCATGCCCGAGGACTTCAGGACATACTGCGAAGGGAAGTAGGGCGGCATGATGTTGCGGCCGTCGAAGCTGCGGTCCTGGACCTTGATGACGAAGCGCAGGCCGTAGCGTCGTGCAACCTTGAAGTTATCTTCGATCAGCTGAAAGTTGAACTGACCATCGCGCGGCTCCATCGTGTGCCAGTCGATGTGCATGCCGAAGCCTTTGATCCCCGGCGTGCGCAGTGCCCGGTCCAGGTCGCGCGCAACGCGCGTGTAGTAGCTATCGTTGCGGTTGTTCTTGCCGTCCAGCCAGTCGAGCAGCTCAGTCTTGAGGTTGCGTTCCCGGCTGAAAAACCAGTAGTGACCCTTGCGCTGCCCCTCATCGAGGAAGGTCGGTGGGGCCGCCGGGGGGGCGACGGGCTCACTCACAGGCGGCAGGGTCACCACGGTGGGTCTTGGCGCAGGTGCCGGCACAACCTCCGGGGCCGGTTTGGGGGCCGGCTGCGGGGCTGCTGCAGGCTGTGGCTGCGCAGCCGCGACCGGTGGTTGTATGGTTTCGACCGGTGGTTGTGCGGCCGCGACCGGTGGCTGCGTGGTTGCCGGAGTAGCGGGCGTGCCACCGGATAGCTGCACCAGCCGGATCTTGCGGACGCCAGCCAGCATGGGTTGACCCTTGCGGATGCGTTTTACCCCGAGGGCGGTAAACATCATCTTGCGATCCCCCTTGGCCGGCACCTTGAAGCGATAGCTGTAAGTGCCGTTGCGGGAGATGCGGTAGGGCTCGCTCCGTGCACCCAGATGCACGCCGAGCACGCCGCGAACCCGCGTGACTTCAAATGACATCCGGTATTCCGCACCCGGCTGGAGGCGGCCCTCCCACCAGCTGCCGGCCAGCGGCTGGCCATTCTTGCTGCCGGTTTCGTAGAACCAGGGCTTGCCCTGGGCGGCGGTCCAGACATTTTTCTGATTGGCGAAGGCGGTGGTG
Organism: Pseudomonadota bacterium; assembly: GCA_038749065.1. GTDB lineage: Bacteria > Pseudomonadota > Gammaproteobacteria > Pseudomonadales > Azotimanducaceae > CALHVX01. The sequence continues at coordinate 16,595 of JBCDIK010000002.1, read as the reverse complement.
CTCAGGAGCGAACACACCGAAGCGAGGCACAGCAGTACTGCGCACCGCAAGGAACGAGGAAGACTACTCAACATCCTGCACCTTGATTGGATTGTGGCAGCGCCAGTCTAGGTGGGCGGTTTTGAGGGCATCGCGCAGCGCCTCACATTTCCCATACGCGGTCACACAATTCCGTTACAAAACCGGTGGGGCCCGTCGCAATCTGCGGGTGAACCGCTTCACGCGGCCTGTTCTGATCACCAATTGCGGCCGCTCTGCGCCCCTGAGATTGGGGACGCCTGCGCACTGCCTCATCGTCGGGACTTGCCCAACAAAACGGCCGGTTCTGATCCTCGGAAGTGTCGCCAGTTGCGGCGGATTGGGCCATTTCAGGCGGGTTTGTGTCACCGAGCCGACACGAGACCGCCGAATACTCGCACACCGGCTTGTCGAGCTGGGTCGATTTTGGGCAGTATATTGCCGATTAAGGGGCTGGGCTTGAGAGCCGAGCCCGTCGCCGCTTCACATGCTGAACGACCGACTGCTGGACCAGGGACCGGCCACAGCCGTTGGCGTTCGCGCGTGTGATGACGATCGGCGAATCGCGCTTAACGAGTGTCTCGAATCGGGAATGGGCAGACATGATCGCAGGGAAGGGAACAATTCGCCGAGTATGGGCCCTATGGCTCGCCACGGTTGTCTCCTGTGCGCTGCCGCACGCCGCTGCGGCGGCATCGCAGCCTTTGCCCTGTGGCAAGCCGGCGATCAACTTCGGGGCCGATCGGGCCGGGTTCCTGTGGCGCGACTGCGCTGACGGCAGCTGGCGTTTCGAAGCCTCTCCCGGCGGACGCTTCACAGAGTATCGGGGCAACATCGAGTTCGACGCACCGTTGCCGGCCTTTAACGGGGTCAGTATCGAGTCGACGGACAGTCTCTCGCTGGTTTCGCAGCGCCAGCGCCTGAACTTTGTCCTGAAGGTCTCAGGATCGCGTTTCGACGCGGTGCGCTTTGTCCTCGCAAACGACACGAGCGCCTGCTTTACCCTGACGGCGCCGACAGGGGTGTCTATCTTCGGCGGGCGCCAACGGATGCCCGTCGGGCGGAGTTTCGATGTCGTGACCGGCGGCGCCTGCGGCAGCTACAACGCCGCACCGCAGGTGAGCGGGCAGGCGGCGGGAACGGTTGAGGCGGATGGCATTGCAACGTTTCGGCTCCAGCTCGAACCCGCCTCGGACCAGGAAGTGCGCGTCGCCTACGCCACCGAAGACGGCACCGCAACCGACGGCAGCGATTTTGTCGGGGTTGTCGGCGAGGCGGTGTTTGCGCCAGGAATAACGGCCGTTGATGTCCCGGTTTCGGTCATCGATGACCAGGTCGACGAGGGCACGGAGGTGTTCTCGCTGCGCTTGTCCGATCCCATTAATGCGGAACTGGCAGCCCCGAATCCAATCCCCGCAGAAATCTGGGATACCGCCCTGGGCAGCTGTGGACGGCCTGATGTGAATGTGGCGACGGATCCCGGCCTCTACCTCTATCAGACCTGTGCGGACGGTCTGTGGAATCTGCTCGCGGTCGGCGGTGGGCGTTACCAGCGCTATCGCGGACGCCTTGAATCGGCGATGCCCTTCCTGGACGTCGGGCTCGATGGCATCGAAGGGGATGACCAGGTCGACAACCAGTCCAACCCGCTGCAGATCGATTTTGATCTGGCGGTGACCGGCTCGGGTACCGATCGCTTTACCTTTGCCGTTGATCCGGCGGTCAGTGCCTGCATGCGCCTGGCATCGCCGGAACCCGCCGAGTTCTACCTGGGTACCGCGGTTTCCCCGCTCCCGAACGAGTTTGACGTCATCACGCTTGATGCGTGCGACGACGAGAACCGCCCGCCGGTCCTGACGGTCGCGAATGCCTCCGCCCTGGAGAGTGCTGGCACTGTGGCATTCGAGTTGATGCTTTCCCGCCCCAGCACGGAGCCGGCGAGCGTCCTGGTCTCTACGGAAGACCTCACCGCGACCGCGGGTGCGGACTACGAAGCCCTGGTCGATCAGGCGGTGGTGTTTCAACCTGGGGACACGCTGCAGCCGCTGACGGTCACCGTGCTCGAGGACGCGTTTTCCGAGTCGCCGGAAGGATTTGGCCTGACCTTCTCGGAACCCATCAATCTGCTGCTCGGCAGCCAGGGCGATGTCTTCGGCACCATCATCGACAATGACCAGGCACAGCCTCAGCTTCAGCTTGAGAACGTCGATCTGGGCGAGGGCACGGGGACGGCGTTCCTGCGCGTGCGCTCGTCACTGGTCACGACGACAGAGATTACCTTCGAGCTGAGCGCCATCAGCGGCACTGCAACGGTCGGTGCGGACGTGCTCATCGACCCGGGCCCCCACGCGATCCCAGCGGGCGAGACGGCGTTGCTGGTACCGGTTCAGGTCGTCGATGACAGTGCGATTGAGGGCGAAGAGCGCTTTACGGTTGCCGCGGTGAACGTTGTCGGTGCGACGCCCCCGGCGTCCGGGCCGCTGAGCCTGACGATCGCCGACAATGATGCCCCGGTCTGCGGCCGGCCGGCGATCAACGCGGCGCGCGACAGCGCCTTGTTCGTGTTCCTGGATTGCGGCAGCGGCCTGTGGCAGATCGAAGCTGTCGGCGGGGGGCGCTACACCGCGTTTCGTGGCGCTGTCACGTCGGATGTGGCGCTGCAGAATCCACTGGGCGCCAACATCGAGAACTCGGATTCGCTGAATCTCGGCGACCGCCGCAACCTGCGTTTCGAACTCAAAGTATCGGGTCAGGGTCGGGACATTCTGCGGTTCCGGGCACCGGCTGGCGCCCGGGTCTGTCTGGACGTGACCGCGCCTGCCAACCCGGTGATTCGCTTTGGGCCCGGTCGAACGCTGATGCCTGCGTCCTTTGACCTGACGACCCGCCGTGGCTGCGGTGATCAGGTCGTGCTGCTCGATGTCGCGGCTGGTGCGGCTGTGGAGGGCGATGGGTCGATCCGCTTCCCGGTCACGCTCAGCGAGCCGGCGCCGGAAGCCGTGTCTTTCCGCGCGATCGCAAGTTCCGGCTCAGCGGTCGTCGGATCGGATTTCGCAAGCTATGACGCCGTGACCACCCTGGGGATCGGCGAGCTGCAGGGCGAAGTGGTCGTGCCGCTGGTCGACGATACGATTCGAGAGAACAGCGAATCCTTTACGCTCGAGCTGTCCGAACTCGTGAACGCAAGCGGGGGCACGCTATCCGCGGTAGGGCAGATCAGCGATGACGATCCCTTACCGACGCTGAGCGCGCCGGTTGCCATCACCGTGCCGGAGTCTTCCGCAGCCGGGGCAACGGTGCCGTTCACTCTGTCCAATCCCACCGACGCACCGGCCGCTTTCCGTATCCGCAGCGAGCCGGTCACGGCCACCGCGGAGACGGACTACCTCTCTATAGATGAGCTGGTCGACTTCGCGGCCGGCGTGACGACTGCCGGCGTCCAGCTGAATCTGGTGGATGATAGTTACGTTGAGGGCGATGAGACGCTGAACCTGGTGCTATCCGAGCCTACCGGTCTGCAGCTCGGTACCGGCGCCGTGCAGATCGTGATCGCAGATGACGCGAGCGATACGACGGTCGTCCCGGCCCTGACGGTCCAGGCCACGCGGACCTTTGCGGAACAGGATGGCGTGGTACAGATTCTGGCGACGCTCAGCGCACCCGCGCCGGGGCCGGTCGAGGTGCAGGTGTCATTGGTCCTGGACGGCTCCGCAAGCAGCGCGGATGTTGCCCTGGCCAGCGGCCCGCTGCTGGCGATTCCCACGGGAGCAACGGAAGGAACGATCTCCCTGGCGTTGCAGGACGATGCCCTGTTCGAAGCGAGTGAGACCTTCTCCCTGGCGCTGGCCAACCCCGTCAACGCCACCCTGACCGAGGTGATCATTCCGCTGACCGTGCTCGATGACGATGTTGCGCCGACGCTCGCGCTGAGCGGCACCGCGCAGGCGACGGAAGGGGGCGTTCTCAATTTCACAGCGCAGCTCGATCAGGCCAGCGGCGTGCCCGTCAGCTTCGAGCTGGTGGCAGTCGGTGGTAGCGCCACTGCCGGTTCGGACTATCTGCTCGAGCCCGCCGTCAGGCAGATCCCTGCGGGAGATCTGAGCCTCAGTGTGACGGTACCGACGGTCGATGATGCGCTGGTCGAGGGTGAGGAAGATCTGGTGCTGGCCCTCACGGCGGTGAGCGGCGCGCTGGCCGGCCCCGATACCGTTGGCGGCAGCATCGCTGACAATGAAGGGCTGCCGAGTGTGCAGGTCAGCGGCACCAGCTGTCGTTTCGAGAATGATCCCGCCGGCCTAGCGGTGGAACTGAGTAATCCCAGCACGGCGCCTGTGACGGTGTTGCTGTCCACGGGCGGTCCGGAGGATACGGCGTTGCCAGCTGCGGACTACACGGCGCAATCAGACACCCTGGTGACCTTCGCACCCGGCGAGACGCGGGTAGTGGTGCCCCTGGGGCTGGTGGACGATTCCGATACGGAACCGCTGGAAGCATTCTCGGTGAGCCTGAGCAGCCCCGCCAACGCGGAGCTTGGCAACACCGAGCCGGTGACGGTGACGATCGTAGACGACGATCTGGCGCCTGGGCAGAAGTCCAATCCCGGGCACTACATCTCGCTGCGCCGCGTCGACGGTGACGCTGAATTCGTTGATGCGCTGCGCCCCGGGGTTGCCGGCATTCAGAAGCGCTACAGCTGGGCCGAGCTGGAGCCGACCATGGACAGCTACGACTTCAGCACCGTACGCAAGGATCTCGACCTGGCGGCCTGCAACGGCGGATCGCTGGTGGTCTTCCTGGAGGACAAGACCTTTGCCAGTGAGCCCGTGCTGCCCTCCTACATGATCAATTACGCGGTCACCAACAGCGCTGGCGGCACCTCACCGCTGCGCTGGGAGTCGATCTTTGTTGACCGGTTCAATCTGCTGGTTTCGCACCTGGCACAGGCGTTTGACACTCACCCGGCCTTTGAAGGCGTCGCGTTCCAGGAAACGGCGACGGGCCTGTCAGCAACCACCCTCAACGCGGTGGGTTACACCCCGGAGGCGTATCGCGACGCGCTGATCAACATGCTGACGCATGCGGCGACGGTTCTGCCGCGATCCCATGTGTTCTGGTACATGAACTTCTTCCCCGAAAATCAGGGGTACATTGTCGACGTCGCCAATGCCGTCTCGGCGCTGGGCGTTGCCGTGGGCGGTCCGGACATCCTCCCGGACGATCCGTCCCTGCTGCAGTTCACCTACCCCCTCTACGACCTGATTGATCCGGCGATGGTTCGGTTCGGGTCCATGCAGTTCAACAGTTACGCGCACCCGCATGCGAGCAACGCACCGACACCCTTCTGGACACCGGAGGAGCTGTTCATTTACGGCCGAGATGAACTGGATGCGCAGTACCTGTTCTGGAACCGGAAAACCTGGCGAGCGTCCCGGGACTCCTATCTGTGGCTGGACGCGCTGCCGGTGATTGAAGCGAACCCGGTGTTCAACCAGTAGAGAGGCGGGCCGGTGATCCGGCCTGGCTAGAGGATCCGTTTTCTAGCTAGTAATTTGTATGAAAGATGAAATTTGATCGCTAATGGACAATTAAATTGTTTATATTGCCTAGACCCTCGGCGGAGGGTTGAGGCGTGGATTTTTCGGTCGTCGCGACGCTCGCGGGGACCGGTGTGCAATTGAAAGACCCGAAGGTGGGTTGGGAGCATGAACATGGTTGGTGTGCGGCAGCGCTTCAGTCACCGTAACTCAGAGCACGACACCGTCGGGCGCGCCACCAGGCGGGCAGGCGTTCTACTGACCTTCCTGACGGTGGCGCTGACTCCTGGCCTCACCTCTGGACAGGTCGGATTCACCGATACGGGTCCGGCCAGCGGTACCACGGCACTGACGGAGTCCTACGGTGCATCCTGGGCTGACATCAACAACGACGGGTTCGTCGATCTGTTCGTCAGCAATCACCGCAACCGGCCCAGCCTGTACCGCAACAACGGGAACGGCACGTTCACGGATATCGGCGGAACCATCGATTCCTTCCGGAACCGGCAACGAGCCGATACCCATGGCGGCTCGTTCGCTGATTTTGACAACGATGGCGATCAGGACCTGCTGATCACGACGGGCATCAACAATCAGCACCAGTTCCTGGTCAACTTCAACGGCGCGCTGCGGGAGCAGACGCAGCAGTACAACATCGCGTTCCCGGAAGTCGGTGGCCGTCTGCCGATCTGGTACGACCATAACCATGACGGTCGTCTGGACGCCATCGTCACGCAGTACGCGGGCATCGCGAAGGTCTATTCGAACTTCGGCAACACCTTCACCGATCAGCGCCAGAATGTGGGTCTCATCTGCGACCGAATTCACTACGGGCTGCTGCTCGATGTGAACAACGACAAGGACCTGGATCTGGTCTGCGCGGATGAACAGCGGTTTCCCCAGGCCGTCTACAACATGAATCCCGCCCGCTGGACGCGGGTCAACAACGCGCTCCCAGAGGTCAACACCGTCGTTGACTCGATCGTCGGAGATTTTGATAACGATCTTCGCCAGGACGTGTTTGTTCTGAACAACACCCAGACCCGGGCCTCCTCTGCCATTCGCGAAGGCAACCGCGTGGAGGCGCGCTGGCAAGGCGGCCGCAAGAGCTTCAACTTCATCAGCAATGGTCCGATTCAGGTCGAGATCCATTGGAACAAGCAGAAGAGCAAGGTCTTCATCGGTGGCAATGGCTACCGGCCGAACAGCCTTTCATTCACGCTGAACCCCAACGAAGGTCGGAATCGGGGCATGCCGCCGGACGTCAGCTTCGCCAATGCGCCGGCGATTCTCATCGGCTTCAACAACTCCACGAAGCGCTGGACCGTCGTGTCGCAGACCGAAAACAAGTGGAGCGATAGCTACATCATCGTCAATGCCACGGCGCCCATCAGTGACTTCCGCAAGGACGGTTTCTGGGGCACGGACCGCGCTCAGGAGCCGACGCTCATCAAGCAGGTCGGCAACGCCAATTTCCAGATTCGCACGGCCGGGTCGGGTCTTGATGCACCGGTGCTCTGTGCTTCCAGCACCACCGGCGACTACGACAACGATCGCGATCTGGACATCTTCCTGGCCTGCCGCGAGGGCAGTGCGAACACCCAGAACATCATGTACTGGAACAACGGGGACGGGACCTTTACGCGGAATCTCGGCGCCATGGGCGCTGGCGGGGTTACCGGACTGTCCGTTGCGACTCAGTCCGGCTCATCGGACTCTGCGGTGACCGCCGACGTCCACAACGATGGCTTCCTGGACATCTTTGTGACGAACGGCCTGAGCCTGCGCCCTGAGTACACGGGCGGTCCCGGTCAGCTGTTCCGCAACCAGGGCAACGACAACCGCTGGGTCATGCTCGATCTCGAGGCAACCCAGGGTGCGCGTGACGCCATTGGCGCTCGGGTGATTGCGACCACTCCCGACGGTATGCAGCAGATTCGAGTGCTCGACGGTGGCTATCACCGCTGGTCCCATGAGCATCGACGCATTCATTTCGGCCTTGGCACCTTTGACACCGTGGACCTGCGGATCGAGTGGCCGAACGGCAACGTCAATACGCACCAGAACGTGAATGCGCGGAATATCTATAAAGCGGTCCAGAACGGCGGCCTGCAGTCTATCGGCTCCGTCGAGCCGCCCGGCCCGCCGGAATGTGGTGCGCCGAGCTATGACCCGGCCTTTGAGCCTGGCATCTATGTCTATCCTGACTGCAGCACCGGTCGCTGGACGATCGAGCCAGCGGGAGGCGGGGTCTTCAACTGGTACGGTGGCACCGTGACCTCGGCCGTGCCGTTGCAGAACCTGCAGCAGATCGGTATCGAGAGTAACGATATCGTCGACAACTCTGACCCGCGGGTGCTGCAGTTCCGCCTCGCGGTCTCCGGCAGCGGTACCGACACGCTCACCTTCGATGCCGTCGACGGCGCGAACAACTGTCTCGACATGACGGAGCCGGCCAGCGTGGCCGTGTTCTATGGCGCCAACAAGACGCCGATGCCGGCCTCCTTCGATCTGGATACCCTGCAGGAATGTGGCTCCGGTCCGTCGCAACCGCTGCTGCTTGCCGGCAATGCTTCAGGCAGCGAGGGTGATCCGTCGATTGCCGTGCCCGTGCAGCTGTCGCAGTCGTCTACGGATCCGGTCACGGTCGATGTGGACCTGATGGACGATACGGCCACGGCCGGGCAGGACTATGTTGCCTTCGCAACGACGACACTGACCTTTGCCCCGGGCGAGATGAACAAGTCGATCCCGGTGCAGATCCTCGAGGACGACGACACCGAAGGTCCGGAGCAGTTCAAGACGGTCCTCAGCAATGCGAACAACGCCATCATCTCCGGCGATGGAGAAGGCACGATCACGATCAATGACAACGAAGCGCGTATCTGCGGCGTGCCGACCTACGACGTGCGTAGCGAGCGTGGCCTGTTCGTGCATCAGGATTGCGATACGGGCATATGGACGATTGAAGCGGCTGGTGGTGGGGGTGCCTTCGCCAATTTCCGCGGCTCTATGGTGTCTTCAGCGCCGCTCCTGGGCGTCAGCGGTACCAGCATCGAAAGCTCGGACGTGCTCGACAGCACAACGGATCCGAACGCGATCGCCTTCCAGTTCAAGGTCGTCGGTGGCGGCGCGGATGCTGTGACCTTCCAGGTCGCTGGCGGTGAAAGCGCCTGCCTGACCCTCGAGGCGCCGACCGCCGAGACGGTACGCTTTGGCGCGGACAAAACGCCCTTCCCCGATTCTTTCGATCTGTTTACGCAGGGTCCCTGTGGCGTTGCACTGGTCTCTGTCGGTGACGAGAGCGGCACCGAGGGCGACGGTGCGCTCCTGTTCAATGTCGAGCTCAGCAACCCGGCGGACGACATCGTTACCATGGACTTCGCCACGGCCGACGACACTGCGCAGGCGGGTGCGGACTACGGTGCGGTGTCCGGCACGCTGACCTTCGCGGTGGGCGAAACCATGAAGGAAATCAGCGTCCCGCTGATCGACGACGATGATCGCGGCGAAGGCGATGAAGCCTTCGAGCTGGTCCTGTCGAACCTGGCCGGTGCCGATGCGGACGACCTTATGGCGACCGGCACCATCAGCGATAACGATGTGATCCCGACTCTGACGGTCGCAGATGTGAGCGCTGGCGAAGGCGACGGCACCCTGACCTTCGTGCTGACGTTGTCGCAGCCGACTACTTTCGATGTGTCTGTTGATGTGGCGCTGGCGAACGGTTCGGCGACCCAGGGCGATGACTTTGCCCTGTCGACGGTCTCACCGGTGGTGATCCCCGCGAACAGTACAACGGCGAACGTAGACGTGACCCTGCTGGACGATCTCGATCCGGAATCGGCCGAGACCTTCCAGCTGAATCTCAGCAATCCGATGGATGTCATTCTGGGCAACAGCTCGGCGACGGGCACGATCATCGACAACGAAGTACCGTTGCCGGTGCTGTCCATTGCGCCGGCGCAGGCCAGCGAGGGCGCGGGCACGCTCGGCTTCGTGGTGAGCCTCAACACGTCGAGTACCGAGGATGTCTCCTTCGACGCCATGTCCACTGCGGGCAGTGCCGATGCGGATGTGGACTTCACCTCGCTGAACGCACGCTTCACGATCAGCGCCGGCGACCTGCAAACGACCGTGCCCGTGGCGCTCATCGATGATGGTGATATTGAGAGTGACGAGACGTTGTCCGTCCAGATCATGAATCCATCCGCGGCGACCATTTCGGCGACCGATACGGCAACCGGAACGATTCAGGATGACGATGCGCCGGTCTGTGGCGCGCCGACCTTCAATCCGGCCACGGAGAAGGGAGTCTTCGTCTCGATCGATTGCGGCAGCGGTAAGTATCGGGTCGAGGCCAGTGCGGGGGGGTCCTACACCCAGTTCGATGGCCTGATCACTTCGGATATGGCCATCACCGGGCTGGTGCGCGAGAGCATCGAGAACACGGATACGGTCAATGCGAACGGCGCGCCCGGAATCCTGGACTTCATCATGAAGGTATCGGGCAACCGGCGTGATGCGATCGAGTTCGATATCGCGCCGAATGCCAGCGGGTGTTTCGAGCTGACCGCTCCGGCCGGGGGCGCAGTGTTCTTCGGGGTCGACAAGACGCCGATGCCTGCGTCGTTCGAGCTGGGCACGCTTGCCGCGTGCAGTAACTGAGCCGTAGAGAGGAGAGATCGTGAAGTCGTTCTGTCAATCGACGCTAGCGCTGTTGTGCATTGCGCTGCTGGGCTTCGCAAGCCCGGCAGCCCGCGCGGTGGAGTTTGAGGACGTCACCGACGGGGCCGGCCTGGGCAACAGCCTGACGGAAACCTGGGGTGCGTCCTGGGGCGATTTCAATGGCGATCTCTACCCGGATGTCTTCGTCAGCAATCATCGAAACCCGGGCCAGCTCTACCTCAACGACGGCAGTGGCAACTTCAGCGACATCTCTGCGGCGGTCGACGCTTCCAGTGTGTTCCAGAGTTCCACCCAGGATTCGCACGGTGCCGCCTGGGCGGACTATGACAACGATGGCGACCAGGACCTGGCGCTGACGATCAGTGCGCTGCAGACCCGTTTTCTGGTCAACAACAACGGCGTGCTCACGGATCAGGCGGCCGCCCTTGGCGTGCAGCTGCTGCACGATAACGGCTCTCGTATGCCGTTGTTCTTTGACTACAACAACGATGGACTGCTGGACCTGAAGATCGTGGGCCTGCGGGAAACGCTCACGAACCAGACCATGTTCGAGCAGCAGTCCAACAATACGTTTACGCTCCTGAGCGATTCTGCGGGACTGCACTGCCTGGACACGCAGTGGGCGCAGTACGACAACATCACTTCGTCGGGTACCTTCGAGTTGCTCTGCGGCAGCCGAGTCACCTTTCCCGATGAAGCCTATGAGATCAGCGGTGGACAGGGGTCGCCGATCAATCTGCTCGATACGCTGACGGCAAAGGACGCGGTGCTGGCGGACTTCGACGGTGACCTCTTCGTCGACATCCTGAACATCACCGGACCAACTCGACCCAACGAGTTCATGCGGGTCAATGGTGATCAGATCGATTGGCAGATCGTCATCAACGGGAACGGCACACGGACACTGACCTTCGACAGCGCCGGGTCTCTGGAGATGGAAGTCGACACGGTCAGCTGGAACCTGTTCGATGCGGGCGGTTCCCTGAACGATGTGTACATCGGCGCTGCCGGTGCCAACCCGAGCAGCGGCTCCCTGAATCTTGATTCGTCGGACCCGGCTAACCACGGCGTGCGCGCGCCCGGCTCTGACAGCGGCCTGTTCATCGGCTATGACACCAGCAGTGGTCAGTGGCAAGTCACCGTGGCTGCCAGCGGCATGTTCTCCTATGCCTTCTTTGTCATCACCTCGGACATGCCGATCTCGAATGAGAATCTGGCTGGCGTCCCTGCGGGCGATGCACCCACGACCCCACGCCTGCTGATTAACAGCGCCGGCGGCGGACTCGTCGATATGACTCTGGGTAGCGGCTTCACCAACGAGTGGTGTATCAGCGGCGTAGCCGGTGATTTCGACAACGACATGGATCAGGACGTCTACTTGGCGTGCCGGGGTGGTGCGCGGAACGTCGAGAACGTCTACTACGAGAACCTGGGCAACGGCATCTTCCAGAAGCAGACGAACACCGGCGCTGAGGGTGAGGTCGGACCGACACTCTTCGATATGGCGGGCACTGGCGAAAGCGCGATCGTTGCCGATTACGACATCGATGGGCATCTCGATCTGTTTGTGACGAATGGCCTGAACATGCGCCCGGCAGGTGTCGGGGGCAGCAAGAAGCTGTTCCGCAACAAAGGCAACTCGAATAACTGGATCCAGTTGGACCTCCAGGGCGTGGCGTCCAACCGGGACGGGGTCGGCGCCAAGGTGCAGGTGACGGCCGGCGGTGTCACCCAGTACCGCAGCCAGAACGGCGGCTACCATCGCTGGTCGCAGAATCATCAGCGCATTCACTTTGGCCTGGCGTCGAACGCGACGGCGGATATCACCATCGAGTGGCCAAGCGGCCAGGTGGATACCTATACCGCGGTCAATGCGAACGGCCTCTACCGCGCCGAGGAAGGCGTTGGCCTGACCGCGCTTGTGGGCGGCAGTGCGACGGACACCGACGGTGACGGCCTGAGCGATGCGCAGGAAGCGGCCCTCGGAACGGATCCGAACAATCCCGACACCGACAACGGTGGCGTGAATGACGGCGATGAGGTCGCTAACGGCACCGACCCGCTCAATATGAACGACGATCTGGTGTTCGCGGCCTCCTGCGGCGCGCCGACCTACCGCGTCTCAGAGGTTCGCGGCACCTTGGTCTGGCGTGACTGCGACGGTAGCGATCTGTGGCATCTGCGCGTTACGGGCGGCGGGACCAGTGTTCGTCTCGACTACCAGGGCGAGATTCGGGTGACCGGCGGACTGACCTCACTGGTAGAGGTCAGCATTGAGGCCACAGATACGCTCGACCAGACCAGCGACCCGGACGCGCTGACCTACGATATGCGCGTCTTCAACAATGGCGAGGACGGTTTCGATTTCACTGTGCCGGCCAACGCCTGCTTTACGCCGATGGCGCCGGCCGGGCTGCCCGTGTATTTCGGGGCCAACATGACACAGCTGGCCACCAGTGATGTGGACCTGTCCACCGGCATGGCCTGTGGTGGTGCCATCGTCGATTCTGACGGCGACGGCCTGTCCGATGATGACGAGCTGAACGTTCACTTTACGGATCCGAACGACCCGGACTCCGACGGCGGGGGCGTTGATGACGGCACCGAAGTCGGCCGCGGTACGGATCCGAACGACCCGGCGGACGACTCAAGTTTCAACGCCGATGTGTGCGGTGAGCCCGCCTTCTCTGCCAGCGCGGATCGCGGCACGTTCATCTGGAAGGACTGCGGCGGCAACGGCGACTGGCATCTGCGCTCGACCGGCGGCGGAACGCCCAGTCGCCTGGACTTCAGTGGTCGCATTCTGAGCCCGGGCGGACTCGTCTCACTGACTGAAGAAAACATCGAGTCGACCGATACGCTCGATCAGACCAGCACGCCCGGACAGCTGTTCTACAACCTGATCATTTATAACAATGGTTTGGACGGGTTCGATTTCGTGCCGAATGCGGGGGCCTGCTTCGAGCCCGATCTCAGCAACGGCCTGCCGGTCTATATCGGTGCCAACCGGCAAATGCTCTCCGGTACGGATCTGGACCTCGATACCGGGGGCGCCTGCCCGGCTGCGCAGGATTCTGATGGCGATGGTCTCTCGGACGCCGACGAGCTCAACATCTACAACACCGACCCGAACGATCCTGACAGCGATGACGGCGGCATCGATGACGGTACCGAGGTCGCGGAAGGCAAGAATCCGCTGGACCCGGCCGATGACTTTGACAGCAATGAGGCCGCCTGTGGCTCTCCGAACTTCAATCCGGCTGTCGATCGCGGCGTGTACCTGTGGAAGGACTGTGTCAATGATCTCTGGCACGCCGAATTCGGCGTTGGGGGCGGCAGCTTCGAGACCTTCGTCGGCCGCGTGGACGCTCCGGCAGATTTTCTGAGCGTTACGCCCATCAGCATTGAGTCATCGGACAGCTTTGACTCAACCACAGATCCCAGCTTGATCGAGTTCTCCCTGGGGATGCTCGGCTCAGGCATGGACGGCTTTGATTTCGAGGTCGCTGTCGACGCGGGTGTGTGCTTCACCATGGAAGCACCGACGCTTGAGCCGGTGTACCTGGGTGCCAATCGGGTCGTTCGCAATGGTCCCTTCGACCTGGGGACCCTGAGCAACTGCGATGATGGCCCGCCACCGTCGGTCCCCAACATCGTGGTTCTGTTCACCGATGACCAACGGTTCGACACGCTGCAGTACATGCCGAACGTCATGAGCCGTCTGGCGCCGATTGGAGTCGAGTTCACCAATGCCTACGTGCCGACGCCGCTGTGCTGCCCGGCCCGGGTGAGCACCTACTCCGGAGGCTTTTACGCTCAGAACACCGGCATTCTGGAAAACGGAGATCCCAATGGTGGTCGCTTCGTCTACGACGACAGCGTGAATCTGGGAACGGAGCTCCAGGGCGCGGACTACCGCACCATGTTCATCGGTAAGTGGATGAACGACTATCCGCTACAGGCGCCGCGAGTGCCCCCCGGCTGGACGAACTTCACCGGGCGAGCGGTGTACGCTTCGGGCACAGACTGGTCCCAGTTCCGGTATCTGATCGGTTCCAGCACCGATCAGGCGGGAACGGGCAACGAAGTCGATGCGAGCGGCACCTACCACTCGTATTTCGAACGCGACCAGATTGCTAATTTCATCCAGACCACGCCCGGATCGAAGCCCTTCTTTGTCTTCTGGGCACCCTCTGCGCCGCACCCGCCGGCCACTCCGGATGGCCAGGACCAGAACGAGTTTCCGACCTTTGAGCATCGGGATCGCGGGTATATGGAAGCGGACCTGTCCGATAAGCCGCTCTGGGTACAGAACTTCAACCCCGCGAACGTCAAGTTCAGCGGCGACGAGGCCGTGCGCGATCAGCTGCGCTCGATGCTTGCGGTTGACCGTGGGCTGGGCACGATCATCGACACGATCCAGGCGCTCGGACGCATGGACAACACCGTCTTCATCCTGACCTCAGATAACGGGTACATGTGGGGTGAGCACCGGCTCTGGGGCAAGAACTACTCCTACGAGGAGTCGATCAAGGTCCCCTTCATGGTCGTCAAGCCGGGCGTACCGGCGCGCACGGAAGAGAAGATGGTGTCGGCGGTGCTCGATCTCGGGCCGACGATCTACGATCTTGCCGGTCTGCCCCAGGGTGATGGGGACGGGACCAGCATCGTGCCGCTGGTGGATGACACCAATGTCCCGTGGCGCACGGAACTGTTTTTCGAGAAGTACAGCCGGGCATTCTGGTCGAATGCGCTGTGGGTTGCGCTGCGTCAGGGCGATATGAAATTCGTTCAGTACTGGGATGAGGCCGAGGAGCTGTACGACCTGGCGGCCGACCCCTTCGAGCTCGACAACCTGGCCGACGACCCGACGCATGCGGCCACGCTGAACAGCATGCGTACGCGGGCGCTCGAGCTGCGGGGACTTGCGATCAAGCCGCTGCGCAACTTCCCCACGGGCAACGTGGGGGTGCCTTACAACCATCAGTTTGAGACCTGGGGTGGCATCGCGCCCTTTACCTGGGCGGTCAACAGCGGCGCACTGCCGCCGGGGATCACTTTAGATCCGGTGCACGGCACGCTGACGGGCACGCCCACGACAGAAGGTGATTACCAGTTCACCATGCGCGTGACCGGCTCCGGGATCGCCCGGCAGAAGGGCACACCGCGGACCTGGGTCGGCAACGAGATCACCCTGACCGTTGGCCCGGCAGTCCCGGCGCTGTCGGTCAATGATCAGACCGTGAGTGAGGCCGATAACTTCGCCACCTTTACGGTGAGCATCTCGCCGCAGAGTACCTCGGCGGTGACCGTCGACGTCGCCACGCTCGATGGCACGGCGGTGGCTGGCGAGGACTACACCGGTGTCACCACCATGGTGACCATCCCGGCCAATACGGACAGCGTCAACGTGTCAGTGCCGATCAGCTCTGACGGCGTCTTCGAGGGCGATGAGAACTTCACCGTCGAGCTGTCCAATCCCAGCGGCAGTGTGGCCCTTGCGGACCCGACCGGTCTGGGCACGATCACCAACGTCGGCGCGGCCCCGGCGGTCTCCGTGAACAGCGTCACCCAGGCGGAAGGTGCTGGACCGATGAACTTCACGGTGAGCGTGACGCCGCTGAGCGCAACGCCCGTGAGTGTCGACCTGGCCACGACTGACGATTCGGCAACGTCGCCCGATGACTACAGCGCCGTGACCACGACGGTCACCATTCCAGCGAACACAGCCAGCGTGGACGTGCCGGTGCCGGTCACGAACGATGCCGTGTCAGAGTCCGATGAGCAGTTCACGGTCACGCTGACGAACCCCACCGGTGGTGCGGTCCTCGGCACCGCGAGCGGCACGGGCACGATCGAGAATGACGATACCGGCTCGACCCTGACCATCGATGACATTACGGCGCCGGAAGACGGTGGTGCGGCGGTTCTGACGATCACGGTGAGTCCGGTGAGCGCGACGGAGCTGATGGTTGACGTGACCTCTACGGACGGCACGGCGACGACGCCGGCGGACTACGCGGCGGTGAGCCAGACGGTGACGATCCCGGCGAATGCGGCGAGCGCGACGGTGGCGGTGACGCCGACGCCGGACGACCTGGCGGAAGGCGATGAGACCTTTACGGTGTCGCTGTCGAACCCGACCGGTGGTGCGGTGCTGGGCGCTGCGGCGACCGGGACGGTGCTGATCCAGGACGCGGCAGGGGCGCCGACGGTGTCCATCGACGACGTGAGCGCGACGGAAGGGGTCGGTGCCCAGGCGCTGTTCACGATCAGCGTGACGCCGCTGAGCAGCCAGGCGATCGATGTGACGGTAGCGACGGCGGACGGCACGGCGGAAGCGCCGGGCGATTA
>JBCDIK010000001.1:0-82909 GCA_038749065.1 Pseudomonadota bacterium | reverse complement strand
GGCTCGGGCACCGCTTCAGTCGCGGGGCCCGCAGCTTCGGGTGTTGCCTCGACTTCCGCCGCCGGTGCGCTCGCAAGCGTCGCGTCGGCTTGCGGTAGCGCTGCCTCTGATTCATCCGGCGTCGCTTCCGCAGCCGGTGCTGTGGCGGTGTCGAGCGCGGCCTCGGTTTCTGCGCGGGCTGCCTCAGCCTCGCCTTTGACCTGGGCTTCCAGGCGCTTCATTTCATCCATGATCGCTTCGTTGTGAAGCTGGCGCTTGATGTCGTCCATGCCGACTTCTTTTTCGATCTCGGCCTTCACCGAGGCGAAGCTGCGCCGCAACCGGCCCAGCCACAGGCCAGCGGTACGCAGAGTTTCCGGCAAGCGCTCAGGGCCGAGCACCACCAGCATGACCAGTGCCACCAGAAAGAGTTCGGGAAAGCCGATATCGAACATCGCAGCGTGGGCTGCGCCTGCGCGCAGCCATCCCCCTAGGCGCTGGCGTCGGAGTTCTGTTTGGTCGCGCTGTTGCTGCTGGCGACTTCGCCTTCGATCACCTTGCCCTGGGCTGGCGCCTCAGGCTTCTCTTCTTCAGCAACGGCGCTGCGGAATCCCTTGATCGCGGTCCCGAGGTCGGCGCCCACGTTCTTCAGGCGCTTGCCGCCAAAAATCAGCAGCACAATGGCGAGAACGATCAACAGTTCCCATATGGAAAGGCCGAACATGGCTGTCTCCTAAGCGTGCGTGAGCCGCATTATAGGCTTCATCGCGGGGTTAACAGTGCGCGCGTCACGGGACTCGCGGGTTTTGTGCAAGCGGTCTGCGTAACTCCCCGTGGGGGTGGTCAGTGGTTCCCCTGACTGCCCCGGGCGGCCTTCTCGTCCAGTCCGGACAGCCCGAAGCGCTGCTCCAGCTCGTCCAGGACCTGCTGCGGGCTCATATTGAGCTGCACCATCATGACCATGGTGTGAAACCACAGATCGGCGACCTCGCCGGTCAGCGCATCGCGCCGCGCGCTATCGCCAGCACCCGCCTGTTCCAGGTTCTTCGCCGCGAGCAGGACCTCAGTGGCCTCCTCACCGACTTTCTCGAGCACCTTGTCGAGCCCGTCCCGATAGAGGCTGGCCACATAGGAACGCTCAGGGTCCGCATCGCGGCGTGCTTCGAGCACACGGGTCAGCGCTTCGATCACATTGTTCATGGTGTGCGGTCCATCAGCCGCTCAGGGCGATCAGCATGCTGACAGCAACGGCGGCCAGGAGCCAATACTGGCGGCGTTGCAGGGTGATCTCACGGGACTCGAGCCGCTCGAGTTCCCGGGTCTGGCGTTCCAGGTGATGCTCGATCTTGCGCAGCCGAAAACTCGCCGAAGCGAGGACTTCCGGCAGCTCCGGGAGCTGCTCCACGAGCCGCGGCGCCTGATCGATCATGGACTGCATGGCCCGGGCCGGGCTCAGGCGCTGCTCCATCCAGCGTTCCATAAACGGTTGGGCCGTCTCCCACAGATCGAGTTCCGGATACAGCTGCCGCCCAAGACCTTCGATGTACAGCAGGGTTTTTTGCAGCAGCACCAGCTGGGGTTGTACTTCCATGCGGAACTGGCTCGCGGTCTGGAACAGATCGACCAGGAACTCGCCGAAGGAGATCTCCGACAGGGGTTTTTCGAAGATCGGCTCACACAGGTCGCGAATGACCGTTTCAAAGGCCGCAGCGTCAGTGTCCGGCGGTACCCAGCCGGACTCCAGATGGAGCCGGGCGACCGCTGCGTAGTCGCGATGAAAAAACGCGAGCAGATTGCGCGCCAGGTAGTCCTGATCTTCCTCCGTCAGCGACCCGACGATCGCGCAGTCGATGGCGATGTAGCTGGGCTCGTCCGGGTTGGTCACATCGACGAAAATATTGCCCGGGTGCATGTCGGCGTGGAAGAAATTGGTTTCGAAGACCTGCGTGAAAAAGGTCTCGACGCCGCGCGCCGCCAGCAGCGGCATGTTGGTGCCGGCAGCTTTCAGACGCGCGGTGTCCGCAATGGGAATCCCGCTCACGCGCTCGATCACGAGGACGTTGGGGCGGCAGTACTCACGGTAAACGCGCGGCACGTAGAGCAAGGGCGAGTCGGCGAAGTCCTGGCGCAGGCGCTCCGTATTGGCGGCTTCCCGCGATAGATCGAGCTCTTCGAGGATGGTGCGCTCGTAGTCGTCCACGACTTCCGTGGGATGCAGCCGGCGGGCCCCGGCGGAGTAGCGTTCAAACTGGGCTGCAAGGCTACGCAGAATGGCGGTATCGGCGCGGATGATCGGCGCCAGCCCCGGGCGCACGATCTTGACCACCACGTCCTGGTCCCGGCCGTCGTAATGCAGGCGCGCCGCGTGGACCTGCGCCACCGATGCGCTCGCCAGCGGCTCGCTGCTGAAGGCACTGAAAATGCGCGACAGGTCCTGACCGAGTGCGCGCGCGACCAGGTCGTGTGCCTGGGCGCTTGGAAAGGGCGCGACCCGGTCCTGCAAGCGACTGAGCTCATCGGCCAGCGCGGGCGGGAGCAGGTCGCGTCGCGTCGAGAGCATCTGCCCGAACTTCACAAACACCGGCCCCAGGCTCTCCAGCGCCAGACGCAGCCGCTCGTTGGGGGCGGCCGGCGGCTCGGGAAACAGCCGCAGCGGGGCCAGCAGCGCACGCAGGTGCCAGGGCAGAGCGCGCGGATCCGGCACCAGCGTATCCAGCCGATAGCGGGCGACGGTCTTGAGGATGGTGCCCAGGCGTCGCAGGGACAGGCCGCGGTCCCCGCTCACGAGGGCGATTGGCCGTCGCGCAGCGCTCGCAGTCGCCCCTCAAGCGCGTCCAGGTCGCCGTGCAGGCGGGTCAGTCGCTCGTTCAGCACCGTTGTGCTCGGCGCGTCGGTCGCCGCGTCAGTCCCGGCACCCGGTTCCCCGGGCGCTGCCGCACTTGAGCGCGGCGTTTCTGGTCGACTCGCCAGCGCCGCATCGAATGCCTGCCGCAGCGAGCCGAGCCCAACTTCAATAAAGCCCCGCGCCTGCTCCGCGAAGGCCGCCGCTGGATGGTCTGCAGAAGCGCCGCTGCCATCCGCCAGGTCCCGCAGCGGTGTCAGCAGCTGGCGTAGCGGATCGGGCAGGGCGGGGTCGTAGCTCTCGAAGCACTGTGCGAAATCACGCAGCACTGTCGGGTCGCCGCTCACGCTCAGCTTCTGGCTTGGCGAACCGCCCCGGAGCAGTGCGAGCAGGTCGCTGAACTGGCCTTTCACGGTCGCGTCGGTGGGGTTCTCGCTGCCTGGCACCACCTCGAGCTGGCCGCCGCTGACGCGCAGCGTGACCCGCTGTGGCGGGTTGGTGCAGTGAATGCGCAGGCTGCGCCCCTCCAAAGGCAGCAGCCGTGCACCGCTGTGCGCATCGAGCTGCAGGGCGGCGCTCGCAGCGCCGCTCAAGAGCTCAGCGAGCAGGGCCTCTGCGGGGCTCACGGGCTTGCGACCTCTGCTCTGTGAATGGCGGCGATGCCGCCGAGCAGGTTGTGATAGCTCACGCGGGCGAAGCCGGCATCTTCCATGAGCAGCTTGAGCTGTTTCTGGTCGGGGTGCACGCGGATCGATTCGACCAGGTAGCGGTAGGGTTGCGGATCCCCGACGACGGCGCGGCCGACGAGGGGCCATAGGCCCTGGAAGCCGTTGTAGGCGGCCTGCAGCGCGCGTCCCTGTGGCTGCGAGAACTCGAGTACGAGCAGCGCCGCACCGGGTTTTAGGACCCGGCGCAGCTCACGCAGCGCGTTCGCTTTGCTGGTGAAGTTGCGAATGCCGAACGCCAGCGTGACCGCGTCGAAGCTGTCGCTGGGAAAGGGCAGTGCCTCTGCATTGAGCTGGCAGAACGATACGTTGGCGTGCCCGCGGTCGAGCAGGCGATCGCGCCCGACGCGCATCATGTCGGCGTTGCGATCCGCCAGCACCACCTGCCCGGTGGGCCCGGCAATGCCGGCCAGCAGGGCGGCGACGTCACCGGTGCCACCGGCCAGGTCCAGCAGCCGGTGCCCGCTGCGCGCGCCGCTCAGCTCGACCAGCATCCGCTTGAACAGCCGATGTGTGCCCAGGGACATGAAGTCGTTCATGACGTCGTAGCGTTGCGCGACGGCGCTGAACACCCCGCCCACCAGCTGCGTTTTTTCCTGCGGCGAGACCTTGCGATAGCCGAAGTCGACGGCCTCGACGCCAGTGCCGCTCTGCTTGCCGTTGTTCTTTGCCACCTTGTCCTTACTCCTGAGGGTCGCGCGCCGGTTGCCACTGGCCCACCGTGATCGCCGGCAGCCGAGACGCGTTGGCCGCTTTCAACTCGGCCAGATACTCATCCCAGAAGGCCTGCTGCTGCGCGCCGAGCTCGTGCAGATAGTCGAAACTGTAGATCCCGCTGTCATGGCCATCGTCGAAAGCCAGTCGTACTGCGTAGTTGCCCACCGGGTCGATCCCCGTGATCTGCACGTACTTCTTGCCGGTCTGCAGTTTGCGCTCCCCGGCGCCATGACCGCGCACTTCGGCTGACGGCGAGAAGACCCGCAGCAGCTCCGCCGGCAGCTCGAACGCGGTGCCGGCGAATGTGACCGTCAGCGTACGGGTAGCCTTGCGGTAGTGAATGGCATCTGGCTGCACGGTGCGCCTACAGAATGTACTGCGAAAGGTCCTGGTCCGCGACCAGGGCACTGAGATGTTCGTTCACATAGTCGGCGTCGATGGTCACGGTCTGCTGATCGAGCTCGCTCGCCTGAAAGGACAGCGCTTCCAGCAATCGCTCCATGATGGTGTGCAGGCGCCGGGCGCCGATGTTTTCGGTGCGCTCGTTCACCTGCCAGGCGAGCTCCGCAATGCGGGCCAGCCCTGCTTCGGCAAAGGTCACTGTGAGGCCCTCGGTGCCCAGCAACGCCTGGTACTGCTCCGTCAGGGAGTAGTCGGGCTCCGTGAGAATGCGCCGGAAGTCTTCCGGTCCCAGGGCCTCGAGCTCCACGCGAATAGGCAGTCGGCCCTGCAGCTCGGGGATCAGGTCCGACGGCTTGGCCAGGTGAAAGGCGCCGCTTGCAATGAACAGAATGTGATCGGTCTGTACCGTCCCGTACTTGGTGGAAACGGCACTGCCTTCAATCAGCGGCAGCAGATCGCGTTGCACGCCTTCGCGGGAAACGTCGGTGCCCGACGTCTCGGCGCGTTTGGCCACCTTGTCGATCTCGTCCAGGAACACGATGCCGGTCTGCTCCACGGCGGTGACCGCGCGACTTTTGATCGCATCCTCGTTGATCAGCTTGGCCGCCTCTTCGTCGCGCACCCGGCGTAGCGCTTCGGCGACGGTTAGGCGCCGGCTGCTGCTGCGACCGCCGCCGAGGTTGCTGAACATCTCCTGGAGCTGGCTGGTCATCTCCTCCATACCCGGCGGCGTCATGATCTCCACGCCCAGTGGTGCCTGCTTGAGCTCCAGCTCGATCTCTTTGTCGTCGAGTTCTCCCTCGCGCAGCTTCTTGCGAAACAGCTGTCGCGTGCTCGAGTCTCGGTCCCCGTCGCCGTCGCTGCTGAAGCCGGCACTGCGTGCGGGTGGCAGCAGGGCGTCGAGGATACGCTCCTCGGCCGCGTCCTCGGCCTGGGCCTGCCGATCTTTCAGCTCGCGCTGGCGCAGCTGATTGGCCGCAACCTCGACCAGATCGCGCACGATCGACTCCACGTCGCGGCCCACGTAGCCGACCTCGGTGAACTTGGTGGCTTCGACCTTCAGGAACGGCGCATCGGCCAGCCGTGCCAGCCGGCGCGCGATCTCGGTCTTGCCGACCCCCGTGGGGCCGATCATGAGGATGTTCTTGGGCGAGATCTCACGGCGCATGGTCTCGTCCAGCTGCATGCGGCGCCAGCGGTTGCGTAGCGCAATGGCGACGGCGCGTTTGGCGGCATCCTGGCCGATGATGTGCTTGTCGAGCTCGCTGACGATTTCCCGGGGAGTCATGACGCTCATGAGCCTTCGAGCACCTCGATCGTGTGGTGATGATTGGTATAGATGCAGGTGTCCGCCGCGATGGTGAGGGATTTCGCGACAACGTCGTGTGCCGAGAGCGCAGTGTTCTCCATCAACGCCCGGGCGGCAGCCTGCGCGTAGGGGCCGCCGGAGCCGATCGCGAGCACGCCGGCCTCTGGCTCAATGACATCACCGGTGCCGGACACCATGAGGGTCACCTCCCGGTCTGCCACCAGCAGGAGGGCCTCCAGCCGCCGCAGGGCGCGCTCGGAGCGCCAGTCCTTTGCCAGCTCCACCGCGGCTCGGGTGAGCTGGCCGGAGGTTCTCGCCAGCGCGGCTTCGAAGCGTTCGAACAGGGTAAAGGCATCGGCGGTGCCGCCGGCAAAGCCAGCGAGCACTTTGCCGTCCCCCAGCCAGCGGACCTTGCGGCCATTGCCTTTCAGGATGGCGTTGCCCTGCGTGAGCTGGCCATCGCCGCCCATCGCGACCGCGCCCTCGCGGCGCGCGCAGATCACAGTCGTACCGTGGAGTGTTTGCATAGCTGTTCCGATGCTGTGGCCGACTGCGCGCGCAGCGGCGTTCAGGTGGCCTTGCCTTCGAACCACAAGGGGGCGAACGCCTGCTCCCGCAGGGCCGTCATGGCGCGCTGGGCCTGCACCTCGGTCGGGAACGGCCCGACGGTGACCCGGAACCACTGTTCGTCGCGGACCCACACCGGGCGCGTCGTGGCCGGCAGGTTCAGGAGCAGGATCGTCGCCCGGGCCTGATTCGCTTCGGCCTGGGTGCGAAAGGAGGCGGCCTGCAACAGGATGCGCCGGGGCTCGGCCTCCGTGTCCTTGCGCAGGGGCTGCTCGTAGGGGCCTGGGTCGCTGGGCACGGCAAAGCGCTTGAGCAGGTCCGGATACTCGAAGCGAAGCTGTGGCGCGCTGCCCGCGGTCCCCTGCTGCGCGCCCGGCGGCCGCGCTGTTGTCGTCTCAATGGCGGGACCTGCTGGTTCCGCCTGCGCCAGGGCGCTCACGCGTGGCAGCAGTTCCGGCAAGTACGCGGTGGTGATGACCAGTAGCGCACCGAGCACGATGCCGCCGCTGAAGCTGGGGCCGTGGAAGTAGCGCTGCGGTGACTTCTTGTCGCGCGCGTTGTCGCGCGCGTTCGAGCGCGCCCGACGGGTCTTGCGGGCTGCGGGGCGGCGTTTGGCATGGTCCTGCGGCATGGGCGCAGTCTAGGGCCTGGGCTCGTGAATTTCGACGGGCGCGAAGGCGACAGCAGGCTTTCCAGATCGGTCGCTAGACACAGTCAAGCGGGTCGACATCGATGCTCCAGCGCAGGTGACCGGGCGTGCGGATATCGTGCCCGTGGCGGCTGACCCAGCGCAGCGCCCGGTGCAGCAGGGCCCGCTCGCTGGCCAGGAGAAGCAGCTGGAACCGGTGACGTCCGCCGAGGCGCTGCATCGGCGCCGGTACCGGCCCGAGCAGCTCGATCGCCGCGCCGGCCCCGCGCTCGGCATGGGCCCGTCGCAGGCCATCGCGTAGCCGGGTCAGAAAGGCGCCTGGGGCGGTGGCTTCGGGGCTGTCAGCGCGCAGCAGTGCCATGAGCGCTGCGGGGGGCAGCCCCGCTTCTCGCCGGCGCTCGAGTTCCCGGCTGGCAAAGCCCGGATAGCCCTCGCGCAGCAGGCCGGTCAGCAACGGGTTTTCGGGCTGCAGGGTCTGAATCCAGACCTCGCCGGGTCGCTCGGCGCGGCCGGCACGACCGGCCACCTGCACGATCAGCTGCGCGGTCCGTTCCGGGGCCCGGTAGTCCGCGGCGGCTAACCCCCCATCCACGCCGAGCATGGCCACCAGGGTCACGTTCGGGAAGTGGTGGCCTTTGGCCAGAATCTGCGTGCCGATGAGCAGGGCTGGTGCGCCGCTCGCGATCGCCTCGAAATGCGCCTGCAGTCTGGCCTTGCTGCGCGCGGTATCCCGATCGATGCGGTAGCAGGGGACCTGCGGAAACCACCGCTTCAGGGCTTCCTCGGAGCGTTGGGTGCCCACGCCCACGGGCACCAGCGCCTGGGCCGCGCAGGCCTCGCAGCTGCCGTCGGTGGTGGCCCGGGCCCCACAGTGGTGGCAGCGCAGCTGGCCGCGCACGTCTCCGGAGGGCTGCCCCTGGCGGTGGTAGGTCATCGGCTGATCACAGGCGGCGCAGGTCGCGACGTGGCCGCATGCACCGCAGATCAGGCTCGGCGCGTAGCCGCGCCGGTTCAGGAACACCAGGACCTGCGCACCTGCGTCCAGATGCGCGCCGATGGCGCGGCGCAGGTCCATGCTGATGCCGTCCTCGAGGCTCTGGCCGCGGATGTCCAGCAGACGCACCTGCGGCTCTGCGGCGCCGCCAGCGCGCTCGCGCAGGATGAGGTGGCGATAGCGTCCGGCGCGGGCGTTGGCGATCGATTCCAGTGCTGGCGTAGCGCTCCCGAGCACGAGCGGGATGCGCAGGTCCGCGGCTCGCTTAACCGCCAGATCCCGGGCGGAATAGCGCAGGCCCTCGGTTTGCTTGTAGGAGCCGTCATGCTCTTCGTCGACGATGATAAGCCCGAGCCTGGCGAACGGGGTGAGGCTGGCGGAGCGGGTCCCGATCAGGACCGACACGGTGCCGTCGCGGCAGCCGCGCCACAGGTCCAGACGCTCTCCGTCGCTGACCTGGCTGTGCAGGGCGGCCGCGGTGCCGAAGCGCGCTTCGAAGCGGGCCCGGGTCTGAGGGGTCAGGGCGATTTCCGGCACCAGCACCAGGACCTGCTCGCCGCGCATCAGCACCCGCGCCATGCACTGCAGGTAGACCTCGGTTTTGCCGCTACCCGTGATGCCTTCCAGCAGAAAGGGCGCGAAGCGACCGAAGCTGTCGCAGATCGCCTCGATGGCCTCCGCCTGCTCCGGCCTCGGGGTCAGAGGTGCCTGGGTCGCGACCGCAGTGGGGGCTGGCCCCGGATCGAGCTCGATCGTTTCCAGATGCCCCTTCTGACTCAGCGCGCGAATGGTCGCGGCGCTGTGGCCTTCTGTCAGCAACGTCGCCCGGGGCGCCGGGCCCGCCACGAGACGCGCGGCCAGCGCGGCCTGCTTTGGCGCCCGGGTCAGGTCTCCCGGTGATCCCAGCAACCGATAGCCAGTGACGGTTGCGGGCGCCAGCGAGGCGCCGCGCCGCGCTGCGGGCGGTAGCAGCAGACTGAGAACTTCGCCCAGGGGATGGTGGTAGTACTCGCTCAGCCAGTGACCGAGCGCGAGCTGCTCCGGATCCAGGGCCGGCGTGGCGTCGATCACGGCGGTCAGCGGGCGCAGCCGCTCGTGCGGGTCCGCAGGCGCCGGGTCGGTGCAGATCCCGACCAGTTGCTGGCGCCCGAAGCGCACCTTGACCCGAGCGCCTGGCAGCGGCGGCGCAGCGCCCGCGGGGAGCGCGTAGTCGAATTGCTGATGCAGGGGCAACGGCAACGCCAGGCGCACCGCCGGGTAAGGCGTTGCACTTGGGGGCGGTGGCGCGGCATCAGGGATGGAAGACACTGCAGATCCGGATCAATTGCGGTCAGTCAACCCCGTCGCGGGGCGGTGTATCGGGTTGGTTGCGCACTTTACCGACTCTGATAGACTCCGCCGCCCTAAATTCATCCTGCCGACGGACGCCTTGAGCCGCTCGGTGCCAGGAGCTCACCATGAAAGCTGATATTCACCCGCTCTACAGCCTTGTCAAAGCGTCCTGCAGCTGTGGCAACGTGATCGAAACCCGCTCTACCCTGGGCGAAGATTTCCAGCTGGACGTGTGCTCCGCCTGCCACCCGTTCTACACGGGCAAGCAGAAGATCCTCGATTCCGGAGGCCGGGTCGAGCGGTTCCGCAAGCGCTTCGGTAATCGGGGCGTGAAAGCGGCTGAAGCGAGCTAACGCGCGAGCGCGCGAGCTTTCGCTCGCGGCGCGAACTTGCGTTCGCTCGGGTGCCGGTGCGAGCTTGCGCTCGTGGGTTGGTGGGCTTCGGCCCGCGGCTCGGACTTTCGTTCGCTCAAGCGCTTGCGTCAGCCGGTGCCACGGGGAAACACAGAGGTGAACCTTCACGGCTGATGCGGTCTAATTCTGCAGCCTGGTCAGTTTCCGGGAGCCTGTAGATGCCTGACACAGCCCAGTTTTTCTCCCAACGCGGTGTCCGCGCGGTCGTCCTTGCCGGCCTGTTCGGCGCGCTCGTCCTACTGGTTGCGCCGGTGAGCCAGGCGGCGGGCCCGGGAGCCAAGGTCTATCACGAGTATCGAGAGAAGGGCGGCCTGTACCCGGACGAAGCCTGGCAGGAATATGTGACGGCCATCGGCGAGCGACTGCTCAAGGCCGACGGACACGATACGTCGGGCTTCACCTTCGCGGTCATCGACAACTCCATTCCCAACGCCGTCGCCTACCCGGACGGGTTCATCTTCGTGCATCGCGGCCTCCTGCCCTACCTGCGCAGTGAAGATGAGCTGGCCGGCGTCATCGGCCACGAGATCGGCCACGTGCTGGCGCGCCATGGTTACGAGCGGCAGCGCAACCGGCGCATCAGCCAGATCGGCGGCTTCCTGGCGGCGCTGGCGACCGGTACCGGGACCATGTGGGATCTGACCAACAGCATCGCGGCAACGCTGCAGTCCGGCTATGGGCGGGAGGCGGAGCTGGAGGCAGACCAGTACGGTGCCATGTTTCTGGCCAAGGCCGGCTACAGCCCGCTGGCCATGATCGACGGGATTCAGGCGCTCAAAGATCATGAGCTGTTCATGAAGCAGATCAGTAACCGGCCGCCGGTCTACCACGGCCTGTTTGCGTCCCACCCGAAGAACGATAAACGCCTGCATGAACTGGTGCAGAGCGTGCAGCACCTGTCCCCGGAAGAGCTGGCCGAGCCGGTGGGGGACTTCTGGACGCTCATGGACGGGCTGGTGTTTGGCGATGAAGCCGCGACGGGCCTCATCAAAGACGGGGTCTACTATCACGGCGCACTCCGAGTGGTGGTGCGCTTCCCGGAAGGTTGGGATGTGACCAACACGACGGCCGAGATTCTCGGGCGGGCGCCCGGTGGCACCGACGAGGCCAGCATCGGCATGCAGCGCCAGTCGCTGCCGGCCCAGGAGCAGACGCCGGAGGAGTACATCACCAAGACGCTGCAGCGTGACGATGTGGAAGATGGCGAAGCCATCATGATCGACGGCTATCCGGCCTATGTGGGCAATATCAAGGTCATCGGCGACACGCCCCGCGCGCGCAAGATCGCGGTGATCTACAAGAGCGACAGCGTCTACGTGTTCCAGGGCGAAGTTGGCGAGCAGGGGACCGTCGAGCAGTTCGAGAAGGACTTTGTCGAAACGCTCGCCTCCTTCCGCAGCATGACGGCCGCAGATCTGCAGGTCGCCAACGCCCAGCGCGTGCGAGTGATCGAGGCTGCACCCGGGATGACCTACAAGGCGCTCGCCACGCGCAGCTCTGTTAAGAGCTACCCCGAGGAGACCCTGCGGACCATCAACGGCCATCATCCGCGCGGTGAGCCTCGCGCTGGCGACTTCATCAAGACGGTTCAATAGGCGGGTGATTGCGCGAGCTTGGCGCTCGCGGCGCGATTTCCGTTCGTTCTCGCGCTTGGATTTGCGAGTATGGAGAATGCCGGAACCACAGATGTTCCTTCTAGCGACTGCCGCCTCGAATCGAATCCGCCGATCAGACGGTGACGTCGGCCTGCTGGCTCCTTTCGCTCACTCTGATCCAGGCTTGTGCGCTGTCAGATATTCCTCGACTTCCTTCAACTCGGGAACGTTCCGGTCCTTCCAGATTCCTGCAACACTTTCATAGTGCTCGCGGGCATCATTCACATTGCCGAGGGCGACACTTGCCCTTGCGAGTCCGAGGAGTGACCTCGGCCGATTGGGCATACGCCGCAGCGATGCGTCGAACGCTGCAATAGCACCATCAGGTTTGCCGGCTGCGAGCAAAGCTTCACCGTAGAACTCATGGGCAGGCTTGAGGGGTATCGGGGCACCTCGCGGCAATGGCAGCTGCTGCGCGATCAGCGTGCTGGCACGCAACATCTCGTGACCTTGCTCCGATTTCCCTTCAGCAATCAAGATGGCGCCTTTCAGCTGCTTGTCCATGATCTCGTGTTGCGACGCTTGATGCTGATATCCGGCGCCCCGGTCGGCGATGGTTTGGGCCTTCGTCGCCAGCGCGAGTGACGCCTGACGCGCCAGTGCCAAGTCTCCAAGTTCAACGGCGCTGATGCCGGTAGCGTAAAGCTGATCCGCTGCGCTGCTGTCCGTGACCGGTAGTGTTTGCCAGTCGCCGGTTTCCAGTACGTACCGAGCGCGAACACGCTGTAAGGTGGCAGGGACCCGCGTCTGTCCTTCTACCCTCGCAGCGATCCCTTCCATCCGTCCAATCCAGACTCGGGCGCGCTCGTAGTCACCCACCTGCAGATCTCCATACTGACCCCAGTCCAGGGAGTGCACCATATCGCCCGCACTGTCGCCCGGTTCGAATAGCTCTACCGCCGCGTCGTAGGCGAACTGGTTGGAGTCTGATACGCGTTGCCACATGCCGAGCTGGATAAAGATGTGCGACGGCATGTGCCGCGCATGAGAGACAGCTGGAGCGATCCCTGCAAACTGGTTTGCAGCAGGAAGCGCTAAAATCGCATGAATAGGATCATCGAAGGCATGGATGGTGTAGTGCGCCGCGCCCGGATGTTTAGGATTGTCTTCGAGCAAGCGCAAACCGATGGACCCTGCCAAAATTCGCTCCCTCTCGCCGTCTTTGCCAACAGGGCCGCCGGCGCTGATCAGTGACAGGGCGTAGAATGCAGACACTTCTGCATCGTCCGGAAAGGCATCGTGAAGTTCGCGCATGACCTGCATGTAGGCTTTGCGCCTGGTCTGTATTTCGCCGCCTCCAAAGAAAAGGGCATCTACTGCGCGAAGGAACCCTTTTTCCCTAACCGTTGGTGCTTTAGCCAATCGGGCCTCGAGCGTGGAGCCGAGTTTGCTTAGCACTTGGCGCGGCGTTTCACCATCCATCTCCGGAAACAGGGGGTGGTTGTAGCACAGCGATTCGCCCCAATACGCCATGGCGAAATCCGGATCAGCTGCTTGCGCCTGCTGAAAGGACTCGATTGCTTGTTTCCATCCGAAACTGTGAAGAATAGTGGCGCCGCGCAGAAAGTGCGTCTGCGCCTTTTCAGACTGGGTGGAGGTCGGGAAAACAATACTCCCAATGTCGGTCGTCTCTGCCAGGGCGGATAGTGGCGTGAGAAGTGCGAACAAGGCCGCAAACAGTGTCTTTCTCATAGATCCCCATCCTCGTTTCGACGCACGAAGATATACCCGATCCGAAAGAGTTGCTAGATGCCGACACCCAGGGGCTAGGACAGCCTTATGGATGTCGAGCGTCCGCTCTGGATCACATCACTCAAGCAACGATTGGCTGCTACGCGCCAGAAGCAGACATACGGTCTGTTGTGTCCCATGGACAACTACCGCATAGCCTGTATCGTGGCGGCGATTGCTTGAAAGAGAGATCGCGAAAATGAGCCGGCAGTTAGTCGAAAAATTCTGGAGCATCCAGAATGATCGGGACTATACCAAGCTGACAGAGCTGTTTGCTGAAGACGCTGTTTTTGAAGACTGCGTGACCGGGCGATTCGAAGGAAAAGCCGCAATCGCAACGATGATGGCTGAAGTCACAAAAAAGCTTTCAAATAGCGAACAGTACTTTGAAGTGGTCGAAATGGCGGCTACCGATGAAGTCGGTTGGGCACGGTGGGTATGGAAAGGTCCAGGCAAAGAACTAGCGGGGCATTCCCTCTATAAATTTAGAGGCGGTAAGCTGACTTACAACTATGACTTCTACTGTCCCAGCCGCTCCTCCGAAAGCTAGCACTGAAGAGTTCGTTGTTTTGCGCCTGAGCTAGAACAGCTCCACGGCTTCCAACGCCTCTTCTTCCCGAGCCGTGCTGGGCAGTCGGGTAGAGGGGCGCAGCTTCGGCGCGGTTTCCGCAAAGAAGTACTCGAAGATGCTGTCCTGCTGTGCGGGCGCAACCGCTTCCCCGGTTTCCGGATCGATACGCATCACGACCACACCAGCGGGCTGCGGATGATAGCGGGCGGGCAGATCGTTTAACGCCACGCGCATGTAGTCGATCCAGATCGGCAGGGCCGTGTTGCCGCCATAGGCTCGGGCGCCGAGCGGATCGTAGTTGCTGAAGCCGACCCAGACACTGGTGACGTTGTCTGCAGTAAAGCCGTTGAACCAGGTGTCTGTACCGTCGTTGGTCGTGCCCGTTTTGCCGGCCAGGTCGCCGCGTTCCAGCACCCGTGCCCGGCGCCCGGTACCGCGCGTAATGACGTCGCGGAGCATCTGCGTCATAACGAAGGCATTGCGCTCATCCAGCACACGCTCGGCATAGCGGGGTTGCGTTTCCTCGGGTACGCTTTCTGTGGCCGCGTCGGTCTCTGCCTCTGTCGCTGAGAGGTCAGCAAAGTCGATGTCGCCGCCGATGGCCTCTTGCGCGGCGACCTCATCTGCCGGGGCGGGCGCGGTGTTGTCGGATGCGCCTGCCTCGGCAGCTAGAGCGCCGTCCTCAGACGCTTCGTCCTCTGCTAGCGCCGCGAGCATTTCGCAGTCGAAGCATACGGTGATCGGGTCGCTCTGCTGCAGAATCTCGCCATCGAGATTTTCGACGCGCTCGATCAGATAGGGCTGGATCTCGAAGCCGCCGTTGGCGAACACGCCGAAGGCTTCTGCCATAGCTAACGGCGTGACGGCCATGGTGCCGCCGCCGATCGCCAGCTGGGTATCCCGCGGAAAGCGCTCCGTATCGAACCCGAAGTGCTTCGCATGGCGCAGCACCGAGCCCGCACCGACTTTCAGCATCACGCGCATGGACACGAGATTGATGGATCGATACAGCGCTTCGCGCAAACGGGTCGGGCCGTTGTAGCGACGATTATCGTTGTCCGGGCGATACTCGGTTTCCAGCGCATCGTCTTCGAAAACCAGGGGCGCATCCAGAAAGATGCTGGCTGGCGTGACGCCGCTTGCCAGCGCAGCTGAGTAGACGAATGGCTTGAAACCGGATCCCGGTTGCCGGGTCGCCTGCAGCGCATGATTGAACTGGCTCAGCGCAAAGTCATAGCCGCCTTCCACGGCCACGATGGCGCCGGTATTGGGGTCCAGCGACACCAGAGCGCCCTGGGCGTCGGGCACCTGGCTGAACTGCCAGCTGATCGCCTCGGCGGTTTCCGCGTCTTCGGCGGCCTCGGGCGCTGCAGCCTCGGCCTCCGCCGGAACCGCCATGGCCTTGATGCGGATCAGGTCGCCGACTGCCACCACATCGCCAGGGCCCTTCGGTACCGGCCCGCGAACGTTGACGGACTCGTAGGGGCGCGCCCAGGTCATGGTGTCGAAGAGGACCGGACGCGTCGTGCCATCAGTGGCCAGGACGGCGATTCGGTCATCTCCGATGGCGGTCACGATCGCAGGCTGCAGCTCGCCGTAGATCGGCGTCTTGCGCAGCTGTGCCTCGTAGGTTTCGCTGTCGTCGCCGAGCTGCGCTTCGGGGCCACGATAACCGTGCTTGCGATCGTAGGCTTCCAACCCGTCCCGCAGTGCGCGCGTTGCCGCGACCTGCTTGTCGCTGCGAATGGTTGTGTAGACGCTGTAGCCCCCGGTGTAGAGGTCATCATAGTCATTCAGCAGCTGCCGAACCGATTCGGCGGCGAACGCTGCGGGCGCTTCGAGCTGCCGCTCATAGACCCGGGCGCTGATCGGTTCCGACCGTGCCGTTTGATATTGCTCCGTGCTGATCGAGCCTTGCTCGAGCATGCGCGACAGCACGAGATTGCGTCGGGCCAGAGCGCGTTCCGGGCCATTGATCGGATTGCCGGCAGAGGGCGCCTGGGGAATGCCGGCGAGCATGGCCAGCTGCGCCAGGCTCAGCTCTGTGAGTGGCTGGTCATAGTAGGTGTAGGCGGCTGCCTGCGCGCCATAGGCGCGTTTGCCGAACGGCACAGCGTTGATGTAAAGCTCGAGAATCTCGTCCTTCGTCAGGGCGCGCTCGATCTTCAGCGCCAGCAGCATCTCCTTGAACTTGCGCAGGAACGTTTGCTCCAGGGAGAAGGAAATGTTGCGGGACACCTGCATGGTGATCGTGCTGGCTCCGGATGTGATTTCCCGGTTGAGCAGCAGGGCCAGCGTGTCGTTCGCTAGGGAGATGTAGTCGATGCCGCTGTGCTCGTAAAAGCGCTTGTCTTCCGTGTCGAGGAGCGCGTCGACGAAGTGCTGCGGCACCTCTGCAAGTGCCACGGGAATGACCCGTCGCTCCCCGTACTCGGCCATCAGGGCACCATCCGCCGTGTAGATGCGCAGTGGCGTCTCGAGCTTGACGGAGCGGTAGCTCTCCGCGTCCGGAATCTGCGGATCCAGGTACAGATAGATTCCTGCGAGAGAGAGCGCGAGGCCGCTGAGCAGCGCGAAGCCCAGCCACAGCAGGTTTAGCAAGATTTTTGCGCGAGTCGACGCCATGGCGGCGTACGTCCTTAACGGGCTGGGCGGCGATAGTACGTGAGCGTGCCCGGGCGGAAAACCTCACGTGCGGTAGCAAGAGGCTGACGAGTGGCAATTGCCGGTCCAAAACGCCTGTTATTAAATGCTGCGGCGTTTGCAGCAACACCCTTTTCGTCGTGCCAAGACGGCAGATCGATCGCAGCAGCGCAAATGGCGTCATTTTCAGCAGCGCGCCGCAGACACGGAACAGGAGCGACAGGGACAGCAAGCGGGCCTCCCCAGGGCCAGGAAAACTGTGACGATCAGCACAGGTAGCGGTCACCGACACCGGAATTTCAGTGAGCTGCCATTCTCTAGAACGGGTTATCGAAACCCCGCTCGCTTCTTTGTTACAAATCACGCCCAACAGCGCCTTGAAGGGGGCGGTCTGCTCAGGGATTGGGCCCAGGCACCGCCGAGAAGGAACGAAAGCAGGGATAGAACTATCGTGTTCGGTCTTTTCAAAAGTAAGAACAACCAGATGCTCGGGCTGGATATCAGCTCGACGTCGGTGAAGCTGCTGGAGCTCACGAATACCGGTGGTCGCTACCGGGTCGAGAGCTACGGCGTCGAGCCTTTGCCGCCGAACGCAGTGGTCGAGAAGAACATTGCCGACGTGGAAGGCGTCGGTGAAGCCATCAAGCGGGTCCTGTCCCGCTCGAAGGCGGGTGCCCGGCGTGCCGCGGTGGCCGTCGCCGGCTCGGCGGTGATCACCAAGACCATCGAGATGGACGCCCAGCTCAACGACTCCGAGATGGAAAACCAGATCACGGTCGAGGCGGATCAGTACATCCCCTACCCGCTGGACGAGGTCGCCATCGATTTCGAGATCCAGGGCCTGTCGGAACGCAATCCGGATCAGGTGGAGGTTCTGCTGGCGGCCTGCCGCAAGGAGAACGTCGAGATGCGCGAGGCCTCCCTGGAGCTCGGTGGCCTGAAAGCAGCGGTCGTCGACATCGAGGCGCACTCCATGAAGCGCGCCTTCGATCTGGTCAAGCCGCAGCTCGCCGGCAACCCGGAAGATCTGGTGGTCGCGATCATCGACATCGGCGCCACCATGACGACCCTGTCGGTCCTCGCCGACGACAAATCGATCTACACGCGGGAACAGCTCTTTGGGGGCAAGCAGCTCACAGAAGAGATCCAGCGCCGCTACAGCTTGAGCTTCGAAGAAGCCGGGCTCGCGAAGAAACAGGGCGGTCTGCCCGACGATTACGAGGAAGAGGTACTGCATCCTTTCAAAGAGGCCGTGCTGCAGCAGGTGACTCGATCGCTGCAGTTCTTTTTCTCGTCCAGCCAGTATGACGATGTGGACTACATCGTTCTCGCCGGCGGCACCGCATCCATCGATGGCCTGGCCGACATGATCGAGGCCAAGCTCGGTACGCCGACCATCATTGCCAATCCCTTCGTCGATATGGCGCTGGCCGGCAAGGTGGATGCGGGCTCCTTAAGCAACGACGCGCCGGCGCTGATGATCGCCTGCGGTCTGGCCATGAGGAGCTTCGACTGATGGCAAGAATCAACCTACTGCCCTGGCGCGAATGGGAGCGCGAGCGCAAGAAGAACGAGTTTCTGCTGAACCTGTTCCTGGTGCTCGCAGCCGCGGGGCTGGCGGTGTTCCTGTGGGGCATGCAGCTCGACGGCGCCAACGAAGATCAGGTTGCCCGGAACAAGACCCTGCAGACGGAGATCGATGAGCTCGATACCAAGATTGCCCAGATCGCAGACCTTGCGAAACAGCGCGAAGAGCTGCTGTCACGCATGCGGGTCATTCAGGACCTGCAGGGCAACCGGCCGGTGATCGTGCGGATCTTCGATGAGATGGTGCGCTCCCTGTCGAGCGGCGTGCACTACGAGTCTCTGGAAATGAAGGGCACCGATCTGGCGGTGAACGGCGTGGCCGAGTCCAACAACCGGATCTCGTCGCTCATGCGCAACATCGATGCCAGCGACTGGTTCGCGCGGCCGAATCTGAAGACGATCAAGGAAGATCCCAACAACCCCGATTACGGCGCGCAGGCGAGCACCTTCGAGCTCAGCTTTGTTCAGGTCAATCCGAACGTGCGCGAAGACGAGCCGGAGGGTTAGGCACATGGCATTGCAGGATTCACTCGACCAGCTCAAAGACTTCGACCTGTCTGATCTCGATGTCAACAACATCGGGGACTGGCCGGGGCCCATCAAGATCATCACCATGGTGCTGGTGGCCGCGCTGGTCATCGGTGGCGGCTACTACGCCTACCTGACCGGCAAGCAGGAAAGCCTCGAGCGGGTTCAGAAGAAAGAGATCTCGCTCCGCGAAGAGTTCGAGGACAAGAGCTTCCGGGCCGCCAACCTCGACGCCTATCTGCAGCAGAAGACCGAGATGGAAGCGACCTTCGGTGCACTGCTCAAGCAGCTTCCCAAGGACACGGAAGTGCCGGGGCTGCTCGAAGACATCACGCGCACGGCGCTCGATAACGAGCTGAAGATCGAGAGTATCGATCTGGAAGCGGAGCGGCGCACGGAGTTCTACGTTGAGCTGCCGATTAAGATCAAGGTCGAAGGCGATTACCACAAGCTCGGCTCTTTTGTGAGCGGCGTGGCCAACCTGTCGCGCATCGTGACGCTGCATGACTTTGAGGTCGTGCCTGCCGGGCCACGCCTGGTGATGGAGATCGAAGCCAAGACTTACCGTTATCTGGACGAGGAGGAAGGTTGATGCGACCTGTGCGTCTCTTCCTGGCTCTCGCCGTGACCGCAGCGCTTACGGGCTGCGGTGGCGGTGCGGATCAGAGTGATCTGCGAGCCTTCATGGATGAAGTAAAAAGCCGGCCCAAGGGTCGCATCGACCCGCTACCGCCGTTCGAGCAGGTGCCGCCATTTGCCTATCAGGCGAGCGCGATGCGCAGCCCCTTCGAGCCACCCGTCGTGGTACGCAAGGTCGCCCGCAAAAGTGGTGGCCCGCAGGTGCGTCCCGACAGCAATCGGGTCAAACAGTTTCTGGAGCAGTTCACCATTGGCCAACTCGCGATGGTGGGCACCCTTGAGCAGGGCAGCAAGCTGTTCGCGCTGGTGCGCGACGGCGAAGGCGGCGTTCACCGTGTACAGCGCGGTGACTATATCGGTACGGATCACGGAAAGATCCAGATCATTGAAGAAGGCAGCATTGAGCTGATCGAAATCGTACCCGACGGCACCGGCGGTTGGGTGGAAAGGGCACGGACTGTCGCGCTGGCGAGTGCGGGGCTGGAGTAGAGGATGAGATTCATGGGTATGCAAATCATGCGCGCCGCGGGCGGTGTGCGGGGCGCTGCAGGATGGATGGCAGCGCTGCTGTTGGTCCTGGCTCCGGTCACCTCAGCCTGGGCTGCGGTGATGGAAGACGTCAGCTTCTCGTCATTGCCAGGCGATAAGACGGAGATCCGTTTCGAGTTCGACTCGCCGCCGGATGACGCCGAGGGCTACACGATCGAGCAGCCGGCGCGCATCGTGCTGGACATGCCGGGTGTCGTCAGCACCCTGGGCAAGAAGCATCACCCCCTGGGGATCGGTAACGCCCGTCGGGTGTCGATCGTCAGCACCAAGGACCGGACCCGGGCCATCGTCAATCTGACCACTTTAGTGGGCTACGAGACCCGCGTTGAAGGAAACACGCTGGTCATGCTGGTGGGTGCCACCGGTACCGAGACCGCGGCCGCCCCCGGCATGACCGAGGCGGAGCGCAGCGCTCAGGTGCGCGATCGCTTTGCCGGCTCACAGATCGCCGAGATCGATTTCCGTCGCGGCGAGAATGGCGAGGGTCGGGTACTCATCAACCTGTCCAATCCCAAGGCGCCGGTGGACGTGACCAGCCAGGGCAACAGCATTCAGGTTGAGGTTCGCAACACCTCGCTGCCGGAGGCCCTGCGGCGCCGGCTCGACGTGACGGATTTCGCCACGCCGGTACAGATCGTTGATGCCGTCCAGCAGGGCGACCACACGATCATCACCATCAACGCCACCGGCAACTATGACTACCTCGCCTACCAGGCGGACAACACCATGTCGGTGGACATCACGCCGCTGACGCAGGCAGA
Organism: Pseudomonadota bacterium; assembly: GCA_038749065.1. Classification (GTDB taxonomy): domain Bacteria; phylum Pseudomonadota; class Gammaproteobacteria; order Pseudomonadales; family Azotimanducaceae; genus CALHVX01. The sequence goes on along the minus strand of JBCDIK010000001.1, from coordinate 62,316 downwards.
GATCAACGAGCGCGATGATCTGTTCAAGTACTCCGGCGAGAAGTTGTCTCTGAACTTCCAGGACATCGAGGTCCGCTCCGTGCTGCAGCTGATCGCAGACTTCACCGATCTCAACCTGGTGGCCAGCGATACGGTGACCGGCCGGATCACCCTGCGCCTCAAGAATGTGCCCTGGGACCAGGCGCTCGAGCTGATTCTCAAGACCAAGGGCCTGGATCAGCGTCAGACCGGCAACGTGCTGCTGGTCGCTCCGGCGGCGGAGATTGCCGCGCGGGAGAAGCTCGAGCTCGAGAATCAGAAGCAGATCTCTGAGCTTGCGCCGGTGCGCACCGAGTTCATCCAGGTCAGCTACGCCAGCGCCACGGAGCTCTTCGAGCTCTTTAACCAGGCCGAGAGTGGCAACCAGTCGCTGCTCAGCGAGCGCGGCAGCGTGATCGTGGACGAGCGCACCAACTCCATCATCCTGACGGATACGGCGGATCGGCTGGAGGACTTCCGGCAGATCATCGCTCGCCTGGACGTGCCGGTACCGCAGGTGCTCATCGAGTCTCGGATTGTGTCGGCGAACGCCAACTACTCCAAGCAGCTCGGCGTACGCTGGGGTGGCGGTGCCATCAAGAGCAATGGCGCGCAGACCCTGAAGTACGGCGGTTCGCTGGATACCCTGGGTGAACTGCAGGACATCATCGTCGAAGGTGATGGCGAGATTACCTCTCCCGGTGACCTGGTGGTGGACCTGGGCGTGCAGCAGGCGGGCGCGACGAGCTTCGGTGTCGGCTTTACCGGCGGCGGCTACCTGCTCGACCTGGAGCTGTCTGCCCTGCAGACCGATGGTCATGCCGAGGTCGTCGCCCGACCGAAGGTCATCACCAGCGACAAGAGCACGGCGATGATCGAGTCCGGGGTGGAGATTCCCTTCCAGGAGAACACCAGCAGTGGTGCCACCTCAACGGCCTTCAAGGACGCGGTTCTGAAGCTCGAGGTGACGCCGCAGATCACGCCGGATAATCGGATCATCATGCAGCTCAACGTGAAGCAGGACACCGTTGGCCAGTTCTCCGTCGACGGCATCCCCGCCATCAACACCAACGAGGTGGAGACGGAAGTGCTGGTCGATAACGGTCAGACCGTCGTCCTGGGCGGTATCTTCCAGACGGACAAAACGGTGTCGACCACCAAGACGCCGTTCCTGGGTGACCTGCCCTACGTCGGCCGGATCTTCCGCCGGACTGCCGAGCGCGATGACAAGACGGAGCTTCTGATCTTCATCACGCCGCGGATTCTGCAGGACTCGATCAAGACCCGCTGAGGGCGGGTTCGCCAGACCGGCCGGGGCCCGTGGCCCGGCCTGTAAAAGAGCGCGGCTTATGCCGCGCTCTTTCGTTTACACTCCCCGTTTTCGACGCGCAAGCGACTGCTTTAGCGCCTGGACCGGGGATTCATGGCAGCCAGCCGGCTTTTTTTGATCGGACTCATGGCGGTGGGCAAGACGACCGTCGGGCGGCTCCTTGCCGGGTCCCTGGGCTGGCAGTTCGTCGATACGGATCAGCTCATCGAGGAGCGGGCCGGGGCGGACATCAGCTGGATCTTTGATGTTGAGGGCGAAGCCGGCTTCCGCGCCCGGGAAGCAGCGGTCATCGACGAGGCCACCCACTGGGACGCGACGGTGCTGGCCACCGGGGGCGGCGCCGTGCTGGATCCGCGCAACCGCTGCGCACTCGGGGGTCGGGGTACTGTTGTGTTTCTCGATAGCCCCATCGAGCGCCTGGTTGAGCGCACCAGCCGCGACAGCCGACGGCCGCTGCTGCAGGGCGGCAACGTGCGCGACAAGCTGCAGGCCCTGCAGCAGGAACGGGGCCCGCTGTATCGCGAGATCGCCTACTACTGTTTCGTGACCGACCGCTCCAGCCCGCGGGTGCTCGCGCGCCGTATCGAGCAGCGCCTGCGGGAAGACGAGGTCCTGTCGTGAGCGCAGTGCCCCAGCAGGTCGAGATCGACCTGGGCGAGCGCAGCTACCCGGTCATCATTGGCGACGGCCTGCTCGAGCAGGAGGATCTGCTGCGGCCTTACCTCAGCGAGCGGCAGGTGGTGGTGGTTACCAACACCGTGGTTGCGCCGCTGTACCTCGACGCGCTGCGGCCATTGCTCGCACCCGCGGCGATCGATGTGTTCACCATGCCGGATGGGGAAGCCCACAAGTCCCTGGCGGTATTCGAGAGCATCATGGGATTCCTGCTGGAGCATCGACATAGCCGCTCGACCACCCTCGTCGCGCTCGGCGGCGGCGTGGTCGGCGATATGACCGGCTTTGTCGCCGCCTGCTATCAGCGCGGCGTGGACTTCGTGCAGATTCCGACCACGCTGCTCGCGCAGGTGGATTCCTCTGTAGGGGGCAAGACCGCCGTCAACCATCCCCTCGGCAAGAACATGATCGGCGCCTTTTACCAGCCGCGCGCAGTCCTCGCCGATGCGGCGGTGTTGCGTTCGTTGCCCACCCGGGAGTACGCGGCCGGGCTCGCGGAGGTCGTGAAGTACGGCATCATCGATGACCTAGCGTTTTTCGAGTGGCTCGAGGGTGTCGCAGATGCGCTCGCGGATCGGGAACCGGCCGCCATTGCGCAGGCGGTACGCCGCAGCGTCGAGAACAAGGCGCGGGTGGTTGCCGCCGATGAGCGCGAAGGCGGCATCCGCGCCATCCTCAACTTCGGACACACCTTCGGCCACGCCATTGAGACGCTGACCGGCTATCAGACCTGGCTACACGGCGAAGCCGTGGCCCTGGGCATGGTGCAGGCGGCCATGCTGTCAGCGCGCCTTGGGCTGTGCGATGCGGCCGCGGTCGGGCGCATCGGACGTCTGCTGCAGCGCCTCGGCCTGCCCGTCGCGCCACCGGAGTTGGACCCACAGGCCATGGTCGATACCATGGGCTTGGACAAGAAGGTTCAAGACGGCAAACTGCGCCTCGTGCTCCTGCATGGACTGGGCCAGGTGGCCGTGCACAGCGACGTGCCGGCCCCCGTGCTGATGGATGTCCTGACAAATGGCAGCACGCAGCTTCGCGCTTTCGGCCTTGACCCGGTCGACGCAGGAGGGATCCGGTGAACAGCCCCGAACTGAACATGACGCCAGCCGAAGACAGCCCCGACCCGGTCATCGTGCCGGATGCCATGCGACCACCCGCACCGCGTCGCCCGGCAGCGTTTGCCTCCGGCAGCGATGAGCTGTTTCCGAAAGGCCCGCGCAAGCGCCTTTTCGACCAGCTGCGGCACCTGAGCAAGTGGTCGCGGCGAGCGCTGCTGATCACCGGCGCTGAAGGGGCCGGCCGCTCGACCCTGTTCCGGCACCTGCGCCAGGCGCTGACCAGCAATGCCACCGTCGCGGCGCTCGATGGGGCCACCTGTGAAAGCCCGGCGCTGCTCTATCGCGCGCTGGCTTATCAGCTCGGCGTTGACGGCGGCGAAGACACCGATCCGAAAGCGCTGGCCCTGCTCCTGCGGGAACATCTGGGCACGCAGCAGGCGGCGGATCGGCTGTGCGCCGTGCTCGTCGATGATGCGCAGCAGGCGAGTGGCGGTGCCCTGGAGGCGCTGCTGTCCCTGTCGGTCGATTGCCGCCTGCGGGTACTGTTGTTTGGAGACTCGACTTTGCCGGACCGCGTGAATCAGGCGACCACCGATCTGGATATTGCCTGCTACGAAAGTACGCTCTTGCCCCTGTCGGAGACCGATGCGCGGGCTTACGTCGACTGGCGCGCGCGGCAGCTCGGCTATCCCGGCTCCCCGTTCTCTGAAGAGCAGACCGCGCAGCTGCTCAATGCCAGCGAGGGGCTGCCCGGGCGCATCGATGTGCTGGCGAGCGACATGCTCTCGCAGCAGCCGCAGCCGGCGAAAACGGGCTTTGCCGCACCGGCACGGGCGTTCCCGCTGCCGCACCTGCTCGTGACCCTCGGCCTGCTCGCGGTGGTTGCCGCGCTGTACCTTTGGATCGACAGCGGACCGGAGCCGGACCCGGATCTGGTCGCGGCCAGCATGCCGCAGCCGTTGCCGGAGCGCTTGAACGGCGGTGCCGCGGAGCCCGCGGTCAGCGCTCAGCCGCCCGTGGCCGCCGCCGCGCCCGCGTCAGCCACAGGCGATGCGTCGCAGGCGCAGCTGGCCCGAACCCCGCCACAGCTCGCGCCGCAGCTGGAAATCACTGCGTCTCCGATTGAATCGAAGACTCAAGCGCCCGCCGCTGCTGAGCAGACTGCGCAGGCAAAGACGTCTCCCGCCGCACGGAACCCCCAAGTAGCTGCGTCTCCCACCCCGCGTACCACTCCGTCACGGCGAGCACCTGAGACTTCGACCTCGTCGAAGTCGCCGGCTCCGACGCAGTCGACGGCACAGGCACAGGTGTTAGTCCCCGGCGTCCGCGATAGCGACTGGCTGCTCACGCGTGATGGCACGCACTTCACCGTGCAGCTCATCACCCTCGGCAGCCGGGAAGGCATGACCGGCTTTCTCGCCAAGCAACGGCGACCGTCCGACTTCGCGGTCTATGAGCGGAACGTCGATGGCAAGAAGCTGTATGTGGCGACCTACGGGGCCTACCCCAGCCGCGCGGCCGCGGAGCGGGGCGCTCGAACGCTGCCTGCGGAAGTGGGCCGCGTGAAGCCATGGATCCGGCCACTTGACGCAGTGCAGAAGACGATTCGGGCACAGTAGGGCGATCGGGCCCGGCCCGCGTGACGATCGCGCATGGACGAGTTTGCGAGCACCGCACTCTACAACCTGATCGTAAAGAAACTTAGCGATATCGGCGTTGACGCTCGTCCGAACCCAGCGTTCCAGGGTAAGACGCAGGGGTCCGAGAAGGCCGATTTGCTGTCGCTCGCGCTGTCCGAGAAGGGCTGTGCGGCAGTCTTCGGGATCGGTCAGGGTATTCGTGCCCTGACAGCGGAGCCGATCATCGCGACCCTGCTCAAGGCGCGGTCCCCTTTCGAGCTGTTGGCGCGCTGGCAGCGTCTGGAGCGCTATTTCCACGGCAGTCATCGGGTCCGGGTGGTTGAGGAAGGCCAGTCGGCGCTGGTGCTCGAGCACTACTCGCTCAGAGGCGGACCGCCGTCGGCCGGTGAAGATCTGCTGATCGTGGGACTTCTCACTGCGCTGCTCCAGTGTGGCGGCGCTCGCGGCCTCACCGCGAGGATTGGCACCGAGCCGGCAATGCAGGGGGATCAACGCGTTGAAGGCTTTCCGTTGCCCTCAGATACGGCACGCTGGCAACTGTGTTGGGAGCGATACGATCCGCGCTCACGCGCTGTCTCAACGGAGACGCCCTCGGTGTCGACACTGGCTCGGCTGACGACGCTGCTGAGTGACGATCTGGGCCACAGCTGGCGATTGTCCGCCGTGGCGCAGCGCCTGGGCGTGTCAACGCGCAGCCTGCAACGTGCGCTGAGTCGCGAGGGCGCATCCTTCCAGAAGGTGTTGCGCACCGTTCGGGTTGAGCGTTCAGCGGCGCTGATGGCGAGCGGCTGCGCTTCTCTGATCGAGGTCGGGTACGTTTGTGGATTCGCCGATCAGGCGCATTTCAGCCGTGACTTCAAACTGCGCTTCAACATGACGCCTTCACAATACCTTGAAGTCTCTGCCTCGCCCTGAGGGCATGAGAGAACCCGGGGCGCCGATTGGCGTGATCCTTCAAGCCCTTGCATAGCGGCGTTGGCATGGTGGTGGGCCTCGAGCAAGAGCGGCGATCCCCCAACCATGAAACTCTCCATCAATGATTCTCTCCAAGATGTGCCTGCGGGCTGGGAAACAGAGTCTCTCCTAACGCTCCTTCGTGACGGGCTTGGATTGACAGGCACCAAATTCGGCTGCGGCAAAGGCCTGTGCGGCGCCTGTACCGTGCACGTTGACGGCGCGGCGGCTCGCGCCTGTCTGCTCCCGGTACAGTCCCTGCGCGATGCCAGGATTACAACCATCGAAGGCTTGAGCGATGGGAGCGATCTGCATCCGGTGCAGCAGGCCTGGATTGAGTGTTCCGTGCCGCAGTGCGGTTACTGCCAGGCCGGGCAGATCATGACCGCGGCGGCGTTCCTGGCTCAAAACGCGACCCCTTCGAAAGCGGAAGTTGCTCAAGCGATGAATGGCAACCTGTGCCGCTGCGGGACCTACACACGCATCTGTGCAGGCACACTGCGCGCCGCCGAACTGGCGCAGGAACTCGAGGCATGAGCTTGCGGAGCTCGCGGCGGGCGTTTCTCATTCGCTCCGGTTGGATCGCTGGCGGGATCACCGCGATCGGAGTCGGCGGTTGTTCCCTGGTGCCACCCTTGCCGACCTTCTCGGAATCCCAAGAGGATGATATCTACAGCTGGGTACAGCTGTGCGGGGATGGTTCTGTCAGGTTCCTGCTGCCGCGTGCCGAACTCGGCCAGGGGATTGGGATCAGCTTCGCAGCGATCGTCGCGGAAGAGTTGCAAGTGCCCGTAGACAACGTCCACTGCCATTACCAGGACACAGCGCTGATGGCGCCCTGCCAGATGACCGTTGGTAGTCAGAGCGTCGAAAACTACCTCGAGCTGATCGCGCGCTCCGCGGCTTGCCTGCGGGAAACGCTTCGGGAACGTGCGGCTGCGCGCTTGGGAGTGCCCCCTGCAGGCGTTCAACTCACGGCTGCTGGTTTTGTCGCGGAGAGTGGTCGACCCCTGCGCTACCGCGAACTCCTGACGCAGGCAGAGGACACGCTTGTCGCTTTGCCCAGAGATCAGCCGATCGTGCTGCTCAGCCTTGGCGATGCCTCAGCGCCAAATGCGCTAACGCGCGTAAACAGGTGTGCTCATGGCCGCCACGATCCGCACGTTCGGGCGATTGTGACCGGTGCAGAACGGTACAGCCGTGATGTGCAGTTGCCCAACCTGCACTTTGGCGTGCTGGCGCGGCCACCCCAGCTCGGCGCGCGCCTTGCGAGCGCAGATCGGGCTGCGGCCGCCGCGGTCGATGGCGTGCAAGCGGTGGTTGAGCAGGGGCGCGACATTGGCGTCGTTGCCACCACGCCTATGGCTGCGACGCTTGGCCTGGCCGCCCTTGCCCCAAGCTGGCATGACCTCAGCGAAGATGCACTGGCGGCGACCCAGCAGTCGCTGGATATCGACGAGTTCATCGAGCGACGAGCGCTCGACCACGGCGGCGAGAACAGTGGAGAGCTCGCAGAAGGCGAGCGCGACGCGGTCACCAGGCTGTCCCTGCGCTACGACTCTCCAACGGTTGCGCACGCTGCCATGGAGCCACGAAGCGGGGTGGCGTCTTGGCGCAAAGACCAAGATGGCCGACAGATCTGTGAGATCTGGACCGGGTCCCAGGATCCCTGGATGGTGCAGGCCGCTGCGTCTAAAGCCCTGGGGCTCCGCCGCGAACAGGTCATCGTACGCAATCAGCGTGTTGGCGGAGCCTTCGGCGGACGCGTGCTTTGTCAGGCATCGGTGGAGGCGGCCTGGTTGAGCCGGGGCGCCGGTGTGCCCGTGAAGGTCCAGTGGTCGCGGGAAGAAGAGTTCCGGTACAACTATGTGGGCCCGCAGTTCTCCACCCGCATCGATGCAGGTCTGGATCGTGATGGACGTATCGCCTATTGGCACCATCGGGCGGTTGGCGCGCCGGTACTGACCTCTTCCATGTTCGTTCCGCCTTACCTGCATTGGCTGGCGAATCGCGTCCCGGATCCTGGCACCAGGCGCGGCATGGCCATCCCCTACCAGGTGGCGCACACCGCTACCGAATTTGCTGACGAGCGTGTGCCCATGCCGACCGGTCCCTGGCGCGGCCTCGGGGCAGCACCGAACACCTTCGCCGTGGAGTGCGCCATCGATGAGCTCGCGCGGGCTGCTGGCCGGGACCCCATCGAGTTTCGTCAGGCGCATCTGCCGAGCGGGCGCCTGGCGCACTGCCTCTCACGGCTGCGGCAGATGCTCGCTCCACTCGATGGAGCCTTTGGTGTTGCGGCCGCGGCTTACAAGGGTGTGACCTTCCTGGCCATTGCGGCGCAGGTCGAGCTGACCGATGCCGGCTTGAAGGTCACAAGAATACTGTGCGTGCATGATTGCGGGCGCATGGTCTCCGTGGATCAGGTTCGCGCCCAGGTTGAGGGCAACCTGATCTGGGGCATCGGTATGGCGCTGAAGGAGGCGTTCCTGCTGGAGCAGGGGATCGCTGCGACCGACAACTTTGACCGCTACACGCTACCCCGGCAGAGCGACGTGCCGGAGCTGACGATTCAGCTCGTGGACTCTGAGGCTGCACCCTCAGGTGCCGCGGAGGCGGCCTTCGCGCCGGCGGCGGCTGCGATTGCCAACGCCTGCTTTGCTGTGACGGGTGTGCGCCAACGGCAGTTACCGCTGATCAGCCCACAGGGCGGCGCTTGAACGCGCAAGCGGTGTCGCCCTGGCCTGTAGCGCGCGGGTCCCGGAATCAGGGCAGCTGGCTGCTGCCCATGAGGTACTTGTCGATCTCCCGGGCCGCTTCGCGCCCTTCGTTGATCGCTCGCACCACCAGCGATTGCCCACGGCGGCAGTCTCCGGCGGCGAAGACGTTGTCGACGTTGGTGCGATAAGCGCCGTAGTCGGCGGCGTAGTTCGAGCGCGGGTCGTACTCCAGATCCAGGGGCTCTGACACCTCGTGCTCGGGGCCAAGAAAGCCCAGGGCCAGTAGCGCCAGATCGCACGGCCACTCTTGTTCTGAGCCCGGCACGTTCTCGAACTTGCCGTCCTTGAACTCGACGTTGACGGTCTTGATGGCCTTGATGTGGCCGTTGCCGTTGTCGCAGAACTCGACGCTGGAGATGCTGTACACCCGCGGGTCATCGCCGTCGCGCTGGCTCGCTTCCTCGTGTCCGTAGTCCACGCGGAAAATGCGCGGCCAGGTGGGCCAGGGGTTGTTGTCGGCTCGCTCCTGCGGCGGCTTCGGAAACAGCTCGAAGTTCACCAGGGACCGGCAGCCGTGGCGCAGCGAGGTGCCAATGCAGTCGGTGCCGGTATCGCCGCCGCCGATGACGATGACGTCCTTGTCCTTGGCGGAGATGTAGTCACCATCGGCGTGCTCGCTGTCGAGCAGGCTCTTGGTGTTGGCCGTCAAGAACTCCATGGCAAAGTGCACGCCCTTGAGGTCCCGCCCTGGAATCGGCAGGTCCCGCGGGGTCGTCGCGCCCGTGGACAGCAGCACCGCGTCGTACTCCTGCTGCAGCGTGCGCGAGTCGATGGAGCCGTTGGTGCCGTCGGCAATGTTGGCGCCGGTCTTGAACTCGACCCCTTCCGCGCGCAGCAGATCCACCCGGCGCTCCACCACCGCTTCCTTTTCGAGCTTCATGTTTGGAATGCCGTACATGAGCAGCCCACCGATCCGGTCGGCGCGCTCGTAGACGGTCACGTTGTGGCCGGCCTTGTTCAGCTGATCGGCGGCTGCGAGCCCCGCAGGACCGGAGCCGACCACGGCGACCCGCTTGCTGGTGCGCGTCTTCGGCGGGGTGGGCACCACCCAGCCTTCGGCGAAGCCGCGATCGATGATCGCCATCTCGATGTTCTTGATCGTCACTGCGGGGTCGGTGATGCCGAGCACGCAGGCACCTTCGCAGGGAGCCGGGCAGACGCGACCGGTGAACTCGGGAAAGTTGTTGGTCTTGTGCAGGCGATCCAGAGCTTCGCGCCACTGATCGCGATACACCAGATCGTTCCACTCAGGGATCAGGTTGTGGATCGGACAGCCGTCGTTGGATTGGCAGAACGGCACGCCGCAATCCATGCACCTGGAGCCCTGCTCTTGAAGGTGCGCCGTGTTGTGATCGCCGTAGATCTCCTTGAAGTCGAGCATCCGCTCTGCCGGTGGCCGGTAGGCCTGCGTCTTGCGGCCAACTTCCATGAATCCTGTGGGCTTACCCATGTCTTTCCTGTCCCTCTCAGCCCGCGCTCGCGGCACGCTTGCGCTCTTCGAGCACGCGCTTGTAGTCCGTCGGCATGACCTTGACGAACTGCTCCCGGGCTCGCTCCCAGTTGTTGAGCACCCGCTCGGCCACCGTCGAGCCGGTGTAGCGCAGATGCTTCTCGATCAGTGCCCGAACCTCTTCGATGTCTTCGTGATCTTCCAGCGCTTCGAGCGCAACCATCTCCGGGTTACAGCGCGCCTTGAAGTCGAAGCCCTCGTCGAGCACGTAGGCGATCCCGCCGCTCATGCCGGCAGCAAAGTTGCGGCCGGTCTTGCCGAGGATGACCGCGCGGCCGCCGGTCATGTACTCACAGCCATGATCCCCGACCCCCTCGACCACCGCGTGGGCGCCGGAGTTGCGGACGCAGAAGCGTTCTGCCGCGATGCCGCGGAAGAAGCACTCGCCGCTGGTCGCGCCGTAGAGCACCACGTTGCCTACGAGAATGTTCTCTTCGGCCTTGAAGGGCGAGTTCTTCGGCGGGTAGACGATGACGCGGCCGCCGGAGAGGCCCTTGCCGACAAAGTCGTTGGCATCCCCTTCGACTTCCAGGGTGACGCCCCGGGCCAGCCAGGCACCGAAGCTCTGGCCGGCGCTGCCGTTGAATTTGAAGTGAATAGCGCCGTCCTTGAGCATCTGCGGGCCGGCCTCGCGGATGATTTTGTTGGAGAGCATCCCGCCGACCACGCGATTCGTGTTGACGATGTCGAGTTCGTGATAGACCTGCTCACCGTTCAGAATCGCGGGGGTCTGCCAGCTTCATAAGCGTGTTGTCGAGCGCGCGGTCAAGCTGGTGATCCTGCTCGTGACGCTGGAAGCTGCCGAGGAACTCCCGCGGCTCGAGGGCCGGCATCAGAATGGCCGACAGGTCCAGGCCGCGTGCCTTCCAGTGATCGACGGCCTGGTTCACTTCCAGCGCATCCACCCGGCCGACCATGTCGTTCAGCGTCTTGAAGCCGAGCTCGGCCATGATCTGCCGCAGCTCCTTGGCCACCATGAACAGGTAGTTCACGACATGCTCCGGCTGGCCGTTGAATTTTTTGCGCAGCTCCGGGTCCTGGGTCGCAATCCCCACCGGGCAGGTGTTGAGGTGGCACTTGCGCATCATGATGCAGCCGAGCGCAATCAGCGGCGCCGTGGCGAAGCCGAACTCCTCGGCACCCAGGAGCGCCGCCACTGCAACGTCGCGGCCGGTCTTGAGCTGGCCGTCGGTCTGCAGCACCACCCGCGAGCGCAGGTTGTTCATCACCAGAGTCTGGTGCGTTTCCGCAATGCCCAGCTCCCAGGGCACGCCAGCGTGCTTAATGGATGTCAGTGGTGATGCTCCGGTACCGCCGGTGTCGCCAGCGATGACCAGATGATCCGCGCGAGCCTTGGTCACACCCGCGGCCACGGTGCCGACCCCGATCTCGGCGCCCAGCTTCACGCTGATGCGGGCGCTGGGGTTGGCGTTCTTGAGATCGTGAATGAGCTGCGCCATGTCCTCGATGGAATAGATGTCATGGTGCGGTGGCGGGCTGATCAGGCCCACGCCGGGGGTCGAGTGCCGAATGCTGGCGATGATCTCGTCGACCTTGCGACCGGGCAGCTCGCCGCCTTCGCCGGGCTTGGCGCCCTGGATAATCTTGATCTGCAGCTCGTCAGCGTTCGTCAGGTAGTTGATGGTCACGCCGAACCGGCCGCTGGCGACCTGCTTGATGGCGCTGCGCTTGGAGTCGCCGTTGGGTAGTGGTCTAAAGCGCTTGGGGTCTTCCCCACCTTCGCCGGTATTAGACTTGCCGCCGAGCCGGTTCATGGCCACGGCCAGAGTCTCGTGCGCCTCGGCGGAGATAGAGCCATAGCTCATGGCGCCGGTCGCGAAGCGGCGGACGATGGCTTCCGCGGGCTCGACCTCATCTAGGTCGATGGGGCCACCGTTGGCCCCGGCCTTGAACTCGAGCAGGCCGCGCAGGGTGGCCTTCTTGTGGTTTTCCTCGTTGACCTGCTTCGCGAACTGCCAGTAGGCATCTTCGGAATTGGTGCGTGCTGCGACCTGCAGGTGGCTGACCGCTTCCGGGTTCCACATGTGCGTATCGCCCGTGCGACGCCAGTGGAAGTCGCCAGGATTCGGCAGCACGGCGATGTTTTTCATGTCCCGCGCCGGATAACCGAGCGCGTGACGGCGCTGCATCTCTTCGGCGAGCGCTTCGAAGTCCGCGCCCTGGACACGGCTGGCGGTGGCATTAAAGGCCCGGACCACGACCTCTTCAGCCAGCCCGACGATCTCGAAGATCTGTGCACCTTTGTAGGACTGCAGCGTCGAGATGCCCATCTTGGCCATCACTTTCATGATGCCCTTGCCGGTGCCCTTGCGATAAGCGGCGATGATGTCCTCGTCGCTGCGGATGTGCGCGGCGCCCTCGAGCTGGCCTTCAGCACGCGCATTCCACAGCGCTTCGAAGGCGAGATAGGGATTGATGGCGTCGGCGCCGAAGCCGATCAGCAGGCAGTGATGGTGCACTTCCCGCGCCTCTCCAGACTCGAGCACCAGTCCGATCTGGGTCCGGCGGAAGCCGCGGACCAGGTGATGGTGCACAGTCCCGACCGCCAGCAGCGAGCTGATCGGCACCCGGTCCTCGCTGACGGCGCGGTCGGAGAGCACGATCAGGCTGCGACCGGCGTCGATCGCCGCGTCTGCCTCGGCGCTGATTCGCTCCAGCGCCTCGATCAGCCCGGCCTTGCCGCTATCCCGGGGGAAGGTGATATCAATGGTCTGGCTGCGCCAGCCGCGATAGTCCATGTTTTTCAGGCCCGCCAGCTCCTCATTGGAGAGGATCGGGTGCGGCACCCGCAGCCGGTGCGCGTGCTCCGCGCTCGCCTTGAGCACGTTCTGCTCTGGCCCGATGTAGCACTCGAGCGCCATGATCACTTCTTCGCGAATCGAGTCGATGGCCGGGTTGGTCACCTGGGCGAAGCGCTGCTTGAAGTAGTCGTAGAGCATGCGCGGCTTATCTGACATCACCGCCAGGGCTGCGTCATTGCCCATGGAGCCCAGTGGGTCGCGCAGCTCCGTGACCAGCGGCAGCAGCATGAACTGCATGGTTTCCTGCGTGTAGCCGAACGCCTGCATGCGCGGCAGCAGATTGGCCGTCGTCAGGCCTTCGCCGACGACAATGGGCACTTCCGCCAGATTGAGTCGCTGCTCTGTAAGCCAGTCTGCGTAGGGGCGACGGGCGGCAAACTCTTCCTTCAGCTCCGCATCCGGAATCATGCGGCCCTGTTCGAAGTCGATGAGGAACATGCGGCCGGGTTGCAGCCGCCCCTTCTCGATGACGGTCTCCGGATCGACTTTGATGACGCCGACCTCCGACGCCATGATGCATTTGTCGTCGCTGGTGATGTAGTAGCGACTCGGTCGCAGACCGTTTCGGTCAAGCACGGCGCCGATGGTCTTACCGTCGCTGAAGGCAATCGATGCGGGGCCATCCCAAGGCTCCATGAAGCACGAGTGGTACTCATAGAACGCCTTCTTGGAGGGCGACATCAGCGTGTGCTGCTGCCAGGCCTCCGGGATCATCATCATGACCGCTTCCTGCAGCTCCCGGCCGCCCATCAGCAGGAACTCGAGCACGTTGTCGAAGTTGCCGGAGTCCGAGCATTCGGGTTCGCAGATCGGGAACAGCGCTTCGAGCTTGTCGCCGAAGAGCGTGCTGCTGGCGTTGCCCTGGCGAGCGTTCATGCTGTTTACGTTGCCCAGCAGCGTGTTGATCTCGCCGTTGTGGCTCATGTAGCGGTTGGGCTGCGCTCGGTCCCAGGAGGGAAAGGTGTTGGTGCTGAAGCGCGAGTGCACCATGGCCAGGTGCGATTCGTAATCCGCATCCTCCAGATCCGGATAGAACGGGAAGAGCTGATCGGGCGTCAGCATGCCCTTGTAGACGATGATGCGGCTCGACAGGGTGCAGACGTAAAACAGCTCCCGCTGCGCGAGCTCTGCGTTGCCCTTGATGATGTGCGTGCTGTGCTTGCGGATGAGGTACAGGGCCCGCTCGAAGGCGTCGCTTGCGAGGCCACCAGCGGACTCAACGAAGAGCTGCTCGAAGACGGGCATGGCGGCCCGGGCGGCGGTGCCGATGTCGGCGCCGTCGGGGTCCGTCGGCAGCAGGCGCCAGCCGATCAGGGTCTGTCCCGCCGCGGCGACTTCCTGCTCGAGGATCGCTTTGCAGTAGGCGCGCGCTTCCGGATCCTGAGGCAGAAAGACGTTGCCTACCGCGTAGCTGCCGGGCTCACCGAGCTGCGCGTTCAGCCCGTCGCGGGCGATGCGGCTGAACAGCTTGTGGGGAATTCCGGTCTGGATGCCGGCCCCGTCGCCGGTGTTCTGCTCGTAGCCCACGCCGCCGCGGTGCTCCATGCAGCAGTTCATGTGAAAGGCATCGCGAATGATCTGGTTGCTGGGGCGGCCCTTGATGTCGCAGACGAAGCCCACGCCGCAGCTTTCGTGCTCGGAGCCGGGGTCGTAGAGCCCGCGTGCTAACGGCAAACCGCGCCGCGCGCCCTCGTCCCCTGGCGCTTGGGACAACGTTGCCTCAGGCCCGGTCGCGCGGGCCGTATCTCGGGCGAAAATGTCAGTATTGTTGCCTGTTTGCCCGGAGTTTTTTGCGTCGTTTGCCATAAGGCGTTTCTTCCGTCCCATTCGTCCCAACTGTCCCGTCCGGCGAGCGAACGCCCGATTCTTCCGATCGGGTCGCGCGCGGCGCCTTGGCGAGCCCTTACAAAGCGCTCGCCGTTACCGTACCCGGTTGCGCGTCGCGCTCCCGGGAAAGCGTAGGGTGCCCTGACCGCGAGGATCGCCCGCGGTAGCTGTCAGGGAACACTTGCGGTGCCTGTCCAGCCTCCTGATGTTCACTAACCGCATGACATCAGGGGTTTTTTTCGGCGTATCGGACCGTGCCCAAGGGGTGGCCGGAAAGCACGTCCGGGTGAGCGCTGAGGTGTGCCCCATCCGCTTCGGGCGGGCAGATGTCAGCGCTTGCTCTCTCGATTTACGAAGAATTGTATGATCGCGCGAGGAGGGTTATCCGAGCGCGACCGAGCAGCGCAAGATCCCAGAACAGGCGTGGCAAATCAAGTCGGGGCCCCCGTGAGTGTCAGTTGCTTTGACGGTACCAGTAGCGGTACAGGGGTGAGAACTCGAAGCGTTCGTAGAGCGCGAGCGCCGGCGTGTTGTCCGCGGCAACCTGCAGGTAGGCGTAGCGTGCGCCCTGATCCGCGCCCCAGGACAGCAGGGCCTGCACCAGCGCACGCCCGTAGCCCTGCTGCCGGTGGCGAGCGTCCGTGATGATATCGAACAGGCCCAGCAACTCCGCTTCGAGCACGCCCAGACCGCAGGCCCTGGGGGCGGCTGCTGGCGCACCGGCGGCGACCCACAGGCCGAGTTCGAAGGGGATCGCCCGCAGGATCGCCCGGTGCAGGGCAGCACCCGCCGGTGGCAGTTCTGCCAGTACGCTGTAGCCATCGAGCCAGTCCTGCAGCGCCGCGAGCTGACGGACCGAGTCCGTTGCCCCAACGCCGGTGGCCGTCACCCCGTTCAGCTCCCGGGCGAGCACCAGGGTCTCGCCTCCGCGGCGGTAGCCCCGGTCGGCCAGTACGGCGTCCAGTTCCCCATCGGTGCCGAGGCTGGTCAGGCGGAAGACCGTCGCCAGATCCGCCGCGGCGTAGCGGTTTTCGCAGTAGCGGATGCGCTCCTGCAGACTATGGTTATCGGGCAGCGTCTGCGCCGCGAGATCGGTCGCGACGCTGTTGGCCCGGCGCGTGAAACCCCGGGAGAAACGCAGGGTCCAACCGTGATAGCGCTGCTGCTGCAGGGCGGGCCAGGCGTTGGTTGCAGCTTCCTCGATCCGTGCCGCCAGCGGCGCTAGGGTGTCAGGATCGTCAGGCAGGGCAGCATTCATGACAGAACGGACATCCGCAGAGTTCGCGTCGGCACCGGAGCGCACCAACCGCCGGAGCCAGTTTCCCATGGTCGCGCACGTCTTGCTGACCCGGCGCACACCGGGGCTGCAGATCTTTCTGCAGCGCCGCGCCGGCACCGGCTTCCTGGACGGGTTTTACGGATTGCCCGGGGGCCATGTGAAGGCGGGTGAGCTGCCCAGCGAGGCGGCGCGTCGCGAGTGCCGGGAAGAGACCGGGGTCACACCGCTGGCCCTGGAGCCCCGATGTGTGCTCCCGTACCGCTACCAAGGCGCCGTAGGAGTCAACTGGGTGTTCACGGCCACCCGGTATGATGGGGCGCCGCGTCTGGCGGAGCCCGCCACTGCGGACGTGGCGGTCTGGGCCGACGCCCAGTGTCTGCCGCAGCGCCGCGCTCGCTGGATCGACCAGGCGGTGGCCCCCGAGCACTGGCTGCTGGAGCGCGACGAGGATCGCAGCATCGCGACACGTCGGAAAAGTACCTAGAATGCGCGTCCTTTTACTCGGAGAAACTGCATGAAAGCCCCCGTTCGCGTCACCATCACCGGCGCCGCTGGCCAGATCGGCTACGCCCTGTTGTTCCGCGTTGCGTCTGGCGAGATGCTCGGCAAGGATCAGCCCGTGATCATGCAGCTGCTCGAGATCCCACCGGCCATGGATGCCCTGAAGGGGGTCATCATGGAGGTCCAGGACTGCGCCTTCCCGCTCGTGGCGGACATGATTCCGACGAGCGATCCCAACGTCGCCTTCAAGGACACGGACTACGCGCTACTGGTGGGCTCCCGCCCGCGTAGCAAGGGCATGGAGCGCAAGGACCTGCTCGAGGCCAACGCCGCGATCTTTTCCGTACAGGGCAAGGCCATCAACGACCACGCCTCCCGGGACGTGAAGGTGCTGGTGGTCGGCAACCCGGCAAACACCAACAGCCTGATCGCCCAGCGCAACGCGCCCGACATCGACCCGCGGCAGTTCACGGCCATGACGCGGCTGGATCACAACCGGGCCATGGCGCAGCTCGCCGTGAAGACTGGTAAGCACACCACGGACGTGAAAGACCTGTGCATCTGGGGCAATCACTCGGCCACCCAGTACCCGGACCTGCATCATGCGACTGTCGCTGGAGAGACGGCCATGAACCTGGTCGATCAGCCCTGGTACGAGAACGATTTCATCCCGACGGTGCAGCAACGGGGCGCGGCGATCATCGAAGCGCGTGGTGCCTCCAGCGCGGCGTCTGCCGCGAATGCCGCGATCGACCATATGCACGACTGGGCACTGGGCAGTGACGGCGTCGTCAGCATGGGCGTCTACTCCGACGGCAGCTACGGCATTGCCGAAGGCCTCATCTATTCCTTCCCGGTGACGTGCAGCGGCGGCGACTGGCAGATCGTCCAGGGACTCGATATCAACGCGTTCAGCCGCGACAAGATGACCGCGACGGAAACTGAGCTGGCCGAGGAGCGCGACGCCGTCGCGCATCTGTTGCCTTGAGTCGCGGCCTCCTCGCGCTCGCCGCGGTGCTTGTCACCGCGAGCGCGTTGGCGCAGGACCCTTCTGAGGCGGTGCTGGGTCGCTGGGCGGGTGACAGCTCGATTATCGAGGTTGCCCGCAGCGCCGAGGGCGGCCTCGCGGCCACGGTCATTGCGCTCAAGAACCCTCTGTTTCGCGAAGGCGAGGGCGGACCTGTGGGCCAGCCGGTCACAGATCGGAACAATCCGGACCCTGCGCGCCGTGACCAGCCGGTGCTGGGCCTGAACCTGCTTGCGGGCTACCGCTGGACCGGCGAGCGCTGGCAAGGCGAGATCTATGATCCTGAGAGCGGCAAGACCTATAGCTCGCGCATGAGCGTCGATCGCAAAGGCGACCTGAAGATGCGCGGCTACATCGGGACACCGCTGCTCGGGCGCACTGCGCGCTTTGAGCCGGTGAGCCGCTGCTCGGACCTCACGGTGCGGATGCTGGCGAGCGCCGGCCTGCCGGACTGCGCGCCGGACTGACACCGATGCAGCGTGCCAGGGTAGGCCAATTTTGAGTCCCCGAAGTCTGGCAGATGTCTGGCGGTTCATCGGTGTCATTCTCGGGCCCGAGGACCGCTACTTTGCGCTGGTGCTGATCTACGGCGTCGGCATCAGCCTCCTGTCACTGGCGACGCCGATCTCCGTGCAGCTGCTGATCAATACCGTGGCTTACACGGGGCTGATCACGCCGCTGATCATCCTGTCGCTGGCGCTGTTCGTGCTGCTGGTCTTCGCCAGCCTCCTCAACGCGCTGCGCATTCACCTCATGGATCTGTTCAGTCGGCGTTTCTACGCGCGAATCGTGTCCGAGATTGCCCTGCGGGCCATCTATGCGGTCAACCCGCACTTCGAGGACAGCGGTGAGGGCGCGCTCTTCAACCGCTACTTCGACGCCATCATCGTCACCAAGACCGTGCCCTATCTGCTCGTGGGCGGCTTCACGATCGTCCTGCAGACGCTGGTCGGGTTCGTGCTGGTCTCTCTCTACCACCCGCTGTTTCTGGCGTTCAGCGTGGTGCTCGTCCTCCTGATCTGGTCCGTATGGCTCATCTGGGGCCGACGGGCCATGCGCTCGGCAGTGGAGCTGTCCCATCGCAAGCACGCGGTCGCCGCCTGGCTTGAGGGGCTGGGCGACTCGAACGGCTTCTTCAAGTCCGAGCGCCACATCGACTACGCCCTGGCACACACCGATGCCATGACGGACCGCTTCATCTCCCAGCAGCGCTTGCACTTTCGTCATCACTTTTCGCAGACGCTGGCGCTGCTGTTGCTGTACGCCGCGTCCAGCGCACTGCTGCTTGGCCTGGGTGGCTGGCTGGTGATTCAGGGCGAACTGTCGATCGGTCAGCTCGTAGCGGCGGAACTGGTGTTGTCGGTGGTTTTTGTCGGGATTTCCCAGCTCGGGTTGTACCTGACCTACTTCTACGATCTTTGCGCTGCGATCGACGAGCTGGCGCTGTTCTACGACGTCGACCAGGAGAAGTTCAGCGCCAATCGCGGCGAGCGCGCCACCACCGGCGATCTGGCGTTCAGCCAGGCGACCATGAAGCTGCGCGGTGAAGAGGTTCGCCTGGACTTTGCGATTCCCGCGGGCGCTCGCGTGCTGGTGCACGCGGACCAGTACGGCCCGGTGCGGGCCATGAACGGGTTCCTGAAAGGACACGAGTCTCCGGCGAGCGGCTTCGCGACCCTGGGTGGGATCGATATGGATGCGATTCCGCAGCACACCCAGCGCCAACAGATCATCGTGCTCGACCGGCCGAACGCCATCGATATGTCCATGCGGGAGTTCCTGGAACTGTCTGGGCGCGATGGGGATCCCGGGCTCCTGCTGGAAACACTGCAGGCGGTGGGTCTGGAAGATACGGTGGGCAAGCTCGACGCCGGGCTCGACACGCGCATCACGGCCAGCGGCTGGCCGCTCTCCATCGCCGAGAACATGCAGCTCAAGCTGGCCAGTGCCATCATCGCGCAACCGAACCTGCTGGTGCTGAACCAGCTCTACGACATGATGCCGGAGGCGCAGCTGCGCGCCGCGCTCGACCTGCTGACGGAAGTCACGCAGGGACAGACCACCATCATGGTCATGTCCTCGAGCGAACCGGATCTGGGCTGTGATCACTGGCTCCTGCTCGAAGCGCGTTCACAGCTCCTGTTCTCCGACTTCGACAGCTTCTCCGATCGGATTCAGCAAGGGCTGGCGCCACGCGTGCCCGCTTCGGAGGGGGTGTAGTGGCAGCGTCGTCGCACCGGGAGCAGCACGCACACCTGTTTCGATCGCTCGATTCGATCTGGAAGCCCCGGGTCATGTGGATCACCGGCTGGATCATTATCGCCAGTCTGATCATGGTGGTGTGTTTTCTGGTGTTTGCCCCCTGGGTCCAGACGGCCGCTGGCAGCGGGCGCGTGATCGCGCTCGATCCGAATGATCGGCTGCAGGAAATCAATGCGCTCGTGTCCGGGCGAATCCAGCAGTGGTTTGTTCGTGACGGCAGCCGTGTGAAGGTCGGCGATCCCATCGCCCGGATCATCGATAACGACCCGCAGCTCATCGAGCGCCTGCAGCAGGAAAAGGAACAGCTCAGCGCGCAGCTGCAGGCGGCGGAATCTGCCATGACGACGGCCGAGATCGACTACCGCCGCACCCAGGCGCTGCTCGACGAAGGCCTGGCGGCGCAACGCGAGTTCGAGCAGGCGCGCATTCGCTTCGAGGAGCGCAAGGCCAGCGTGGCGGCGGCAGCGGCGGCGCTGACCCGCGCCGAAGTGCGCCTGTCCCGGGGCAGCGTGCAGCTGGTGCGGGCCCCCAGGGACGGGGTGATCCTGCAGGTGAACGCCGGTGACAGCGCAACGTTCGTCAGCGCTGGTGACCCGCTCGCGAGCTTCGTCCCGGCCGATGCCGGACGCGCGGTCGAGCTGTTCATCGACGGCCGCGACAGCGCACTCATCTACCCCGGGGCGCGGGTGACGCTGCAGTTCGAAGGCTGGCCAGTGGTCCAGTTCAGCGGCTGGCCGTCCATCGCCGTCGGCGTTTTCGATGGCGTCGTGGTCAACGTCGATCCCTCAGCGCAGCCCGATGGGCGCTTTCGCGTCATCATCAGCGAGCACCCGGAGGCCGAGCGGGCCTGGCCGGACTCGAACGTGCTTCGCTACGGTGCCAACGCCCGCGGCTGGGTGCTGCTGGAACGCGTCTCCGTCGGCTTCGAAATCTGGCGCCAGGTGAACAATTTCCCCCCGGAATTTCCCGCGCATGCCCCTCCGCCGACGTTCTAGCGCGCGCCCTTCTTCCGGCGCGCGCGCTGATGCGCAGACTCGGTCGGTCTGGCTCTTGGCCGGGCTCAGAGCCTGGCTCAGCGCGTTGCTGCTGGCGGCACTGCCGATCCACCCGGCCCTGGCCGCGACGACCTCGCCCAGCTACGCGGATCCCCAGGTGATCCCCGGAGACGATGAGCTGGATCAGGAGCTGACGCTTGAGCGCGTGCTGACCCGCTCGGCCCGCTTCTATCCAAGCATTCTCGAAGCGCTGCAGCAGCGCGAGCAGGCGGCGGGCAAGGTCACCTCGACGGAGGGGGCTTTCGACCTGCTGTTTGAGGCCGATACCTTCGGATACCTGGGCGGGTTCTATAACGGGCGCACCTTTACCTCGACGGTGACTCAGCCGCTGCGAGCCTTTGGCGGCGAAGTGTATGGCGGCTGGGATCTGTCCGCGGGCGAGCTACCGATTTACTACGACGAGTACTTCACCAACAAGGGCGGGCGGCTGAAGGTCGGCGTCCTGTTCTCGCTCATGAAGGACCGCACGATCGACGACCGCCGCTTCGCGATCCGGGACGCGCGCCTCGCGCTGCAGCAGGTTGAGCTCGATGTGCTGATCACCCGCATCGGGGTCCAGCGTAAGGCCGCCGCAGCGTACTGGTACTGGCGTGCGCTGGGGCGGCAGCTGCGGGCCTACGAGTCGCTGCTGGCGCTGTCTTTAGCACGGGACGATGCGCTGCAGGCGCAGGTGCGCCGAGGGGCCCGGGCCCGCATCGATCTGACCGAGAACGCCCGCAACATCACCAATCGTCGGGTGCTGGTCGCGACAGCGCGCGCCGCCTTCGACAAGGCCGCGAACGCGCTGGCGCTCTACTACCGGGATGACAACGGGATGATGCAGGCGCCGCGCCGGGCTCAGTTGCCGGCCGAGATGCCCATCGCGGCGCAGGCGGAGGCGGATCAGGGGTCCAGGGTACTTGCGCCGACCATCGCCCTGCTGCCCGAGATTCTCGCGCGGCATCCTTCGATTCAACGGCTCAATGTGGCCGCGCAGCGGGCCAACGCTGAGCTTGCGCTCGCGCGCAACGAGCTCGAGCCCACCCTCGATCTGACTTTCGATCTGGCGCAGAGCGCCGGTGGCATCGGGCAGGGGGGCGTGTCTCGGGACTCTACAGATCCCATCGTCGGGCTGAAGTTCTCCGTGCCGCTGCAGCGGCGCAAGGCGCGTGGCGAGGTGGCGGCGGCGGAAGCGGAGCTGTCGTCCCTGGACGCGCAGCGACGCCTGCAGACCGATCAGCTCACGCAGCAGTTCGCCGATCTGCTGGTCGAGCTCAGGGCTGCTGAAGATCTGGAGCAGTTGGCGCAGCTGGAGCTGGAGCAGAACCGCACCCTGGTGCGGGCGGAGAACGCCCGGATGCGCCAGGGCGCGAGCGATTTTTTCCTGATCAACCTGCGGGAAGTCTCAGCGGCCAACGCGGAGGTCGCGCTGCTGAAAGCATCCCTGCGACGACAGCTCGCGCGCATCGATATCGATGCGGCGACGCTTAACTTCGAGTCGCTGGGTCTGCCGGCTCCGGCGGGAACCCCGGTGAGCACCACCGGTACGCCTGCCGACCGCTAACCAGCCGTACTCTCGGACGCGCGCTTACTGACCCATAAACATCTTGAAGGTGTTGACGTCGTCAACCTTCAGGTAAGGGTTCTGCTGCTTCGTATCGGCCATGGTGGCGTTTGGCACCGGGCCGTAGTTGTGCCCCGGGAGCAGCAGCGTGTCGTCCGGCAGATCGCTGAGCTTGCGCATGCTGCGGAACATGTCTTCCACGTCGCTGCCGGGCAGGTCGACCCGGCCGCAACCGTTGATGAACAGCGTATCGCCGGAGACCAGCGTGTTCTTGATCTTAAAGCACTGACTGCCGGGGGTATGGCCGGGCGTATGCAGAAACTCTACTTCGATATCGCCGATGGTCAGCTTGTCGCCGGAATCCACCGCCTTCAGATCACTGTCGGAGATCCCGGTGACCTTCTTCACGCCCGCAGCCTCCTGCCGGTTGGCGTAGATGTGCACCGGGTTTTTCGCCAGCAGCTCAGCGAGCCCTTCAATCTCGTGGCCGCCAAAGGCGCCGCCGATGTGGTCCGGGTGATAGTGGGTCACTAGCGCGCCGGAGAGCTGGTAGTCCCGCTCATTGATGTGCTTGAGCAGCCCGTCGATGTCCCAGGCCGGATCGACCACGACCACCTCGCGCGTTGCGCGCGAGCCGATCAGGTAGGTGAAGTTCTGCATCGGCCCGATTTCGATCTGCTCGATGATCAGTTCCGGGGCTTCTTCATAGGCCATCGCGCTGCTCGCTGTGTGTGTGCAGGCGCCATGATACCGGTTAGGCCGGCATTGGCAGGACCCCGTCGACCAGGAACTGGGCCCGGGCGAAGCGATGCACCCGATCACCGTGCCGCAGGCTCACGGTCTCTGTGGTTGCCTCGCACAGCACCGGTTGCGGCTGCAGATGCCGGCGTGAACGCAGGGCGGCGGGCGTTAGCAGAGCGATGTTGTTGCCCTCGGCCTCGCGCTCGGCCACGCGCGCGGAGCGATAGATGAAGGCCTCGGCGCCGGCCGCACGCAGGGCGGTCCCGAGCGCCTGGCAGGGCGTGTAGTGCTGCGGGTCAGTCAGCACGGCCTGGTGCTCCGCGAACGGCGCGCTCGTGAGGTCGTAGCCCGCCTCGGCCCGGTAGCGGGCGCTGAACAGCGTGTGCTGACTCGTCACGCGTCCCGCCAGGGGGCGCCTGGGGCCGTCCAGAAACACCAACCGGTAGAACGCGGTCTCGGCGAACAGCGCGGCGTTCGACAGCGCACCGTAAAACAACCCTGGCTCATAGCGGGTGCCAAAGCGCGACCCCCAGGGTAACGGGGGATAGCGCCAGGGGCTACGCAGCAGGTAGTCGAGCCGGGCCAGGCTGTCAGGTAGGGCGGGCTTGGAGTCTTCCAGCAGCGTTTCCAGCACCTGGTGCTCGTCCAGGCTGTCGACCAGCGGCAGCGTGGCCACCTGCTTCTGGCTCTCGACCATGCGCTTCAGCGTGCCCAGCAGGACCGTCGGCCGCGCGACCGCAAGGCAGGGCGCCCAGTTCACGAGCGCGTCTCAGACGCGCCCGCGAATCGCATCGAGGTAGCCGACCACGGTCACGAGCCCGGAGACGCTGCGCAGCTGCTCGAGCGGCACGCCGCCGGTGTGAGCGTTGTCCGTGCGCAGCCACTGCTTGAGCTGGGCCTCGTTGCCATCCACCAGCACCGCCAGGGAGCGATAGCTGCGAACCAGCAGCAGCGCCAGCTCTCCGGCCTTGCTGGCCGGATCGATGCCCGCCCGGGCGATGCTGCTGCGATCGCGACCGATGATTGTCGCCAGCTCCGAGCCCGTCAGGCCGAATGCCGCTGCGGCGCGGCCGGCAGCTTTGCCGAGCACGGCGGCGGGATCAGGGGTGTGGTCGGGTTGTGCGGTCATGGGCTGAGTATGGGGCAAAGTGTTGGCTGTTGCAAATGCATCAAAGGATCGGATTATGATGCATTTACACGTCACTCCGAACGGTCACCCAGGTCACCTCGCCGCAGGTGCCCAGGCGCATGACCGGCCCCCAGGTGCCGGTTCCCGGGCTCACGTAGAGCTGCAGATCGCCGATCCGGTAAAGCCCGGCGATGCGTGCAAACTGCCGGCGCACGAGCAGGTTGAAGGGCTTGATCTGGCCGTTGTGCGTATGACCGCAGAACATGAGGTGCGCCCCCCACTGCTGCGCCGCCTCAGCGCCGTCGGGGCGGTGGTAAAGCAGCACCCGCAGTGCCGCTTCCGGCGTGATGGCCGGCAGGTGCCTCGCAACCTGGTCGCGGCGCTCGGCATCATCGATACCGATGAACTGGACCCCGTTCAAGGTGATCGACTCGTTGCGCAGCACGATGACCCCCACCCGGCGCAGTCGCTCGCAGATGTCTTCCAGATCCACGTAGCGTTCGTGGTTACCGATGCAAAACAACACCGGGACCGGCAGGTCGCCGAGCGGTCGCAGCTGCGCGAGAGAAATGTCGCGAAAGTCGATCAGGTCACCGGTGATCAGCACGTAGTCCACCGGCAGCTCGGCCACCCGGCGCACGACGCGGCGCAGATAAGCGGGTTCCCGGGAGCCGATGTGCACGTCACTGATCTGGGCAAACTGTAGCGGGCGGCTTGCGCATCGCCCCGGGCCTTCTGGCCAGGCCGCGCGCGGGACGGTGAGGTGCAGTTTACGCACCGGCAGCAGCTGTGCCTGGGCGACCCCGATGAATCCCAGCGCCGCGACAGCGCCAAGCAGCACCAGACCGCTGGCCTGGCGCGGGAGATCCAGCACAGCGTTCAGCACCTCGAAGGGCAGCAACAGACACAGCGCCACGAAACACAGGCCGCACCAGGTCAGGGCCAGCGCGGACAGCCGCCGGGTCGACGGCCCCGGTCGCCACTCGTAGCTCAGTCGCCCCAGCGCCGGCCCGATGAACACAGTGAGCAGCATCGCGGTGCCCGGCTGCCAGTCTGGGCGCAGCAGATCCATCAGGCGCAGGGGCGGGTAGGCCAGAAACAGGAAGTAGATGGGGATGATGATCAGCGCCGGCAGGACGTAGCGTTGCCACAGGCGCGCAGGCGTCATTCCGCTGCGCCGCGAGGGGGTCTGCGGTGACTCGCTCACAGGCCGGGTGCCGCTATCAGGATGCTGGCGTCATCGCCGTGCAGACTAGCCCCCGCAGCGATGGCGGTGCCGGGCACGAAAAAGGCCTCGCCCGGCGACAGCGCCAGGTCACCGCAGCCTGCCTGGCCATCGATGCAGTAGCCCACAAGATAGGGTAGTGCCGCCGGTATCCGGTACGGACGCGCTGTACAGAGCTTCAGCCGCAGAGCGCCGAAATGATCGTAGCGAGCAACGCGGGTGGTTGCCAGGTCGGCGTTGTCTGCCTCGTCCATCACCAGCGGACGCGGCTCGAGGGACAGATCGGCAAGCGCGCGTTCACTGTCCCAATGCGGCTGGGTCAGCACGCGCTGGGCAAAGGAGATGATGTACCGCTCGTAGGTTGGCGTCTGAAACTCGACCACACGCACGCCGTGCTGCAGGGCGTGGGGGTGCCAGGGTGGAACCTGGACGATATCGCCCACGCGCAGGGGCACAAGGGTAGTGAACGCATCCATCGCCGCCCGTCGTGACCGCTCGATCGCCGGCAGGTCGGAGCGGCTGGCCCCGGCGAGGACGGGGTCTTCATGGAGATCTACCGCCTCCTCATCGAGCAGCCGACGTACACGCTCGTAGGCCTGGATAGCCTCGAGGAAGTGCGCGCGAAAGGCCGCATCGGAGCCGGCGGCGGCGCGCCGTGCCTGGTCGACGCCGTAGCGAATCGCGCCGACCCCGTCCGGCCAGGCGCCGGGGTCGAGGTGGGTGACGACGTAGCTTTCCCGTTTCTCCTCGTGGACCTCGAGGTACAGGTCGCCGCGCACGGGCCGCGGGTCCGGATCGAGGATCTTCAGCAGAATGGGCACTTGGCCGCCGGTCAGCCAGCGCGGTGCCAGCGCGAGGTAGGCGGGCAGAGGCAGTCGGCGCCCGCCGACGCGCACCTGCGATTCGCCGCGCGCCTCCATGCCGGAAAACCAGATCTCCTGGCCCCAGGGCTTGGGAATCGGCAGTCCTTCCAGCGCGATCGGGGCGGCGAGATCGACGGCGAGACCATCGATCTCGACCTGGCGCTGCTGCGTCCCCAGCGTATAGCTGACGTCGGCGGTGCAGGTTGCGTCAGCCAGCGGCGAGTGCCAGCTCAGGCTGCCGCGAACGCTCTGCGGCGTCCCGTCACTGCGGGCTCGGGCCAGGGCCGCGTCGATCTGTTCCTGCATGCGTGCGTCACTGGAGCGTAAGCCGCAATTATAGCGAGTGATCGCGAGTGCCTGTCGCGCGCTGATATGAAGTCTCGAAACGGCCAGCCACGGCAGCGCTGAGGCGGTACATTGCCGCTATGACGATCAGCGGAACAGAGCAGATCGAGCTGGCGGTGACCGAGCCTTACTGTGCGCCCTGGGTTTTCGACTTTCTGGCCCAGCGGGCACTGCCCGGCATCGAGACCGTCACCGGGCTGCACTACGAGCGGCGCTTGGATGCGGCGGGCGACAGCGTGCTGACCGTGGACTGGCGGCGGGGCGCACTACGGCTGACCCTGCCGATCGATGCGCCCCTGAGCCTTAAGCAGGTGCAGCCGCGGGTGGCCGCGCTGTTCGATGTGGCGGCGGATAGCGCCGCGATCGATGCCCGGCTCGCGCGCGATCCGCTGCTGGCCGAGCAGCTGGCGCGCTCTCCGGGCCTGCGGGTACCCGGCGCCTGGGATGGTTTTGAGATCGGAGTGCGCGCCATCCTCGGCCAGCAGGTCAGCGTCGCGCGCGCTCGCAACCTGGCAATCGCGCTCTGTGAGCGTTTCGGTGACGGTTTTTTCCCGACGCCGGCACAACTGGTTGAGGCGGATGTGTCCGCCATCGGCATGCCCGGGCGACGAGGCGCTGCGGTGCGCGCACTGGCGCAGGCCGTCAGCAGCGGCGCACTCGACATGGGCCCTGACAGCGATGGCGAGTCGCTTGCGACGGCGCTCGTCGAGCTGCCCGGCATCGGCCCCTGGACCGCCGGCTACATAGCCATGCGCGTGGCCGGGGACGCGGATGCCTACGCCGATGCGGATTGGGTGCTGCTCAAGGAACTGTCCATGACCGCCGCGGCGGCGCGTCGTGCGGCCGAGCGCTGGCGTCCTTACCGGGCCTATGCCCTGATGGCGCTGTGGGCGCGCTCTGCTGCCTTTGTCCCCGACTGGCGTACAGCCTTGAACCCATCGGCCCCGGCACCATAGCCGGGCCCTGCAAGACAACAGGCCGTGCGCGGCACAGGAGCGCAATTACAGGAGCGCAAGACATGAGTCAGTCACGCAACTACACCACTATGGAGAGCCCGGTCGGACCGCTGGTGCTGGCCGGGGACGACGCGGCCCTGACCCTAATCGGATTTACGACCGGGCCCAAGGCCTGGTCCATCGACCCGGGCTGGGTGCATGTCCCCACGGCCTTTGCAGTCGCGCGAGGGCAGCTTGCGGAGTACTTCGCTGGACAACGGGAGCACTTCGATCTGACGCTGCGGCCCGAAGGAACGGAGTTTCAGCGGGCGGTCTGGCAGGCGCTGACGCGCATTCCCTACGGTGAGACCTGCAGCTATGGCGATATTGCTGCCGCGATTGGCAGGCCGAAAGCGGTGCGTGCGGTCGGTGCCGCCAATGGCAGGAACCCCTTGCCGATCGTGGTGCCCTGTCACCGGGTGATCGGCAGCAACGGTTCACTGACCGGTTTTGGCGGCGGCCTCGAGAACAAGGAGCGGCTGCTCGCGCTCGAAGCGCGCGGCAACGCCTGAGCAAGCGCTGCCGTCCGCGTTAGCGCTGCAGCAGTGCTTCAGTGATGGTTCCGTCGCCATCGCCTGAGTGCCGTAACTCCACCGCGCCAAGGTCCGCGCTTGCCAGCAGGATCGGCAGCATGCTCCGGACCTGATCGTCCGCAGCGCTGAAGCGTACGCGACACAGTGATTCACGGCAGTCCGTGTCGAGAATCTGTGCTGCGGTGGCTTCGAGCTGCAGGCTGGCCAGACGTTCGGTCACGTGCATGCTGACCGTCTGCTCCCAGTCGCCGTCCGCACGCTGCAGGCCATGCGCCGCGAGCTTCTCATCGAAGGCGGTCTGGGCCTGAGCTTCCATGGCGGCCAAGTCTTCTTCGGTCCAGTCTTCAGCATCTACGCCGGAGGTAGCCGTCGTGACGCTGGCCTGCCCGCTGCCTTCGAGCTGTTCGAGTCGGGCTTGCGTGGCATTCAAAGCCGCGGTCAGTGCCGCGACCGCGTCGGTCAGCTCGGCGAGTTGCTGCTGCGTGTGTTGCCGGTCCCCGGTCGGGGCGGCGATCGGGGTGCTGACGTGTGCGATGGTGGGCGCAGCCGTAGGAGGCGCCGCCGGCGCCGCAGCGGGGGTCGTGACCGCTGACGGCGCTGGCTCAACAAGCGCGGGCGAGCCACCCGAAGGCGACCAGCCCGCCTGCCAGAAGGCCGCCGCTGTACCGAGGCTGCCCATGACAGCCACGCCAATGCATTGGGCGACGGTAGGCATGGCCTAGTCCTGCCCCCAACGATAGCCGTACAGCACATCGTTGCTGTTCAGGACGCACACCAGGCCGAGATAGCCGCTGTAGTAGATCGTCGGTAGCGGCAGGCTGAGGCTCTTGTTGCCGGCACCGGCCGATGCGAACTTCGACTTGCTGCTCGTTGCGGTGCTGTAGTTGTTGTACGAGGTCAGCGTACAGAACGGCGCCGCGCCACTGCCGTTGGCCCGCTTGATGCGCGCGTATAGATTGTTGAGGTTGGCTGAGCCGAGCTTGCGCTGAATCGGGCACGAGATCACCGCGGTGCCGCCGGTGGCGCGCCAGCCCGACTGCGTGCCCGTGGCGTTGCCGAGGCCAACCGTGCAGGCGTGATAGGCCGATTCGGTCCAGTTGGATGCCGCTGCAGCTTCGCCGCCGGCCACGAGGGAAGCGGCCAGAACGGCGGCTTTAGTGAATGCTGATGTCTTCATGAGAGGCTCCTTAGGTTGCTGCTCCGACTCGGGCGCGGCTGCGCCGGCGAAGACAGGCCCTGTTCATCAGGACGCGTTCATGGTGACGGGAACGGGCAGGTGGCCTTGTCAGCGCCATGACACAGCGCGGCGATTCGCGGCCGGGCGCGATCTCAGCGAATGGTCATCCGCCGGTAGACCTCGAAATAGTCGGGGAACGTCTTGTCGACGCAGGCGGGATCTTCGATGGTCACTGCCGCGTTGCCGAGCGCTGCGAGGGAGAAGCACATGGCCATGCGATGGTCACCGTAGGTGGCGATGGTGGCGTTGCATAGCGCCGGCGGCGGCGTGATGCCGATCCAGTCGGGGCCCTCGTCAACGGTCGCGCCCAGCTTGCGCAGCTCCGTAGACATGGCGCTGAGCCGGTCCGTTTCTTTCACCCGCCAGTTGGCGATGTTGCGGATGCGGGTGGTGCCCTGGGCGAACAGCGCAACGACCGCCAAGGTCATGGCGGCATCGGGAATGTGATTCAGATCCAGATCAACCGCTTGCAGCGCTCCCGTTGCCGGCGGCGCGATGGTGATGGCCGTGGGTGCCTTTGTCACCCGGGCACCCATGGACGCCAGGGCATCGGCAAAGGCAACGTCGCCCTGCACGCTGTCGCTGCCAATCCCGGTCACGGTGACCCCGTCCCCGGCGATTGCGCCGGCGGCAAGGAAGTAACTGCCGGAAGAGGCGTCGCCCTCGATCCAGAACTCCCCGGGAGAGCGATAGCCTCCGGTCGGTATCGAGAAGCGCTGGTAGTGATCGTTGATCACCGACACGCCGAATCGCGCCATGGCGTCGAGGGTGATGTCGATGTACGGGCGCGACACCAGATCACCCTCGATCTCGATCTGCACCGGCGTCAGGGCCAGCGGTGCAGCCAGCAGCAGTGCGGTCAGGAACTGGCTGGACACGTTGCCGCGAATGGTTGTGGCCCCGCCGGGGAGCCCTTCGCCATCGATCTGCAGGGGCGGATAGCCCGCGTTGCCGAGGTAGGTGATGCGTGCACCGAGAGGGTGTAGCGCGTCAACCAGATCACCGATCGGTCGCTCCCGCATGCGCGCCACGCCGTCGAGCACGAAGCGGCCGCGGCCCAGGGTCAGCGCCGCGGCCAGCGGTCGCAGCGCAGTGCCGGCCAGGCCGAGATCGAGCTCGATGGTGCCGGTGGTGGTGGGAAGCGGTCCGCCGACACCCTGAACCGTGGCGCGGGTGCCCCGGGTGTTGACCTGGACACCCAGGGTGTTGAGCGCCGTCAGCATGCGTTCCGTATCATCGCTGCGCAGCAGGTTCTCGATGACGGTGTTGCCACGGGCGAGCGCGGCCAGCAGCAGGGCACGGTTGCTCAGGCTCTTAGAGCCGGGTAGCGCAACGGTGCCGCTCAGGGCGGCCACGGGGTCGAGGCGGAGGGTCTGCGTGGCCAAGGGTGAAGCGATCCGGATGCGGTGCAGGACTCGGGCTGCGCATTAAACGGCAGCGGCTTCCGTCACGCCAGCGGCTTGCCCGGGTCCGGGGCGTTGGGCGCCGGATCCTGCATGGGCTGCAGCGTCCTCAGGAACTGCGCGAGGGACGGTGCGACGGTGCGCAGCGGCGTCTGCCCGGGGCGCTCCAGCAGCACGGCGCCAGTGGCATTGTCGAGGGACAGGATCAGATCGGAATCGGCTTCCGTGCAGGCGAAGAAAAGCGTCAGCGGGGCGCGCGCGCGTCGTTGCCCGAGGACATGGCCGATGAGGTTCTCGATCAGCCGGTCAACATCCTGCAGATTCCACAGCTGCAGCAGGCTGACCGGGCCGTCCGGAGCCACGAGGTCCAGCCCGGCTGACCAGAAGCTCGAGTAGTACGCACACAGGTCCTCGAGGATGGGGGTTTCCAGTGCGTTCGCGAGGCCCTGGAAGTCCCCTGGCAGCTCACCTCGGGGCGACAGCCGGGAGACCGGCTGCCAGCGGGTGCGCCAGCCTCCATCCGCATCCTGATAAGGCTGGCCGCGCTCGCAGGGCGAGGCCCAATGGGGGTCGTGCTCCGTTTCCCAGACGGCTTCGGAGCTGCCCAGCGCGCTGTGGACGGCGCGCAGCGCGGCGGTAACGGGATGGTTGGGTACTTGCGGCGACGGGTCGGCATTCACCGGCCCAGTATATCGTCCCGTCGTTCGCGCCGGTGCTCGCGGCCGCTGCCGAGACGCCGCTGCCGGGCGAACTGCGCACGCTCTTCAGCGGTGAGCTGTTGCAACAGCGGCAGCAGTGCCTCGTGGTGGCGCCGGGATCCTTCCAGCATGGCCTGATCAACCTGCGCCATGGCCGCGCGGACGGCTTTGAGGTCCAGCGGCTCGCGACGCAGTTCTTCGCCAAGGGTGCGCCGCGCCGCGATCATGCTGCGGGCGCCGTTGCGCAGCGCATCACGGTAGCGATCCAGGGCCACGGCCAGCTCGGCCCGGCGGGCGTCACTGCGGCTGTGCATGAATTCGCGCAGCTGCGCTGGGCCGCCGTGCAGCCGGTGATGGCTGCGCGGGTCGCGCCCGGCATGCGGATCACGCCCGAGCAGATAGCCGACGCCGAGCAGATTGACCGCCAGCGACAAAGCCAGCGCAATCAGCAGCGCGATCACGCTTTTGCGACCGGAGCGTCGGGTCGTCACGTCGTTCTGAGGGGTCGGACTCATGGGCTCAGTGCTCCCTCTTCATCCAGAACCCCGTAGCTCTGCAGATCGTTCAGCCACGCAGCAGTAGGATCGATGGCGAGCTCGAGCGCCTGCGCTTCATCGATCGCCCCGGTGGTCGGGGACTCGACCACCGGACCGGCCAGGGTTCCGAGCAGTACCCCGAGCGCCAGGGGCGCGGCGGTGGCCGTGGCTCCCAGCAGCGATGCCTGGAGGCGGTGCTGCCGCAGCCAGCGGCCGAGTTCCTCGAGGAGCCCACCGGCGGATTCTTCCCCGGCCTGCGGTGCCTGCAGTTCGCGCATGACCGTCGCTTTCAGCGGCAACGGCGCTGCCTGTGCGCGCTCTTCGTCCCGCAAAGCGGCGAGCAGCGCATCCAGCGTCCCGTCATCTTTATCCTGTTGTGTCATGTGATTTCCCGGCGATGTCTGATCATCGCTCGCCCAGCCCCTGTTTCAGCGTCGCCCGGCCGCGCGCCAGCAGACTTTCCAGCGCGGTGACGCTGATCCCCATGATCGCCGCGCAATCGCGTTGGCTGAAGCCCTGCAGGTAGCATAAGGCGAGGGCTTCCCGTTGCCGCTCGGGCAGGGCGCCGAGGAGTGCCTTAAGCGTGTCGAGTGGGTCCCGGTCGCTCGTTGCACGCCCTTCCCGATGCGCCATCTCTGAAGCCGCGGCGATTTCCGACACCGCGGCGTTCTCTGATGGGTCCGTTTGCACGGTGCCGGGCTGCTGCCGGCGCTGTCGGTCAATGAGCGCATTGCGCGCGAGCTGGAACAGCCAGGTGCGCAGCTTGCCGCGCGTGTGGTCAAAGCGGTCGGCTTTGCGCCACAGGGTGAGCAGCGCTTCCTGAGCAACTTCCAGCGCATCGTCCCTGGAGCCGGACAGGCGCAGCAAGAACGCGTGCAGCGCATCCTGGTGGCGATCGACGAGCAGCTCGAACGCCGCTTCGCGGCCCGTGCGTACGTGCATCATCAGTGCTTCGTCGGACAGGTCGGCCAGGGGCGCCTGCGGTGTCGATCCGACCTTCGGTGGGGGCGACACCGCTGCGCTGGCCGGCGACCGGATTCAGCCGCGGCCGTTCGCCCGCGCGCTGGCGCGTGCTGCTTTACGCTCGTCCCGGCTCAGGACGCCGTCGGCATCGCTGTCAGCGGCGCGCAGCCGCGCGAGCGGCGCATCAAACTCGGCGGCCGTGAGAACGCCGTCCGTGTTGCTGTCGAGACGCTCGAAACGGTGCGCGATGCCCAGGGTGCGTTTAGCCTTGCGCCGGTTTTCGCGACCGGCTTCCTGTGCTGACAGCTCGCCTTTGCCGTCGCTGTCCATCAGTGCAAACAGCGCCGCTTCCCGGGCCTCACGGTCGGCTTCTGTCGGGCGGCTATCCCGTGCGCCATGGTGGCGCATCCGGCGCATGCGGTGGCTTGAGCGTTCGCCTTTGGCTTCGAGCATGCTGATGGCTGCCGTGGTGAACTCCGTTTCCGTCAGCAGCGCATCGCCGTCGCTGTCGGCGCTCGCAAAGCGCTCAGCGCGCTCTGTGGCGAGGGCATCGAGGTCCAGGGGTTCGCCCCGCGCATGGGCCAGGGCACTCATGGTAAGCCCCAGGCCCAGGGTGGCCAGCAGGGCAGATCGCAACGCGGGGAGCAGGGTTTGTGGGCGGATCATCATGTTTGTTCCTCAGCAGGGAGTGGGATGTCAGTCATCACTGTCGATGCCTGTTACTCCTTATACGGGCCCGCTGCGGATATCCGTCGGTGGGTCGTAGGATATTTTTGCGATGCAGTATTCACTGATCGCGCCGTCCAGGCTCAGCTCGAAGGCGTCGTCGCGCCGTTTACCGAGCGCGGCTCGAGCCAGGGGCGCGTCGATGCTGATGTATTCGGGGGCCTGATCGAACTCGTCCGGACCGACGATCCGATAGGTCACCTGCGCGCCGGCCTCGTCCTCCAGGGTGATCCAGGCGCCGAAGAACACCCGATCCAGCTCCGGTGGTTGCCGATCCACGACCGTCAGGGCATCGAGTCGCCGGGATAGAAAGTTGATGCGACTGTCGATTTCCCGGAGCTGCTTCTTGCCGTAGATGTATTCAGCGTTCTCGCTCCGATCCCCCATCGCTGCGGCTTCGGAGACCTTGGCGGTGACCGCCGGGCGCTTCTCCTTCCACAGGTACTTCAGTTCCGCCTCCAGGCGGGCATGGCCCTCAGGGGTGATGTAGGGCGAGGCTTTAGGGCGCGGCGGGCGGTAACGGCTCATGGGGCGCAGCGTCAGCGCTGCACCTCATGAGGTCAAGGGGATCGCCTTACCAGTCGCAGTCGCGGTCGGGCAGTTCGATCAGCAGGTCGTCGCCGGCAGGCGTCGTTTCCCGCTCGTAGCAGTTGCCGTCGCGGTCACGGAACAGGCGTCGTGAGACGCGCTGCGGTTCCTGATCGACCACAACGCGACGATCCTGGTACACCGGGGTCGTGCTGCGGTACTCCACCACTCGCTCTGAGTAGCGCGGACGCGTCAGCGCGTGGGTGATCACGCTGCCCAGGATGACGCCGCCAGCGAGGTAGGCACCGCGGTTGCTGCGCGAGTGGCGCCGGCCATGGCGCAGACCACGGCGAAAACCGCGGTGATAGGTGCGATCCAGGTGGCGACCGTAGCCAAAGCCGTCATAGCCCCGATAGCCGTGCCCGGGACCCGCTTGCGCGGACGTCGCGACCAGACTCAGTAGCGCGGCCAGTCCGATCGCGCCAAGCGGCCGTAGCACCGCTGTCAGTGGTCGCCGCCCCGGGTGTGCGCGGTCGATGCCGTTGGACTTGATACGGTTTGCCATAGTTCTGCTCCGCTACGCTCACTGCGCATGCGCTGGGTCTTGTCCCGCGCTTGCCCCGCCAAAGTAGCGCTTCCGGGTGAACGGGCGCTGAATGCCCACTTACAGGATTCCCACAGGCCCAGCGAACTGCGCACCAAACGCTGTTGTACGCTGATGTCGAACGATTTTGGGGGACGGCAGTGGCACCAGCTGCGGCCATGGGAATGACAGGGCACCGGGGTCAAGGATGGGTCGCACCCGCACTCGCCGTTGTGCTGGCGCTGTGCGCCGGCGCCCTGCTGGTCGGGCACTGGACCACGGCGCCAGCGCCCGTGACCCAGTCCATCCTTGCACCTGCCGGCACAGCCTCCCTACCTGGGGCCGGAGTGGCTTTAACGACCGCGCCCGCCCGATCGGCGGCCACGCCGTCGGCGACCCGTTCGGGCGCGGCCCCGAGCGCTGGGCCTGCGGGGTTGCGCGACTGGGCGCAGGCGCGGGGCCTCGTGCCGGATGGGGAGCGCCCCTGGCTGGCCGATGCGCTGGCTCGGTACCCGGATAGCGCCTACTGGCGGGCGCAGGTTCGCGCCCACCTGGCCCAGCCACTCAGTCCCGGCTGGCGCAAGTTCGAGGCCCAAGCGCGCCCCGGCGAGCGGCTGCGGCGACCGACATTCGCACAGATGGCCGCGGCACCGCAGGTGGCCGAGCGACTGTTGGTCGCGCTTGAGGTGGCCGCACCGGGTGATCTGCGCCCTCTTGGACTGACCCATGAGCAACAGCTCCATGAGCGTGCCGACGGCAGCTCGCTACACCGCTATCGTTATGCCGCGGGCCAGGCGTTGCCGGCTTTGCTCGAGGCCGTCAATGCCCACCCCTCGGTGCGCTATGCCGAGCCGGACTATCGCCGCTCACCGGCGGCGCGCGTACCGAGCGATCCGGGTACCGGAGCCGGCGCCTGGTGGCTGACCCAGGTGCGCGCTTACGAGGCCTGGGAGCAGCGCACCGATGCGCGCGCCATTGGCCCGGTAGCCGTGGTGGACACCGGCATCCGCCGAACCCACGAGGATCTGGCGGACAACCTCTGGATCAATGCCGCCGAGATTCCCGGGAATGGTCTCGATGATGACGGCAATGGCTACGTGGACGATCTCCACGGTCGCACCGATACCCTGTTTCACGGGCACGGCACCGCGGTCGCGGGCACGCTCTGTGGAACCGGCGACAACGGGTTGGGCTACACCGGCATGGCCTGGCGCTGCGAGCTCATGGACACCGGCGGTACGCTGAGCTTTGCCAGTGCGGTGTCCGATGCCATCGAGTCTCTGCTCTACGCCATCGCCGAGGGATCGCGCCTGTCAAACCACAGCTGGCGCGTGTTCGTGTACTCACAGGCCCTGGCGGATGTCATCGCCGATGCGGCAGCGAGTGATCACCTGCTTGTGGTCGCAGCCGGTAACGAGGGGCTTAGCATTGATGCCTCTCCCTGCTACCCCTGTGCCTACGACCACGACAATGTGCTGACCGTGGCCGCAAGCGCGGCGGACGAGACCCGCATCGGCTATTCGAGCTATGGCAGCGTCGGGGTCGATTTGGCCGCGCCGGCCGAGTTTTTTGCACCGGCGGCGGACGGCGATCAGCAGTACGCGCTGTTCGCGGGAACGTCCCAGTCTACGCCCGTCGTGACCGGTGCCCTGGCCCTGGCCTGGTCCCAGGCACCGTCTCTGACGTACCCGGAGCTACGCCAGCTCCTGCTCGGCAGTGTGCGGCCGAGCGGTGCCTGGCAGTCGCTCACCACCACTGGCGGCATTCTCGACATGGCCGCACTCATGGCCGCGGTCCAGTCCTACAGCGGTGCTGGCAACACGCCACCGAGCGTTGCGGACCGGTCGGTGACCGTCAGCGCGGATGGCGAACTGGCGCTGACACTGTCGGGCTCGGACGCGGATGGCGATGCACTGACCTTCGCGGTCACGACCTGGCCAGCGCACGGTCGCTTAAGCGGAACGCCACCGCTGTTGAGCTACGCGCCCGACCCAGGCTTCACGGGCGCGGACGCCTTCAGCTACAGCGCCTTTGATGGCCTTGCCACCAGCACGCCGGGGACCGTGACCATCGAGGTGACGCCGCCATTGACTGCGGCACGCTTCTGCGGTGAGCCCAGCTTCAGCATGCGTGACGACCGGGGCACCTTCCTTTGGCAGGACTGCGTGACCGGCCGCTGGTCCCTGCGGGTCACCGGTGGACAGACGCCCACCCGGCTGGACTATCGCGGGCAATTCGCGGGCAGCGGTGCCGTGACGAATCTGGTCGGCGTCAGTCTCGAGGCGAACGATGTGGCGCGCACCGACAGCGGGGCAGCGCTCGCGTATGAGCTGGTGATCTACGGATCGGGACTGGATGGCTTCGATTTTGATGTGAGCGGGGCTCTGTGCTTCGCCCCGGAAACGGTTGCGGGGCTGCCGGTCTACCTGGGTGCCCAACGGCAGCCACTCGCGAGCGCGACCGTTGCGCTCGATACCGGGGGCCCTTGCACGCTGCCCGTGGACACCGATGGCGACGGGCTGACCGATGCGCAGGAAGCCGCGCTGGGCACCGACCCGCTTGCGACGGATACCGATGGTGGTGGCGTCTCCGATGGCCAGGAGGTGGCCGATGGCACCGATCCACTGAACGGCGCTGATGATCTGGCGGCACCCGCCCAGTGCGGTGCGCCAGTGTTCGATCGCGCGACGGAGCCAGGGTTCTACGCCTGGCAGGAATGCGCCGCCGCGCCCGTGGACCGTTGGCAGTTCCGCGCCGTCGGCGGGGGCCTGGCCTATGGCGCCTACGGTGGAGACCTGCTGGCGGATCCGGCCATCAGCGTGGCCGGCGCGCAGCTCGAGAGTCGGGATCGTCTTACCAGCAACGCCGCTGGCGCGACCTTCGAGCTGTTTGTGGGCGGCAGCGGTGTGGATGCCTTCAGTGCGGAACTGCCCGCCGGCACCGACAGTTGCCTGTCCCTCGACCAGCAGCCGACGGGCACGGCCGTCCTGGTGGGCGCTGCGCGTCGCGCGGTCACGGGGGCGTTCCGGCTGTCGGACCTGGCCCCCTGCACGCTGACACCGCCGCCGGTGGCGCCGCAGTGTGGTGCTCCGGTGTTCGATCCCGCAGCGGAACCGGGCC
Organism: Pseudomonadota bacterium; assembly: GCA_038749065.1. GTDB lineage: Bacteria > Pseudomonadota > Gammaproteobacteria > Pseudomonadales > Azotimanducaceae > CALHVX01. The sequence goes on along the minus strand of JBCDIK010000001.1, from coordinate 24,410 downwards.
TGTATCTATGGCAGGACTGCAGCGTGACTGCCCAACGTGACTGGCACCTGCGCATCGTTGGAGGTGGCGAGCGCTGGGACAGCTACCGCGGCGCTCTGGATGCGTCCGTCACCTTGTCAGCGACCGGCTTCAGTATTGAATCGCACGATCTTCTCGACAGCACGCCGGGCGATGCTCAGCTCGACTTCGAGCTCTTCGTGTCCGGCAGCGGGGTCGACGGATTCGCGGTCGCGCTGCCACCGGGGGCGACGAGCTGTCTGTCCCTGGCCGATGCGCCAGACGTTGCCCGGGTCTACCTTGGCGCGCAGAAAGTGGCGCTGACCACGCCGGTTAATCTTGAGGACTTTGGGGTCTGCAACTAGGTGAGTTCCGGCAGCGACTGCGCCAGCGGTGCCCGGGCGATCCCGTGCTCAGTGATGATGCCGCTGACCAGCGCTGCCGGCGTCACGTCGAAGGCCGGGTTGCTGACCGCGATACTCGCCGCGTGATCACCGAGCACTTCTTCGGCGGCGCGCTCCTCGATCGGCACATCGGCGCCGGTGGCGGTGTGTGGATCGAAGGTGCTGCTCGGGCAGGCCACGTAGAACGGGATGCCGAAGTGATGGCAGGCGATCGCGACGCTTAAGGTCCCGATCTTGTTGACGACGTCGCCGTTGGCGGTGACCCGATCGGTGCCGACGATCGCGAGCTGAATCTTCCCGGTGGCCATGTGCGTCGCTGCGCTGCTGTCGCAGATCAGGGCTACATCGATCCCGGCCTGATCGAGTTCCCAGGCCGTCAGGCGGGCGCCCTGATACAGCGGCCGGGTCTCGTCGGCGAAGACCTTGAAGCGACGCCCGGCCTGGTGCGCCGCATACATCGGCGCGGTCGCGGTGCCGAGCTCAGAAACTGCAAGGCTACCGGCATTGCAGTGGGTAAGGACGCCCATGCCCTCTTCGATCAGCGCTGCGCCCTGGGCACCGATCCCGCGGCAAATGGCACGGTCCTCGTCGTGAATGCGCTTAGCCTCATCGAGCAGTGCCGCGAAGCTGGGTTCCTGCGCGCCGCGGGCACACAGGCGGTCGCAGGCCCAGGCAAGGTTCACTGCCGTGGGGCGCGCGGACTTGAGGTAGGCCGCAGCCTGCTCAAGGCGCGTGGCGAACGGCGCGTCGTCCGTCGCCCAGGGGCCGAGGGCCAGAGCCAGGCCATAGGCCGCAGCGATGCCGATCGCCGGTGCGCCGCGGACGGACAGCGTCTGGATGGCGTCCCAGACGTCCTCAACACGCTGCGGTTCCCGATACACGATGGTCTGCGGTAGCCGCCGCTGATCGAGGATGCGCAGGCCCGCATCATCGTAGAGGACCGCGCTCGGAACGCTCACGGCTGCGGCTCGAAGGTCAGCGCGCGCGCCAGGTAGCTGATCAGGAGGCCGGCGGTGTCGCGGGCGGTTGGTCCGCAGGCGAAGACACAGTCGGCGTCACCGGGCACTGCGAGCACCAGCGGCCGCGACTGATGGGTACTCACCAGCAGGCCCAGGGCTTGGATCAGCTCCGCCGAGTGCGCGCTGATCCCGGCTTCTGTGCTCGGCAGGCCCAGCGCCTCGGCGTGGCGCCACAGAGGCGGGCAGCGAGCCTGGATCACCCATTGGACTCGTGGATCCGCCGCGTAGATCGCCCCGTGCAGGAGGCTTTCCGGGCCCGGTGCACAGACGCCTTCCGCGTCGATCCAGAAGCGCTGCAGGTTGCAGCCTAAAATGCGGATCGGCGCATCGATGTTGGCGGGCGCGTTGCCCGGCTTGGGCTGGCCTCCGGGGGGTGTGAGCGCGAAGGTGGCATGGTTCGGCCGCTCCCGGTAGCTGATCCCGTTGCCGTCGCGGCCACGGTCGAGCAGCGTCAACCGCTGCAGCAGCTCCTGCCAGGCGAGGAGCTGCGGGGGCAGGCCCGGATCGGGGGCCGCTTCGTCGTCTGCCGGGGGCGCGCCGGCGCTCGCCGGGGCTTTGAGGTCGTAGGCGAAATGAATGGTGCCTTCGCTTGCGGTCACTGGGTAAGCTGCGCTCCGTCGGGGCGTAAGAGCATGCCACAAGCGGCAGCGGAACCGGCGGGGAGGACAACAATGGGACAGCAGGATCACCGGCAGGCGCCGGCTGTGGCCGCGATCCGTGCGCTCGGTGGGAGCGCCGGGGTGGAACCTGAGCCAGCAGTCCTGGGCGCGCGCGTGCACTGGCCGGAGCTGCCGGCGCAGATCGCCGCGGGTCATGCTGGGCACCTGTTGCGACCGCTGCTGGCGCAGCATCAGGTGCTGCTGCTGCCCGATCAGCGGATTGCGCCACTGGCGCTCCAGGACCTCGCGGAGCAGTTCGGCGACATTCTTGAGCACGGGGCGTATCCGAGTCTGCCGGAAGCGCCCCGGCTGCAGATTCTGGAGAGCACGCCAGAGCAGCCCTCGAAGATCGAGCAGTGGCATACGGACATGACCTTCAGCGCCACCCCGCCGCCGGTCACGGTGCTGCATGCGCAGATCCTGCCGCCGGTGGGCGGCGACACGCTCTGGCTCAGTACTTCCGCGGCCTTCGAGGCCCTGTCGCCGGACCTGCAGGCGTTCCTGCGCACGCTTACGGCCGAGCATGATTTTCGCTTCGGCTTTCGCGAGAGCCTCGCCGAGCCCGGTGGGGCACAGCGGCTGGCAGCGAGCATCGCGGCGAATCCGCCGGTGCAGCACCCGGTGGTCCTCGAGCACCCGGAGACCGGCCGCGCGGCCCTGTACGTGAACCCGCTCTTTACGACCCGCATTGCGAGCCTTGCGCCGGCGGAGAGCGATGCGCTGCTTTCGTTCCTTTATGGCCACATGCAGGCGGAGCGGTTCGTGCTGCGCCTGCGGTGGACACCGGACATGCTGGTGATCTGGGACAACCGAAGTACCCAGCACCGGCCCGAAACGGACTATCTGGGACACCATCGCCGGCACCTGCGTGCCACCCTCGGCCGCCTGGCGCCCCGGGAGACAAGCGTCTGAGTATCGTTATGCGAGACTTTGAAAGGCGCGCTGGCAGGAAAGAGCTATTCCAACGATGCTGGCCGCTGACCTGCACCACTGACCGAGACCATTAGCCATGAGCGAAGCCGCCCCGGCGCCCGGCGCCTCTGACCTGACCCCCCTGTCGCCTGCTGCGACAGACCCGGCACCTGCGGGCCAGTTTGCCCTGCTCAAGCAGCGCCGCTTTGCGGGCCTGTTCTACACGCAGTTCTTCGGTGCCTTTAACGACAACCTGTTCAAGAGCGCGATCACGCTGATCTTCGTATACGGCGGGCTGGTCGCGGCGGAAGCCACAGACATCGTGGTCAACCTCGCGGCCGGGCTCTTCATCCTGCCGTTCTTTCTGTTCTCCTCCCTCGCCGGCCAGATCGCCGACAAGTACGAGAAAGCGCGGCTGGTGCGCATCATCAAGGTCTACGAGATTCTGGTGGCCATTGCCGGCGCGGCGGCTGTGCTCATGGAGAGTGTGCCGCTCATGCTCACGGTGCTGTTCCTGCTCGGCACGCAGTCGACATTCTTCGGGCCCCTCAAGTTTTCCATCCTGCCGCAGCAGCTGGCGCCATCAGAGCTGATCGGTGGCAATGCGCAGATCGAGATGGGTACCTTCGTCGCCATTCTGCTCGGCACCCTGATGGGTGGGGTGGTTGCCGCGTTGGACGATGTGGCCCTGGTGCTGTCCATCGGCGTGGTCGCGGTGGCCGTGATCGGCTACATCGCCGCCCGCTTCATTCCCGTGACCCCCGCCACCAGTCCCGACCTGAAGATCGGCTGGAACCTGTTCGCCGAGACCAGCCGCATGCTGAAGATGGCGCGGAGCGATCGCACGGTGTTCCTGTCCATTCTCGGCATTTCCTGGTTCTGGCTGCTGGGGGCGGCAGTGCTGGCGCAGATCCCGAACCTGGTGCGCGTTTACATGAACGGTGGTACCACCGTGGTGACGCTGATCCTCAGCGTCTTCACCATCGCCGTGGCGGCCGGCTCTCTCGCCTGCGAAAAGCTCAGCGGGCCGCGCATTGAGATCGGTCTCGTTCCGGTGGGCGCTGCGGGCCTGAGCATCGCCGGCATCGATCTGTACTTCGCCGTTGCTGGAGCCAGTGCGCTTGAGCCGCGGGAATGGCTGGCGTTCCTCGCGGCGGATGGCAGTACCCGGGTGCTCTTCGACGTTGGGCTCATGGGCTTTTTCGGCGGACTCTTCATCGTGCCGCTCTACGCGTTGATCCAGTCACGGACCCCGGCGCCGCAGCGCGCGCGCATCATCGCCGTCAACAACATCTTCAACGCGCTGTTCATGGTGACCGTGTCTCTCGCCGCCGTCGTGCTGATCGGGCTGGTCGGCATGACCATTCCCGACTTCCTGCTGATGCTGGCGGTCATGAACATCGCCGTTACCTGCTTCATCTTCTGGCGCGTGCCCGAGTTCACCATGCGCTTTCTGGTGTGGCTGCTTACGAACACGTTGTACAAGGTCAAGCGTCGGGGGCTGGCGCAGATTCCCGAAGAAGGCGGTGCCATCATCGTCAGCAACCATGTGAGCTATGTCGACGCGCTGGTGCTGGCCGGTGCCGTGACACGGCCCGTGCGGTTCATCATGCTGAAGTCCATCTACGATCTGCCGGTGCTCAACTTCGTGTTCCGAACCTGTCGAACGGTGCCGATCACCTCCGAAAAGAAAGACCCAGAGGCCTTCGAGGCGGCGTTCGCGGACATTCGCGAGGGGCTCGAGGCCGGCGACCTGCTGTGTATTTTCCCGGAAGGTGCGCTGACGAAAGATGGCGAGATCGCGCAGTTCCGAAAAGGCATCGAGCGCATCGTGGGGGAGACACCGGTGCCGGTGATTCCCGTCGCGCTGCAGGGACTGTGGCAGAGCTTCTTCAGTCACTACCGCGGGGCATTCAACCCGCTGAAGCTGCCGGGGCGGCTGTTCCGCACGATCACTGTGAGTGCGGGCACGCCGGTTGCGCCGGAAGCGGTCAGTGCTGACGGATTACAGGTGGCGGTGCAGGCGTTGCGAGGGGATGAGCGTTAACGTGAGGGTTTCATTTCTGGCTCGACCATCCGTACTGTGGATCGCGTTTGTTTCGACGGTCCTCCTCACCGGCGCATTTGCTGTCGCGTCCGCGCACTGGGGGATTGCGTTTATCGATGCCCTGTCAGACCCATCGCAGGTGCGCGAGGCGATCGCCGGCTTCACGCCGGAGCAGCGTGTGACTCACGCATGGATTACGGGCACTTTGGACGTGGCGTATCCGCTGGCCTACGGAGCGCTCTTTGTCGGTTCTGCCTACGCTTTCTACGGGCGAATGGGGCCCTACCTGGCTGCCGTCCTGGCCGTGGCTGTGCCAACAGACCTGCTGGAGGGGGTGGTTCAGATCCTCGCGCTAACGAACACCGTGGATTGGGTGGACGCCAAAGCCCTGCTCACGCCTCTGAAGATGGGCCTGGTTTACCTGGGTTTGCTGACCACCGTGCTGGGCTGGGCCATCTGGCTGCTGGGCCGGTTGCGAAATCGCTAGCGCCGGGTCTGCTATAGCGCTCGCGTCAGCAGTAGCACCGCTCCGACCGTCATCACCAGCACCGTCCCCGCGGCCGCCACAAAACGAGCCGCTTTGCGCCACCCGGGCACTTCCGGCTGATCGTAGAGCGCGAATGGATGCAGGACCCGCAGCGCCAGGAGCGCGATCCCATAGCCGTGCAGCCAGGTCTTGCTCACGCCTGCAAGCTCCATCACCACCAGCAGCAACGCTGCCATGGCGGCGTACTCGCTCAGATTGCCGAAGCGCCGCACGGCGAGCGCCAGGCGTCGATCACCGCCGTCGCCGAGCGCCGTGTTGGTGCGGCCGCGCTGCAGGGCGACCCCCGTCGACAGCACGACCATGAGCAGCGCCAGCGCTGCAACGTAGATCGGGCTGACGACGAGCAAGGTCGATGCAGCTGGCATGGTGGTGCCTACTTACCCTGCCACTTCGGCGCGCGCTTCTCGATGAAGGCCTTCGGCCCCTCCTTGAAGTCTTCCGTGCCAAAGATCTTGGCCATGGCCTTGCCGCTGGCGGCCCACAGGGCCTCGTCATCGTCGACGAGGGCGTTGACGGCCACGGCGCGGCTGGCCTGCACGGCTAACGGCGCGTTGGCCATGATGCGGTCTGCCAGGGCGTGGGCTTCGGCAATCACCTGATCCGTTGGCACGACCTTGTTGACCATGCCGAGCTGGTAGGCGCGCTCCGACGGCAGCGGGTCGCCGGTCATGATGCACTCGAGCGCAGCCGCTTTACCGATTGCTCGCGGCAGGCGGAACAGGCCACCGGCCGCAGCGACCAGGGAGCGCTTGACCTCCGGCAGGCCGAAGACGGTCTCTTCCGAGCACACGATCAGGTCGCAGGACAGGGCCACTTCGGTGCCGCCGGCCAGGGCGCCGCCGGTGATCGCGGCAATGAGTGGCTTGCTGCGCTCGCGCTGCACCAGCCCGGCGAAGCCGCCCTTTTTGGTGGATAGCGCGGCACCGTTGCCGGCGGCGATTTCCTTGAGATCCGCACCGGCGCAGAACGTCGGGCCGTTGCCCTTGAGGATGGCCACCCATAGTTCCGGATCCTCCTCGAAGCGATCCAGCGCGGCTTCCATGCCCGCAGCCACGTCGCCGTTCACGGCGTTGCGGGCATCGGGGCGGTTTAAGGTGATGATGGCGATGCGGTCTTGGGTTTCGAACTCGACGACCATGGGGGCTCCCTCGTTTCCAGATGAACTGGGCAACAGTTTACGGCGTTGGCGCGATCTTCAGTAGCTCGGCCGTGCGGGCGAATACCGTGGCGGGTACGCCCATCTGCTCTTTCAAGATGACGTCCCGGTCCCACTGGCTGCGGGCGGCCTGCACGGCTTTGGCATCCGCCAGCTTGATGTGATTCAGGTGGAACAGTGGCGAGACCAGAGGAAAGAACTGCAGCGGCCAGTCGCTGCCGTACACCATGCGCTGGTGCAGGCCCGCTTCCCTGAGAGCGGCAGCCAGGTAGTTGCGCTTGTTGATTTGGGTCAGGCTCGAGATATCGACGTACAGGTTGGGGTACTCACGCAGCATGGGCAGGATGCGCTCGTAGTTGCTCTGCCCATCCGAAGCGCCGGTGGTGGCGATGTGGGCGGCGATCACGGTCACGCCCAGTGACAGGGGCAGGGCGAGACGCTGCGGATCACCGAAGCGATCATCGGCATCTGCGAAGCTGCGTTCCTGGCCCGTGTGACTCAGAAGGGGCAGGTTGAGCTCGGCCATGCGCCGGTAAAAGGGCGTCAGCGCCGGATCGGCGGGGTCGAAGTGCATGATGTTCGGGATCCACTTCACCAGTACGGCGCCATCGGCCGCGACCTGGTCCAGGCGCGCCAGCGCGTCCGCGCGCAGGGGGTTGATGCTGGCGCCGAAGTGCAGGTTCGGGTACGCCGCGAGTTCCTCCGCGAGGTAGTCGTTGGGTACATAGAGCTGGGTCCGGTTGCGATCCACGGTGCCGTCGGCCTGCAGAGCGCCGTCCATCGCCAGGATCACCGCATCGCTCACGCGCTCCGACGCTCGAATGCGCTCGCTCAGTTTGCGCAGCAGGACGCGGTCCCCCTCGGCCTCGAGTTCCGCCTGCGTCACGCCCATCGCGCGCAGGTAGATCCCAAACTTGTAGCTGTTGCGCATGGCGTCGTTGATGAACGCGCCGCTGTCGCCGGCGCCGATACCGGCCGCGTGGACGTGCAGGTCCACGATCTGACCGCCGCGCCCTGTCACATCGCTGCCGGGTACCACGGACCAGGCGGCGTAGGCCACGATCAGAGCCAGGCCAAGGAGCAAGAGCAGGCGTTTGAGCAGAACGACCATCGATTCCGGCGTTGCGGGAACGCTGGCAGTTTACAGGCTCTCAAGGAACGCGATCAGCGCGCTGCGCTCCTCGTCTGCCAGGGAGAACCTTGGCAACTCGGCGAAGCGTCCCTGCTCGTAGTCATCGATGACCGCGGCCAGGGTCGGGGCGCTGCCGTCGAAATAGTAGGGCGCGGTGTGGGCGACGCCGCGCAGGCTGGGCGTGGCGAGTTCGACCGTCCCGGTCGGTCGCTCGCGCTGCGTCCGGGTGGCGGCCAGCTCGACCGTGGCGGTGCGCAGCCCGCCGCCGAGCAGCGGGCCACTGTGGCAGCCAGCGCAGCCCAGCCGCGGCGACGTGAAGAGGGCCAGGCCCCGATGTGCCGCCGGCGAGAGTGCGGTGTGCTGATCGGCGTAGAGGAGCGCATCGAACGCGGTGGCGCAGCGCAGCGTGGCAACGTAGCTGGCGATCAGGCGCGCGACGGAGTCGAGCGTGAAGGACTCCACCGCCGGGGTCATGTCCGCCGCTGACGACGGCAGAGCAGCGGTGCGCAGCAGCGTGCGCAGCTCAAGATCGGCGTTGAGTGTGGCGAGCTGCGCGGTGCCGAAGCCGAGCTCGACGGGGGTTGTGCTGGTGAGCGGGCGCAGGTGTTGCTCAGACAGCTTCGCGGGCCCGCCGGCCCGCCACTGCAGGGTGTGCTTCAGGGCGCTGTTGAAGAGCGTGGGCGCGTTGAACCCCAGTGCAGCGCCGGTGCTGCCCGTCGAGCGCGCTTTTGGTTCCGCAAGGTGCGCCTCGATCTGGTGGCAGGTGGCGCAGCTGGCGCTTCCGGTGGCGCTGAGGCGCACGTCGTTGAACAGGTGCTCACCGAGTTCCCGGCGCGCTGCCTGTACCTTCGGGGCTGCCTTCGGCCAGCCCGTGTGCCAGCTTAAGTCGACTTCCAGAAATCCTCGCGGCACCGATACCGAACAGCGGGTCTCGGCGGCGGGACCTTTGGTTCCGGTGCGACCTTCAGTCCCGGTGCGACCTTCGGTCACGGCGGCGTGGTGACCTGCGGTCACCGCGTGACCTTCGGTCACGAGGCGAACTTCGGTCGCTGCGGCGTGACCTTCGGTCACGTGACGACCTTCGGTCGCCGCAGCGCTGGGAAACAACAGCAGGGTCAGCAGGGCCAGGGAGATGCGCAGAGTCATGCGCCCACGCTAGGAGGGGTGGCGGCCGACGGCAAGACTTGTACGATCGTACAAGGTTGTGTACGATCGTACACATGTCGACGACCCGCGCCCAAGAAAACGTCCTCGCGTCCGCGCAGCCGCCGGCCTCGCGCCCTGGCGATCGCCGTTCGGTGATCGTCGAGGCAGCGCTGACGCTGATCGCTGAAGGCGGTGTCGATGCCGTGACGCATCGCAAGGTGGCCGCTGCCGCGGGAGTACCCCTCGGCTCGACCACTTACTACTTCGAATCTCGCGCGCATCTGATCCGCGCCGCCTTCGATCACTATCTGGAGCGCGTCCAGCGCCTGCAGGCGGAAATTGGCGCACCGGACGGCAGCAACGCGCAGGCGCTGGTGGATTTTCTGGTGGCCTTTGCCGAGCGCGAAGCGCAGGAGCGCAGTTACCTGCGCGCGGAGTATGAGATGACCCTGTTCGCAGCCCGCGACCCGGTGCTGGCGGCAACGCTTGAGCGCTGGCTCGAGTCCATGGTTGGGCAGATGGCGGATGCTCTTGCTCGCGCCGGCGCCCGTGCACCGGAGGAGGCCGCGCGATCGGTGCTCGATCTCATGCGCGGGTTCGAGCTGTCGCAGCTCACGCGGTCAGCGCCCGACCCCACACTGCGGCACCGTCTGGGCGCGCTGCTTTCCGCCTATCTGCCATCCGAATGAACCCATTGAAGGATTCCCCATGCCCGAGCTGACCCACCTCCGACGTGACGCCGGCTTCGCCGCCATCGCGGCAGCGATTGATGAAGATGGCGGCGTGATCGTCGATGACTTTCTCCCGCCCGAGCTGCTGGCCGGTCTGCGCGACGACGTGCTGCCGCACATTGCCGGGCACGGGCCTGGTGCGGCGACCGGTCATGATTTCTGGAAGGCCTTCCACGGCACCGCCACCAAGCGCCTGACCGGCGTGGCCGAGATGAGCCGCCACTGGGGCGAGCTGCTCTGCGACCCGCTGTATCAGGCCATGGGCGATCACTACCTGGGCGAAGACAACTACTATCTCAACACCGGGCAGCTCATCTGCATTGGCCCGTCAGAGACGCCGCAGATCCTGCATCGGGATGAGCTCAACTGGCCAGAGGCGGTGGGCGCGGATCATGAGGTTACGGTGACGGCGATCTTTGCGCTGACGGATTTCACGGCGGACAACGGTGCCACGGTGCTCGCGCCGGGGAGCCATCGCTGGCCCGGCGCCATGCCACCGGTTAAACCCGAGCAGACCTGCCAGGCGGTCATGCCGGCGGGTGCAGCGTTGCTCTACAACGGCAAGATCATCCACGGTGGGGGCGCTAATCGCTCGGCGGACCAGTGGCGCGTCGGGCTGCATGCCGGGTTTGTGCTGGGCTGGCTGCGATCGGAAGAAAACCACCAGCTGACGACCAGCCTGGCGACGGCGCGCTGCCTGCCGGAACGGGCTCAGCGCATGCTCGGCTTTCGCTCCTACGTGCCGCCGAAGGCGGCGCGGCTGGGGCTGGTCAACTACGAGGACGCTGGCAGTCTGCTGACCGGGTCGCCGTCCCAGGACTGAAGACGCCTACCAGAGCGCGCGGCCGGTCGCGGTCGGATCCGCGCTGAACATGGCGAGCCCGGAGCGCTCTCGCACCCAGTCGGCGAAGGCCTGCTCGGCATCCTGAAGCTGCGCGCCCTCACCGGTTTTGTCTTGCACCCACTTGCGCATGGCGGTCATCAGCTCGGCCGCCAGGCTCTGATCCTCCCGGTACAGGCGGAGATAGGCTTTGCGTGCTTCGGCAAAGAAGCCGAGGTTCATGAGCGCTTCGCCCCGGTACTCGATGGCTTCCAGAAAATCGGGCTTGAGCTGCAGGGCATAGTTATAGGCGCCGATCGCGCTCTTGTAGTCCCCGGTCTTGCGCAGCGCGTAGCCCAGCTCGTTGGCAGCCTTGTAGTGCCTCGGGTCAACCTGCAGCACCTTCTTCTGATGCTCGACGGCCTTGGCGAAGGCCTTGGCCGCGCGCTTTTCCTGCTTGGCGCGCGCGCGATCCGACTTGGCCGTCTCCGCCTTGGCGAGCGCCTTCAGAGCTTTGTCCTTGGCCTTGAGTCCGGAGCGGTACTGGGCGCCGGCGATCTGCTCCGGCGATTTCGGCTTGCCGGACGCTGCGGGTGCAATCCCGCCTCCGCCGCTACCGGCGGCCTGCGCCAGGGGGCTCAGCAGACCGGTCACGCAGGCGAGGGTCAGCAGGATCGGGCTCAGCAGGGTCAGGCGCATGACGAGGGTCCGTAACAGCAGGTCTGTCGCATTGGACAACGCTGCCGCGCAAGGTTCAAGGCGTGGGCCTTAAGGCGCCTGCTCCGGGTCGAGCATGGGCGTCCACTGGTCGAGGTAGTAACCCCCGTCTGCGATGAGCGCCGCACCGTTGATGTAGCGGGCCGCGGGTGAGCACAGAAACAGGCAGGCGGCGGCGACCTCGTCGGTGGTGCCGAGCCGGTGGCTGGGGATGTCCTTCAACGTCGCGCTCTCGTAGTCGCTGCGTTCCGCTGCGGCGAATTCCTCCTCGCGCAGGCCTTGCGTATCGATGCTCCCCGGCGCCAGCGCGTTGATCGTGACGCCGCGGCGTGCCCAGTGGTACGCGAGGGAACGGGTCAGGCTGACGACCCCGGCGCGGGCGGCACCGGAGTGCGGGAAGTGCGGCGCGCCGCGCTCGAAGGAATAGATGTGCACGATGTTGACGATGCTGCCTGTGCCCCGTTCCACCATGTGGCTACCGATTCGCTGGCACAGGTTCCAGGTGCCGTTCAGGTTCAGGTCGACGACCGCCCGCCAGCCGTTGTCGCTGATGTCGCCCGGGCGAGCCGGGAACTGCCCGCCGGCGTTGTTGATCAGGACGTCGATGTTGTCGAAGCGTGCCAGTGCCTGCGCTTTCAGGGCATCGACGCTGTCGGGCTCGCGGATGTTCACGGGGACGGCCAGGCATGTCGCGCCGAGCGCTTCGATGTCCGCCGCCGTGCGCGCGAGGTTTTCTTCGTTGCGGGCGGCGATGACGACCTGCGCGCCGAACCGCGCGAATCCCAGGGCGATGGCCCGACCGATGCCCCGGCCGCCGCCGGTGACGAGCACGGTTTTGCCTCGAAACAGATCTGGGGCGAAGGTGCGCAGTGGGTCGGTGCTGGCAAGGCCGGCCGGCGCTGTGGGAATCGCTTCGTCCGACGGTTGATTCATGGGTTGCTCCCTCGCTACTGTGCCGGCCCCAGGCATTGCAAGGTACGGTAGCAAATGGATTGGTCCGCTGACGACTATGGCTTCGAGACCCGGGCGATTCACGCGGGGCAGCCGCCGGATGAGGCGACCGGGGCGGTTATCCCACCGCTATACCTGACCTCGACCTTTGCGCAGTCCTCACCGGGCGTGCACAAGGGCTACGAATACAGCCGCACCCACAACCCCACCCGTCGCGCCTATGAAACCTGCGTCGCGAATCTGGAGCAGGCGCGCTTCGGATTTGCCTTTGCGTCCGGCTGCGCGGGCGCGACCACGGTCATGCACCTCCTCAAGGCGGGTGATCATGTGGTGTGCTGCGACGATATGTACGGGGGCACTTATCGCCTGTTCGAGCGGGTGATCAAGGAGAACGGGATCGACTTCAGCTATGTGGACCTCGCTAACCCGCAGAATCTCTCCCAGGCGATGCAGGCCAACACCAAGCTGGTGTGGATGGAGTCGCCGACCAACCCCCTGCTGAAGCTCATCGACGTGCAGGCCTTGAGCGAAGTCGCTCATGCTCACGAAGCGCTGGTCATGGTCGACAACACCTTCATGAGCCCGTACCTGCAGAACCCGATTACTCAGGGCGCGGATCTGGTGCTGCATTCCTCGACGAAGTTTATTAACGGGCACAGCGATCTGGTGGGCGGGGTGGTCGTGACCGACAACGAAGCTCTGGCGGAGCGCCTCGCTTTTCTGTCCAACTCCATGGGCAGTATCCAGAGCACCTTTGATGCGTTCCTGTGCATGCGTAGCCTGAAAACGCTGGCGGTTCGTATGGAAGCGCACCAGAGCAACGCCCGGGTACTGGCGCAGCAGCTGGAGGACCACCCGAAGGTGGAGCGAGTCGTCTACCCGGGCTTGCCCAGTCATCCAGACTTTGAGCTCGCGCAGAAGCAGATGAAAGGGCCGGGCGGCATGCTGTCATTCTCCATCAAGGGCGGGTTGCCGGCGGCGCGGGCCTTTCTGGAAAACGTCCGCATCTTTACCCTGGCCGAGAGCCTGGGCGGTGTCGAGTCGCTCATCGAACATCCGGCGATCATGACCCATGCAAGCATCCCGGCGGACATTCGCGCCCAGCTGGGCATCGATGACGGGCTGATCCGGCTGAGCGTGGGTATCGAGTCGGTGGCCGATCTGCAGCGCGATGTCGACCAGGCGCTGGCGCGGGCCTGATGGTGGAACGCCTTGACGCTTCCCGGGCGGTACTTGAGCATCGCGCTGCCTGGCCGCTGCGTGGCCAGGAACGTCCACCCTTCGCCGAAGAGCCGCGGCCGGGCCAGCGCTCCGTGTGGGACTTTCCGCGACCGCCCTCGCAGGCGGTGCTGGCGCGCGAAGCACTCGTTCGCCTGCATGAGGCTGATGGGGCAGCGGTCATTGCCCGCAGCGACGCCGCTGTGGAGGTGATGGAGACCGCCTCCGCGCCAACGGTCTACTTTGCGCCGGAGAGCGTCGATGAGTCGGCGCTCGTTGCGACCGACGGTCGCTCTCACTGCGAGTGGAAGGGCCTCGCGGTGTCGTACGCGCTGGCGCCCGCGCTCGCGGCGCAGGCGAACATCCCCGCCGCACAGGCGGTCGCCTGGCGCTATCTGGCCGTGTACCCGGAGTTCGAGTCCATCTACGGCTGGTATGCGTTCTATCCGCAGTACCTGGCCTGCTATCTCGCGCAGGAGCGCGTGCGCGCCCAGCCCGGTGGCTACTACGGGGGCTGGGTCACCGATGATTTGGCCGGGCCCATCAAGGGTGCGGCGGGCAGCGGCGGCTGGTAGGCCATGGCAGGTGCGCTACGCCCGAGCTGGGCCTACTTGAATGAGCTGACTCTGCTGCGGCCCTACGCCGACGTGACGCCCTGGCACCTGTTCGATGAGTACCCATCGGCGCGGGCAGAGTTTGACGAGATCATTCGCGCTTGCCTGGATGACGCGCCCCTGCACTTTCTGCGAGTGGCCAAGCGTGCCGATGACATCGTCGGGGTCTACGTCATGCGGGCGCTTGAGGGCACGGATCCCCTCGGCTTCGAGCTGTGCTATCTGCTGGTGGTCCCAACGGAGCGTCGGCGCGGGCTTGGGCGCTGGTTACTCCGACACGCGCTGGGTATCGCCGAGTCCAAGGGCGGGGAGTGGCTGGATGCGGATAGCGGTCCGCTGGATCGCTTCCTGATGGCGCAAGGCTTCCTGGCCACTCCGCCGCGGCTCCGCTGCCGCTTCACACCCGAGTAGCTTCCGTTTCTGCACTGTCGCCCGACCGCCTGCGAGGCGGCCGGTGTGGCATGCGTCTTAAGGGCCGATGTAGCGCGCCGCAGGGCGGATCAGCCGGTTGTCAAAACGGCTCTCCAGCACATGGGCCACGTAGCCGAAGAGCCGCGCCATCGCGAACAGAGCCGTGAAGTACGCCGGGGGTAAACCGAGCATGCGAAAGATCAGCCCCTTGTAGAACTCGATGTTGGCGTGCAGCGCTTTGCCCTGGGCTGCCATGCGCGCTTCGAAGTGCGCCTCGATGGCGGCCAGCGTCTCGAAGGTCTTGCTGTGCGGCGTGCCACGGCTGACGGACTCTGCCAGCGCCTTCGCGTAGCGCGCGCGGGGATCCAGCACCCGGTACTCGCGGTGGCCCATGCCCATGACCTTGGTATTGTCTGCCAGGCACTGATCAACGAAACCAGCTGCCGCGGCGGCGCTGCCGACCGCATCGGCGGTCTCCAACGCGGCCTGGTCTGCGCCACCGTGCAGCACGCCGTGCAGGGTGCCGACGGCGCCGGACAGCGCGTTCTCGATCGGTGCCAAGGTGCTGCCAATCACTCGCGCCGCGAAGGTACTGGCATTGAAGCTGTGTTCGAGCTGCAGGATCTGCATGACGCGGAAGGCGTCGAGCAGCGCCTCACGCTGCTGCGCTGGCGCCTGGATCAGATCGCCGAAACGCTGTTCGTAGCCGGTTGCAGCGCTCTCCACGGGCTTGCGGGCAAAGTGTGTGGCAACGATTTCCGGGGCTTTACTCGCGATGATGAGCGCATGCCGGGCCTCGTCGCGCAGGTCAGCAGGAAGCGCCGAGCCCGGATCGATCGAATCGAGGTCCGCGTCGGTCAGAGCCAGCAGTTCCGGGGTTTTTGCGAGCAGCGGAATGACCCCCTGCAATACCTGCATCGGCGGGCGGTCCTGCGGTGCGGCCAGGACCAGTGCGCGCTCTTCGGCGGTGAGAGCGGGCGGCTGATCGATCAGCCGCAGGACCGCCGGCACTTCCTTGCCGAGAGCAACGAGGCTCGCAACGGCGGCGAAGGGGCGGTCGACCAGCGCGTCGATGGCGATGCCGCGATAGCGCAGCGCTCCGGCCTGGCCATCCACGTCAGAGATGCGCGTGTGCCCGACGACGACGCCGGCAAGCCCGGGATCGACGGTTAACGGTTGTGGTGCGTTCATCGGGTACTCCTTCGGTCCTCAAGACAAGTCGTGACGCTACTGTGCAGCGCAGCTGCGTCCCAGCGCGTTCGACTTATAGGCTCGCAAGCTGCGCTTATGGGGCTGCGGCAGGTTGCCCGCCGCTGACGGAGCGCTCATAAGCACGACTGATCGCACCATAAGTGGAGCACGCCATGGGGCGCTGCTACGCTGCGGGCTGGTATCACAGCCGCGGAAGCCGGGCATGCAGATCGAGCGGCAGGAAATTCGTGTGTTCAGCGCGGTTGTCGAAGAAGCCGGCTTTTCGCGTGCGGCGGAGCGGTTGAACATCAGTCAGTCTGCGGTCAGCCAGACCATGGCGAACCTGGAGCACAAGCTGGACACACAGCTCCTGATCCGCGGCAAGCAACCGGAGCTGACCGAAGCCGGCAATCGTGTGTTTCGTTACGCGCAGATCGTGCTCAAGGAGGAGCAAGCCACCCTCGAGGATCTGGCGCTGTTACGCACCGGAGCGCTGTCGACGCTGAGCCTGGCGGTCAACTCCATGGTGAACCGTTGCTTTGCGCCGGCACTGTTGCTGGAGTTCTGCGATCGCAACCCGCTGACGCGGCTCAAGCTCGACGTGGCGCCGAGCAAGGAGATCATCTACGGCGTTGACGATGATCGCTGGGAGCTCGGGTTCGGCCCCTTTCAGTCAACGATGCCCGGCCACTTTGTCATGCGCCCCTACCTTCGCGAGCGGCGGCTACTCGTGGTGCATGAGCAGCATGCAGACTTTGCGGCCCTGATGGCGCACCCGGAGCAGGCGCTGAAGAACGCGACGCTGCTCACCTCCTATCTGGACGATGCGGGTCGTGCATCCGGGGGATCGCGGCTGCGCAATGCCTTTCACAGCGTCTGGGAGGTCAGCAATCTGGGCCTGCGACTGGCCCTGGCCGAGGCGGGTAAGGGAGTGACGTACCTGTCCGATCATCTGCTGGCTGATCTTTCCGGACTGCACGCCATCGAAGGGCTGGAACTGTCGGCAATCGATCGGCAGGTGGGCCTGTACTACAAGAAGCACAAGCCACTCACGGAAGGGGCGAAGCGCTTCGTCGGGATCTGCGAAGCGCATTTCACGCGCTAAGGGCCGGGCTGGTTGTCCGTTCGTGCTGCTCGCCCGAGATAGCCACCATGATGCCGCAGGCCATAGTCTTCCCGAGTCACGCCCTTGGCTTCCAGGAGCGCCAGCGCGATCGCGTCACTGATCGCCAGCATGACCGCCATGCTGGCACTGGGCGTCAGGCCGAGGGGACAGGGCTCTTCGATCACGCCCATATCCAGCACGAAGTCTGATTGCTCCCGGAGCTGGGAATCCGGATGGGAGGTCACACCGATGATCGTGCTTACTCCCAGGTGGCGGGAGAGCTCGAGGATCTCCAGAACCTCAAGGCTCTTGCCGCTGGTTGAGAACGCGATCATGACGTCGTTGGACCCGACCAGCCCCAGATCGCCGTGCGCGGCCTCGGCGGGGTGGATGAAATCGGCCGGCGTCGCCGTGGAGCACAGGGTGGCGGCGAACTTGCGGGCGATGTGGCCCGCCTTGCCGATGCCGGTGGTCAGCACCTTGCCCTGACAGTTGGCCAGCACCTCGACGGCGCGAATGAAAGCGTCATCGATCGCGATGGCAGCGATCGCCTGAGCCTCGGCGTCGAGCACCCGCCGCATGCGCGTTGCGACGGCATCCCGGTCGATCGCTTGCGGGGCTGTGTCCTGTGTCATGGTGGCTGTCTGTGCTGCTATGGTCTGATGCAGTGTGACATGCTGCAGAAGCCAGACCAACGCGCGCCAGGCGTGCCCCCATCATGTTCGAGTCCGCGTCCACAGCCTCCTTTGACCCGCTGTTCCCACGCCCGAAGTACGTCAGCGCGGCTTCCGGGACGGCTACGGTGCCCGTGGCCTTTTTGCGGGTGCCGGCAGCGACGCCCTGGCCGGCCGCCGCTCTGGGGCGCTGCGAGCGTGCCCTTGCGCGCCTGAACGGACAGCTGGCTCGCCACCCCGATGCGCAGGGCAACGGGTCCATCGAGATCGAGATTGCGGCGCCGGCAGCCCCGGCCCCGGCGCTGGGGGCGAACGAAGCCTATGAGCTGAACGTTGCGGAGACGGCGGTGTCCATCCGCGCGCCAGAGCTTTCGGGCGTGTTGCACGCGCTGGAGTCGCTGGCGCAGCTGTGCCTGGCGGGTTCGCGGCTGCCCTGCGGCACCGTGCGCGACGCGCCACGGTTTGTCTGGCGTGGGTTGATGCTCGATCCGGCTCGGCACTTCCTGCCCCTCCCGGTTCTGCGGCGAACGCTCGACGGTATGGCCGCCGCACATCTGAATGTGCTGCATCTGCACCTCACGGATGATCAGGGGTTTCGCTTCGCCAGCGAGGCTTATCCGACCCTTGCCAGTGAGCAGGCCTATGGGCCCGCCGAGCTGACTGAGCTGGTCGCCTACGCGGCCGATCGAGGCATTCGCATCATCCCGGAGCTTGACGTGCCCGGTCATGTCACTCACATGCTCACCGCCATGCCCCAGTGGGCGCCGCGGGATGGCAGTGGTCAGTCCCTCGCGCTCGGTCTTGCGCCGACGGTACGCTTCGGTGTGCACGAAGCCACGCTCGATCCGCTGCGCGATGATGTTCGGGGGGCTATGCGGACGCTGCTCGATGAGCTGTGTGCCTGTTTTCCCGACGAGTATCTGCACCTCGGTGGCGATGAAGTGCATGCCGACTGGTGGCAGCGGTCCCCGGCACTCGCCGAACCGGGCAACGCGGTCGATTGCGCTGCGTTGCAGGCGGACTTCAACGCGTTTCTGCATGCGGAGCTCACCGCAAGAGGTCGCCGACTCTTGGTCTGGGACGAGGCGCTGCACCCGGCGCTAGCGACCCTTAAGCCGCCGGTGACGATCCAGAACTGGCGCGGCGCGACCACTCGCGACCAGGCCCTGGCCGCCGGCCATCCCTGTGTGGTTTCCAGCGGCTATTACCTGGATCTGCACTATCCGGCTCATTGGCACTATGGCTTCGATCCGGCTGCGCCACAGCCGGAGTTGTTGGCGCTGGAGGATGAGCTGCTCGAGGCGCCCGGCTATGAAAGCGTGGCGGATGGGATGCGCTGGACGCACCAGTGGCGGCGCGGCGCGGTCGACCCGGCCGCGCCGGTTCCCGGTCACCCTGAGGATGCGCCCGGTTTGCTCGGCGGCGAAGCCTGTCTCTGGGGCGAGCTGGTCGATAGCGCGACGCTGGACCTGCGCCTGTGGACTCGGTTGCCCGCCATTGCTGAGCGTTTCTGGTCTCAACCCGAGCGCTGCGATCCCTCGACCATCGACGCGCGCGCAGAGGCGTTCCTCGACTATCTGCGTCGCGCGGGGCGCAACGACATCCGCGAACGCCAGCGCGAAGCGCTGCTGCAGGCCGGAGTGCCGGAGGCCTGGCACGCCCTGCTGACCTGGTTCGAACCGATCAAGTGGTACGGGCGCCTGCTCGGGATGACGGCGCTGCGCGCGCGGCTCGCCGGTGCGGAAATGCCGCAGGCAAGGCCCTACGACACCACCGTGCCGCTGACCGGGGTGATCGACCACCTGCCGGTGGAGAGTCCAGCAGGCGCGCGGCTGCGCCGGGCGCTGCAGCGCGGTGACGCTGCAGAGATGCAGGCGGGGGCGTGCCGGGAACAGTGGGCGCCCCTCTTGCAAGGCGCGTTTGAGATTCAGCAGCAGGGACCGCCGGAGGCGCCGCCGGCGCTCGCCATCGTCCGCGATTGCCGCGTGCGTCTGGCGGCCCTGGATGCGCTCTGTGCAGCCCGGCTCGCTGGGTCCGCGGTGGATCCCGACGCCGTCTCAGCGCTCCTCGAGCCGCAGGCCGACCTGCTGCTGGCACCCGCGCTGTGGCTGGCGCCCTGGCTCGGCGGCGAGCGTGAGTAGCCGCGGGGTGCTCGACGCAGCGCGGCGACTGTGTCGGGCGGGCTGGTTCGAACCGGCGCTGCTCAGCCCCCTGGCGGGTGGTCGCATCAACGATACGATCGGTGTGACCGACCAGGCGCAGCGGCGATTCGTCCTGCAGCGGTTGAGTGAAGCGGTGTTCACCGATCAGTCCCAGCTCATGGCGCAAGTTGCCCGGGTGAGTGCCCATCTGGCTCGGACGGCGCCCGGGTGGGCGCCGGAGTTGGTGCCGAGCCGCGCCGGTCACGCGAGCTTAGAACAGGGCGGCGCGCACTGGCGCATGTGGCGTTTCGTGCCCGGCGAATCCCTCCAGGCGCGCGCTGCGGCGCACCTGCTGCCGCAACGGCTGGAAGCGGCCGGCCATGCCTTCGGCCGCACCCAGGTACTGCTCGAGGACGTGCCCGGTGGGCCGCTGCGCAGTGCCATTCCGCATCACCATGACCTGCGCCATCACCTGGCGCGCTTTGACGAAATCGCACCCGCCGTCAGCGATGAGTGGCGCCGCCGAATCGACGAACTGCGCACCTTCGCGGAGCGCTTCGGGCAACCGGACGGCCCGATTCACGGAGACTGCAAGCCGGACAACCTGCTCTTCGAAGCCGGCAGCGCGCGGGTCGCCGCGGTGCTTGATCTGGATACGATCATGGTGGCGAACCGTGCGCTGGATTTCGGCGATCTGGTGCGCTCCTCGGTCTGGCATTGGGAGCGCTACGAACACCGCTACTTCGAGCGACTGGCACGCGGTTTTGTCGGCGCGCAGCGTGACAGTCGCGCGCCCAGCCCCTTCGAGGACCTAAGCGCGGCGCCGCGCTACGTTTCGGCCATGCTTGCTCTGCGCTACCTGGTGGATCACCACAGCGGCAACCGGGTGTTCAAGATTGAGCGGCATGGCGACAACCTTGTGCGCGCCGAGCGACAGCACCGCCGTACGCTGCGGCTCGAAGCGGCAGCGCGACAGATGAATGAGGCTCTGGGAAGCCTGTTGAGCGCTGGCGAGTCCGCTCAGTAGTCGTTTTCGATACGCGTGACCCAGTAGTCTGCGTCAAAGCGCTCGTCGCCTAGCAGATAGCGCCAGAGCCGGACCCGGGCAATGTACTCAAGGCGCGCCGTATCCGCCTCGAACCAGGGCTCTGGCGTCGTCAGAATCCGGTGCACCGGATCGACCGGCGCGCTGGGGTCGATCCAGAAGGTGGGTCGCTGACGCAGATGATCTGCGGGCAGATCACTTAGGTTCCACAGCCGCTGCTGCGGCTGCTGTGGACACAGTCGCAGCTTCCACAGAAAGCGCGACCGGTCACTGGCATTGGCGCCGCCACCGTGCCAGATCCCGTGATGCAGGATCAGGACGGTGCCTGCGGCGCACTGCACCCGTTCCTGGCCGCGGATGTTCTGATAGCGGGTGATCGCGCTTTCGCTCACCTGACGGAGATGGCTGCCGGGCAGGAACCGCGTGCCTCCCATGTCCCCGGTGATGGCGTGAGGAAAGTAGAACAGCTGGATATCGAAGGCGCGCCGGGTATCGATCGTGGAGTCCTGATGATAGTGCTGCGCTTGTGGGGTCTCGCCGTCCGCGGGCGGTGGCCGCAGATGCATGAAGTGGTGGTCGACCACTGCTTTGCGCCCCACCAGAGAGTCGATGGCCCCACGCAGGACCGGCAGGCGCAGGAGCGCGCCGATCACGCTGTCTTTGGGAAACGCGCGCCGCCAGCGCGTCCCCGAGTCGATGGCGGGCAGCGCCTTCGTCCCCATCAGTCGCCCGTACCGCGCCATCAGGGAACCGCCATCGTCATCGGCGCGCTCGAGGGGCGCAAGGAACGCTTCGTTGAGCGCGGCGGGTACGACCCCGTCAAAGCGCAGGAAACCGCGGGCCGCAAAGGTCGCCATCTGCGTGGAGGTCAGGAGCGTGCGCTTAGCCATGGTCGACCTCGGTACCCTCCGGCGTGACCACCAGCCACTGCTCGAAGATGAACTCGTATTTGAGATAGCTCAGGCTGAATTCGGCCCCCGGGGCGTGCGGCTGTAGCGGGTTGGCCTGAATCAGTCGCCAGCCGGCGGTGAGGGCCTCAAGTCCCGTTCGATAGGGCGGATCGTCGCTGTCGCCGGCCTGGGCGACCGCTGTGCCGGTGCCGTCGTAGTAGGACCAGGCCACCACCCGGCTGTCGAGCGCTGAGCTCTCCAGGTACAGAAAGAGCAGTTTCTGGCGGTGTGGCATCAGGGCGACGGTGCCTGAACGTCGGCGTTGATAGACGGTAACATGCAGCCATGACCAGATCAGTCCTCTCGGTGCTTGCGGCTGTGGCTCTGCTCGCCGGATGCGTCGCGCCAGCCAATCACGGCCCGCAACTGCTCAGCGGAGCTGGCCCTCAGTACCCGCCGCAGGCGCGCGCAGCCGGTATTGAAGGGCGGGTGACTGTGGCCTATGGCATCAGCGTCGACGGGCGGGTGATCAATGCCCGGGTGGTCGCCGCGGAGCCGGCGGGGCTCTTCGAAGAGGCGGCGCTCGCGGCGGTGCGAAGCTGGCGCTATCGTGCGGCCCGCAGCCAGGGCCGCGCCGTCGCCGTGCCGCAGGTCACCAGCAATGTCGACTTCCGCCTGGATGGCGAACTCGAGTACGAGCTCGATGAGTGAGACGGTGGCTGACGGTCTCCGGATTCTGCCTCGGCTGAAGTGGCCGATCCTGGCTAGCGCGGTGTTGCTCACCGTCGCCACGCTGGTCAGCCATCCACCCTATCGGGACCCCGCCGATTACATTGGCTATGCCTTGCGAACGACTGCCTGGCTGTCCTTTGCCTATTTCATCGCCGCCTACAGTGCCCGCCCGCTGCGTAGCGTGTTCGAGACCGGCACTCTGCATCGCCTCGGGGATCGCTTGCTGCGCAACCGGCGTTACCTGGGGCTCGCCGCGGCGTTCGTGCATACGATCCACTTCGGCTATGTGGTGGTGTTCGTGCTCTCGAATCCTGGGGGCACCGGGCTGGAAGTCCTGATTTTCGCGGGAATCGCCTTTGCATCCCTGTGGCTCATGGCCCTCACGTCGAACCGCTGGGGCCTGCGCACCCTGGGCCCGCGATGGCGCTGGCTGCATCGCTTCGGTATGCACTACGTGTGGTTGCTTTACACGTTCACGCTCTTCGGCGGCTTTGGCCTGAGCCTGATTTCTTCCCTGCTGTTCGTGACCGCGCTCCTTGCCGCCGGGCTGCGCCTGCTGGCGTGGCGTGACATGCGAGCGGTCTGATGACGGCTAACCGACCCAGCGAGGCGATGTCATGTACCGATCACTGAGTTTTTGGGTGCTCGCGCTGTTACTCCCATTACAGTGCGGCGCTGACACGGCCATCGAGGCGGCAATCGCCGATGCGGCTGCAGACCTGAATGATCAGGTGGTCACCTGGCGACGCGACATCCACCAGAATCCGGAACTGTCGAATCGTGAATTTCGCACCGCCAAACTGGTCGCCGGGCATCTGAAACGGCTCGGCTATCAAGTCCGTACCGGGGTGGCTCATACCGGAGTCGTTGGCGTACTCGAAGGCAGCGCCCCAGGCCCGGTGGTCGCCTTGCGCGCGGATATGGACGCGCTCCCGGTGGTGGAACGCACCGGCCTCCCCTACGCGTCGAAAGCGCGCGGCGAGTTCGAGGGCAGGGAGGTGGGGGTCATGCACGCCTGCGGTCACGACAATCACGTCGCGATCCTCATGGGCGCAGCCCAGATTCTGGCCGAGCTCAAGGACCGCTGGCCCGGCACGGTCAAGATCATCTTCCAGCCCGCAGAAGAAGGCCCTCCGCCGGGCGAGAACGGCGGTGCGCTGATGATGGTGGAAGAGGGTGTGCTGCAGAACCCGGCAGTCGACGCCATCTTCGGACTGCATATCAGCCAGGGGTTCGGCGTCGGCCAGGTTGCGTTTCGGTCCCTTGGCATGATGGCCAGCGCGCAGCGGTTTGAAATCAAGATCACCGGTCGCCAGACCCATGGTGCCCAGCCCTGGGGCGGTATTGACCCGATTCTGGTGGGCTCGCACATGGTCACGGCTCTGCAGAGTATCGTCTCGCGGCAGGTAGATCTGACCCGCGCTCCGGCGGTGGTGACCGTCGGCCAGTTCGAGTCCGGCGTGCGCAACAACATCATTCCTGACACGGCGCGGCTGACGGGCACGATCCGCACCTTCGATCCGGATACGAAGAAGGCGATTGCAGACAAGATGGCGCGCATTGTGGAAAGCACGGCGGCCAGCTTTGGCGCGACCGCAACGCTCGAGATCGATCGCGGCTCACCGGTGACCTACAACGATGCGACCCTGACCCGCATGATGGCACCCACGCTGGAGCGGGTGTACGGCGACCGCAATGTCATTGAAAGTCCCCGCATTACCGGCGCGGAAGACTTTTCGGAGTATCAGAAAGAGGTTCCAGGATTCTTTTTCTTTATCGGTGCCCGTCCAGCCAATGTGCCGCCCATAAGGGCCATTCCCAACCACTCGCCGCTGTTCTATGTGGATGAGGCCGCGCTTGAGCCTGGTGTTCGGGCAATGGCTACGCTGGCGGTGGACTATCTGCAAAGGCGGACTCTGACGAGTCCGTAGACGCGATCAGGGGTGCTCAGCGCTCGACAGGTACTCTAGCTCGGCATCTGTTGAAGGACGACCCAGGGCGGCGTTGCGGTAGGGGAATCGGCCGAAGCGCAGAATTGTGTCCCTGTGCTGCTGGCCGTGGCGCAGGTAGGTTCCGGTGTGCTCCCGCAGCTCGCGTGGACTGTGATCGCGCAGCGCAAGCAGCAGCCCGCAGCTCAGATACTGGTCGAGC